>JAYVML010000224.1:0-3542 GCA_043758955.1 Novosphingobium sp. | reverse complement strand
GGCATGATGTCATCCAGGCTCTTGCCCTGCTCCAGCTGGCCGCGAAATTTGTCGGTCTGCGCGGCCAGTTCGGCATCGCTGAGCGCTTCGATCAACGGTTCAAAGGCATTGACCTGCTGGACGGTCCTTTCCAGCTTTTTGACTAGGCGGTCGTTGGACGAGCCGAAAATACGCTTGGCAATGGCGCCGATCATAAGCATTTCCTGAAATTTGAAAGGTATGGACAAGGGCCGCGCAGGGCGAATAGCAGCCGCGCAGCTTGGCAATCGATGACGCTGCGGGTGGCATTATTCGCGCGCGCGGTCGATCCCGATCAGGACTGGCGCAAGCACCCGTGATTGGGCACTGCGCGCCGTCAAGCCAGCCTTGGCCGCCAGCGCGTAGGGCTGGCTGGGACGCGCCACTGCGGCCGTGGCTTCCACCGCTACCTGGCGTTCAAGCGTACGCGCAGCTTTGGCTGCACCGATCTGCGTGTCTTCACTCACCCGTGCCGCAGTGGGCGCGACCTGCGCGGCGAGCCCTGCCAGCAGGGCCATAAAGGCAAGGAAAATGCGGTTCATCGCCCGCGCATATAGGGATCGGCACCTGCCCCGTCCAGTGGACGCGGCAATCATCTGCGAATTGATCTTTGCCGCGGATGCTGGTGTAATCGTCAAACCAAGGGGAGCGCTCCACTGTATGATCGTCGAGGCGGCCCAGCCAAGCCCGCGCGCGCAGACTGCGCGGATGGTCCAGCTTGACGGACTACGTGGCATCGCGGCCTTTATGGTGGTGTTTTACCACACGGACATCGTTTACCGGATCGGCGGCCCATTCGGGCGCGGCTATCTGTTCGTCGATCTGTTTTTCCTGCTGAGCGGGTTTGTCCTCGCGGTCTCGACCGAAAAGAAGCTCAGCGCAGGGATCGGTGCGATCGAATTTACCTGGGTCCGCTATAAGCGCCTGCTGCCGCTGGTGGCTGTTGGCGCAGGTGTGGCGCTGGTCCGCGCGGTGGTGATCGGGATGGCCGATCCGCTGACGCTGTTGTGGATGCTGGCGCTCGATCTGGCAATGGTCCCCAGTTTCGCTGGCACCGGGCCGTTCTACCGGTTCAACGGGCCGCAATGGACCCTGTTTTACGAGCTGCTGGCCAATTTCGTGCATGCGGCGGTGCTGCACCGCGTTCCGACCCGGTGGATGCTAGCGCTTGCTGCGGCGATGGCGATCTGGCTGGTCCACGAAGTGCAAATCCACGGTTCGGACACGATGGGCGTGAACGCGCCAACCTGGACGACATGGTGGAGCGCGTTGCCGCGGGTTGGCTGGTCCTATGTGCTGGGGGTCTGGATCGGGCGGCAATACACGGCCGGCCGGCGCGGACCGGCATTGCCGTGGTGGCTGGCGCTGGGATTTCCGGTGTTCGGGATCGTGCTGGTTCCCATCCTGCCGCTGAGCACGATCCTCGGCGATTTGCTGTTTGGGCTGTTGTTCCTGCCCGCGATCATGTGGACCGCTGCGATGTCTACCCCGCCGCCGCGCATGCGACCGGCGCTGGAATGGCTCGGCAACTTCTCGCTGCCGCTTTACTGTGTTCACCTGACCGTGTTGGTCTGGATGTCCGAACTCTTGGGCCGCGCGATCTGGGTGTGGATGCTCGCGCTGACTACCGCTCTGTTACTGGCCTGGGCATTTTCGAAACTCGTATCGTTTGCCAGCCCGCCGCTCGCACCCAAAATCCGCGGCAAGTCAGCCGCGCGCCACTGACATTAAAACGCCGCGCCTGCCCGGAAGCAAGCACGGCGCTTTAGGTGCCGGGCTGCATGTCGCAGCCCAGATAGCGTCAAACTTAGTTGACGGCGTCTTTCAGGCCCTTGCCAGCCTTGAACTTGGGCTGCGACGAGGCTTTGATGCTCATCGGTTCGCCAGTGCGCGGGTTGCGCCCGGTCGAAGCCTTGCGCTTCGCCACTGAGAAGGTGCCAAAGCCGACTAGGCGGACTTCATCACCGCTCTTCAGCGCACCGGAGATTGCTTCGAAAACGCCCTCGACGGCCTTGGTCGAGTCGCTCTTGGTCAGACCGCTGGTTTCGGCGACTGCGCTAATCAGATCGTTCTTGTTCATGTCGGGATCCCCCTACCTTTGTGGATGCTTACGTAAAAGTCGCGATTCGCCTCTTAAAGCTGGCGCAGAATTGAGCGGCTTTTGTCCCGACTGTCAAAGCCAAACCACGCAGTTCATCGCAGATTATCCACGAATTTCCGCCATTTCGTGCCTTAGTTGGGGGCAAACCCCATCAGGATCGTTATGCCGCATTGCAACATTGGCTTATCGGGTGCGCGAATCAGTGCGCGGTCGCAGGGGAATTTGGGCTGCCTGAACCTGCTGCGACAGGCTGGCTAGCCAGATCATCGGCATCGATCCATTCGATCGGCACGAGCGGTTCGGTCAGAGCGCGAGCCAGCACTTCGTCGACGTGCGCCACTGGAATGATCTCCAGCGCTTCGAGCACCTTCGCAGGGATTTCAGCCAAATCCTTGCGGTTTTCCTCGGGTATCAGAACAGTCGTGATACCTCCGCGAAGTGCCGCCAGCAACTTTTCCTTGAGCCCGCCGATCGCCAGGACGCGTCCACGAAGCGTCACCTCACCGGTCATCGCCAAATCCTTGCGCACCGGAATTCCGGTTAGCGTCGAGACAATCGAGGTGACCATACCGACCCCGGCCGAAGGACCGTCCTTTGGCACCGCGCCTTCGGGCAAGTGGATATGGATATCCTTGCGCGCGATCAGCGAAGGCTTGATGCCATAAGCGGGGCTGCGCGCCTTGACGAAGCTGAACGCGGCCTGGATGCTCTCAGTCATCACTTCGCCCAGCTTGCCCGTGGTCTTAACCCCGCCCTTGCCCGGCACGGTGACACTTTCGATCGTCAACAGTTCGCCGCCAACCTCGGTCCAGGCGAGGCCAGTGACCGCGCCCACTTGGTGTTCTTCTTCCGAAACTCCGTGCTTGAACTTGCGCACCCCGGCGAAGTCACCAAGATTTTCTGGCGTCACCGTGACCGACTTGACCTTGCCCTCAAGGATTTGGCGCAGGCTTTTGCGTGCCAGCCGCGCAATTTCGCGTTCCAGCGTGCGCACGCCAGCCTCTCGGGTGTAAAATCGGATCAGGTCGCGCAGGGCTTCGGTCGTTAGCGTGAATTCGCCCGGCTTGAGCCCATGCGCCTTAACCTGCTTGTCGAGCAGATGCCGCGTCGCGATCTCAACCTTCTCATCCTCGGTATAGCCTTCGAGCCGGATGATCTCCATCCGATCAAGCAAGGCCTGCGGCAAATTGAGACTGTTGGCGGTGCAGACGAACATCACATCCGACAGATCGTAGTCGAGCTCCAGGTAGTGATCCTGGAACCTGAAATTCTGTTCGGGGTCGAGGACTTCAAGCAAAGCCGAGGCCGGGTCACCGCGGAAATCCTGCCCAAGCTTGTCGATCTCGTCGAGCAAGAACAGCGGATTGGTGGCACCAGCCTTCTTGAGGTTGGAAATAATCTTGCCTGGAAGCGAGCCTATGTA
>JAYVML010000223.1:0-2208 GCA_043758955.1 Novosphingobium sp. | reverse complement strand
GAAGGCCCCTACACCGACATCTCGCTCCGCTGGTCAATGACTGCGCGCCATGTTGCGGAAGGGTTGTACGGCGCGGCAACAGGACAAGACATCTACATCCTCGCCATCACGCATCTACGGACGATTGACGGGCATGTGGTGGAGGGATGGACCGTGTTTGATGAACTGGCACTGCGGCGGCAGATGGCTGGTGGGCTCTGAGGGGGATCGCAACCCTCAAAGGCTGAGGTCGCTTGTTGGGCCAGGTTAGACACTCACTTCAAATCCCTGCCGCGACCCTCAATGCCTTCGCTCCCCCCCTCACAAACCCGTGATCTGAGCCGAGCAGGAACAGCGTCGCACCTTGTTCACGCCACATCGCGACATCAGCGCTTCGGGAGACGAACATGCCGACGGGCCGACTTGCCGTGACGCAGGCGGCGACGATCCGCTTGACCGCCCCAATCACCTTTGGATCGTCGGGGCTTTCGCAACCCAAAGATACCGTTAGGTCAATCCGCCCGACGAACAGCGCGTCGATGCCTTCCACCGCCGCGATGGCATCGATCTCGGCCAGTGCTTCGGCATCCTCGATTTGGGCAATTACCACTGTCTTGGCGGCGCTTACGACTTGGTGATCGGGCATCGATCTGGTGCCATAACCTGCCGCCCGCGACGATCCGGCATAACCTCTGCCCCCCACGCCGTAATGCGCCGATGCAACAATGGCACGCGCTTCGGCGGCGCTGCGGACATGGGGCACAAGCACGCCATCCGCAGCGCAATCGAGTGCATTCAAAATCTGCTCAGCGCTGCTGTTTGGGGTGCGGACGAGGACGGGCAGGCCGCCGAGCTGTGCGGCCATTACACAGGCATCGATGTCCCGTCGGTCAAACGGCGCGTGTTCGGCATCGATGCAGAGGCAATCCAGCCCGCTCGACGCCAGCACTTCCACGATATGCGGGTGCGGGGTCTTGAGGAAGGTTCCCAGCAATGCGTCCCCGGCGGCGATGCGCTGTTTGAGGCTCACCATAGCTGCTTACTCGCCAAGGCCGCGCCCTCGGCCAGGGTTGCCAATTTGGCATAGACGATCTCGGGATCGACCACGCCGAACCCGGCGAAGGTGGAAAAGCCGCAATCGGTGCCGGCAATCACCCGCTCGCGCCCGATGATCCCAGCATAACGCTCGATTCGCTCGGCCACCACGCGGGGGTGTTCGATGAAGTTGGTAGTGCTGTCGATCACGCCGGGAATCAGCACCTTTTCTTCTGGGATGATGTCCGCCATCTCGACAAAATAATTCCAGTCATGCTGGTGGCGCGGGTTGCTGGTTTCGAACAGCAGTCCGGCAGGTTTCGCGGCCATCAGCGTGGGCAGGATCACGCCCATTTCCACGTCGCAGCAATGCGGCCCTTCGTAATTGCCCCAGCAGACGTGCATCCGCACTTGGCTAGCGGGAACATTGCGCAGCGCGTGGTTAAGCGCCTCGACATGGCCGCCGATCAAAGTCAGATATTCGGCATCGCTGTGGTCCTTGTACATCATGTGACGGCCAAGACCGAGATCGGGGCTATCGAGTTGCAGGATCAGCCCGGCAGCAACAATCGCCTCATATTCAGACCGCATCGCCTCTGCCAGCGCTTCCAGATAGGCGTCTTGTGTCGGGTAATAGTCATTGGGCTGGAACAGCGCGATCACGCCAGGTGAAGCGCTATTCATGAAGCCACCAACGGGCTGATGCCGAGCCAGCGCGGATGCCATGTGCGCCAGATCGTCGTGCAAAGGCACTAGTGTTTTGGGCGCAATTTCGCTCACGCATTTTGGCCGCCGATAGGTCGGAGTGCCGCCGCCCTTGTCCTGGCGGTTGAGAAAGCTGGGAAACATCTCAAGGTCCTGGGGCGGGGTGCGCGGGCTGTCGCCGTCAAAGCCGGTGATCCGATCCTTGATATAGGTGGCATAAGAAATCTTCGACATTTCGCCATCCGAGACCAGATCGACGCCCGAGACGACCTGCCGTGCCACCGCATCATCCACCGCCGCGCCGATAACCGCATTGAACTGCGCCGGGTCAATCACCTCGCCGCGTTCCTGGGCAAAGACCAGGTCGGTCACGGCAGCAGAACGGGGCAATGACCCGACATGGGTGGTAAGAATGCGGTTGGTCATGGGCTAGCTTTCAAGGGAGGAGGCGGGCGCTGGCGCCGCGAATAAGATCACCCGAAAACAACC
>JAYVML010000222.1:0-4930 GCA_043758955.1 Novosphingobium sp. | reverse complement strand
GTGGTCTTTCCCTCGAAAGCAGGTGAGCAGAGAATGGTGATCGCCGTCGCGCTTGCCGTGGACCTCGGTGCCGGGGAACAAAGCCGCGACTACACGGTCGAAGCCTATTGTCTCGACCAGTTCCTTGATCCGCCAGCTCTCGACAGCAGCCAGTCGTTTCGGGGAAGTTCCGGCGACAGTGGGGAAGGGACGCGGGTGGTCAGCGACGCAGGGATCGATCTAGGCGAACTGATGCCCTGCCTCCACCGACAGGGTGGCAGCCATGCGCAACAGCAGTTCGCGCTCTGGCTGGTCGAGGGCAATTACCTCGACCGGACTGCGCCCGAGGCCCAAGAGGAAATAGCAAAAAAGTATGACGCCAAGTTGCGTGAAGAGGCCGAAGCTGCACTGCGCGGAGATTTCCGAAAGCGCTTTCTTGCTCGGATGCCTGGAGCATCGGTTGAAGCGGTCGATCGTGCGCTTGAAGACTTCATCGCACGAGGACTTGGAGCCAAGGTCGAGGAACGCGCCAACCAGATGGCCCGCAAGGACATCGAAGGAATGCGAGATCCGGCGGTTCGTGCAATGCTCGGTAACTGCAAGGTAGATACGTCCGGCAAGTCGCTGTTTATCTGAATGATCGAGCTGTGGAACGGAGCCAGGGGCTCTGACAGGGTAAAGGCACCGACCAGTGACTGGGGCGGTCAATCGCCAGGGGCGTTCGACGCCACGTCATGGTAAGCGAGCCAGTCGGTTCAGCTACTTCAACGCCTCGCTTGAGGCGATCTGCCTGATTGTGATGTACCTGCGGTTTTCACTGTCGCTACGGAACGTCGAGGACCTACAGTCACAAGCCAAGAAAACTGCGCTCGAAAAGTTTGGGGACCTCTGCAATGCCCAGGACGAATTGTCCCCTCAGGCAGTCAGGATTTTCGCAGTTGCCCGTCCTGCAGGCAGGGGGGAGCTCATTCTTCGCCCCGTTGCCGATTACCTATATGGTCAAGCAACACGGAGGTCAGCGAATTGAACGCGGTGTAGAAATCGTCGCGGATAGTTTCCGGGGTCAAGCTGCGCGGCGCTGTATCTATGTCATCTGGACTTGCAAAGGTAAGGCACGGCATCAGCGCGCCGATCGTGTCCTGATCAAATTTGGGCAGCTTCCCGTAGCCAAACCTGCTGCGGTCGCAGCTGAATAGCGCCTGGACGGCACTGCCGGTCGCGGTGTCGAAGAAACTGTTTTGGGTAAGATGGTTCAGTAGCGCCTGCCGTCCGTCGAGCGCACCGCCCGGTGCGATCAGCGCGGCAATTTCCGGTCGGGGTGGCAGCGGATCGCTGACCAGCAGGTCGCGGAGCATCGATTCAATCACCGAGGCGGCCAGCCCCATGAGCCCTCTTGCGGTGCCTTGCTGGCTTTCGATCAGCACGTCGTATGCGAAGAAGCCAGCCATGTCGTCACCCGGACTTGCCGCCACGGCTGAGGTGCGAAGCTTGATTTCGTCAATAGACAGGCCGGTCATATAAGTTCTTCCTAAATCCATTATGTGCAGGAAGACGGTGCCTGCACCAACAAGTTGCGGTTTTGCTCTTTGCGGTCCGTTCAATCGTGCGCTGGCATCGTGCAGTGCTCTTGGTAGCGACCGTAATTGTTGGCGCTAGCCGGAATCATGTCGATCCCGACATTCTCGACCACCTCCTTGCTGCCTCGCTGATCGAGTGGATTGCCGTTGCCATAGCCATGAATGGTGAAAGCTATCGCGCCAAAGCGATCGGGAGATTCTGGATCACCGGGATAGAATTGGGCCGGGTCGGCATGGAACCAGGCATCGTGTCCGTCACTGGTGTTGACGTTGAAAATCGCCCGGCACACCTGCCAGCCATTGTCGGCGACGACTGTCTCACTGTCTTCGCAGTTCTGGTCCCAATTGACGTCGCAGAACCAAGATGGGTGCACGATCTTCTGGCTATGGCTGATCGGCGCCTGTGCGGCGACCGGCAAAGGCGCAATGAGCGCGGCTCCAGCCAGAATTACAGTCGCAGTCTTCATGCCAGTTTCCCCATTGGTTCCGGGTTAGTTTCATGGATCTGTAGTCAGAAAACAAGCTCCTTCTGCAAGGGCTCTGGCGTGGCAATTGCCCATTTTCGATGACGTTTGCGCGCGCACGCGCGTAGGTCCGCTCATAGAATGCCCAGCTGCGCCAGAGCAGCCGCTTTCGAGATGCGGTAAGCAATACCGCAATGGCCTGGTTCGGGTTGTTACTTACCAGCCGTCATGCCTCATTCGGGGTGGAAATCGGTCGTAGACAAACCTTAGCAACCGGCTTTATCAAGATTGGGTTTGACGCGCATAGTCCTCGCTGTCGAACCAACCACGCGAAAGTCTGATCAAGCCTTCAGCATCAACATCCCACTCCTCCCAGCCGAGGACTTTCACTGCCTTGCGCGTTCCGGCATGCGTTCCCGTGAAAGTCCAAAGATAGACCAGATGATCTCCAGAAGTTCGTAGCCCGTCGCACACCAGATTGAGATCGGGAATATCCGCGTAAAACCCCGCTGCCATTTGCGCCACGCGATCGCGACCTTCCCAAGGGATTCCATCATTGATGGTTATGGCGCCCTCTGCAGCCAAGAATGCGGCTACGGCCTCTGGTCGCCCGGTGTTCCAAGCCGCCGTATAAGCGGCGGCAAGTTCGTTCTTTGCCATGTCAGACTCCCCACGCCGAAAAACTGAAGCTCAGCTGCGATGTGAGAATGTGCAACACAAAAGTCCCAATGTCCGCAATCGGGTCGTTCATCAGCTGCCGCAACGACCTATTTGGGGTGGTTAGCGGACATCATCCAAGGCTGAAGATTGAAGGGTTGCAAGTGCCACTCTTGAAGGCTTGTTCCAGCCCCGGTGCCCGCAAGTCACGTAGCTCGGGAGCATAGTGATCGAATTGTCGAGCGGCCCAATCGCCCAGCACATCATCATGGCAAGGCGAATTGCCACTTCCAGAAGTCACACGGCCGTTGTGTCGTCGCTCAAATGATAGCCTACTACCGTCCGTCCAAACCCGTCCTTCACCTGTATAGTTGTCCGTGAGATCATCCCAATGTCTCAAAAACCGTTGTAGATCGGCAAGCGGTATAGCGAACTTTCGATGAGTGATAGCACCCGACCAGATTGGATCGACCTTGCTAATTCCGTCTATTCCAGCTGTTTCCGCAACTGGCTGAATGACAACCTCTACTATTCCCGTACCGCCTTTTTCCGCGACGGCCACGGCAAACCACTTGTGACTGAAAGAAGGCATGACAATGAATTGGAGGCTATTCGAACCCGGCGATGTTTGAAGCTCGTTCCGAACGCGTAATGCGTTGCCTTCAAGCTTTAACGGTCTTTCGTAGGTCCTACTGAACTGTGCCAGTCGGTGCCTTTCTAACGCAATATATCCGGCCAGGGAGACCACGAGAAGGGTGGCCAGCAGTATGGCTGCACCGAAGGCTCTCTTTGCCCTACGCAGGATTGCCGCCTTCACAGCCAGACATTAACAACTTGTTCCACGTCCGCAATGTTGTCGGGTCCGGACTGTCCGCTTTGCGTCAAAGAAGGCTCAATTGCAGACGTACGGCTACTGAGCTCTAGATCCTCGACCGATTCATTTTCTGCTGCGGCGCAATTCGTCGAGTGCTTTGCCCTCTGTGGATGCCCCTTCTGCATATGATCTGTTCTGCAACTTCGCTTTGTAGCGTGCCGGCAAACTGTCGTTGATGATGTCAAAAATCCGTTGCTCGAAGTGCCACTCGAGCCGCCACATAAGCTTCGTCTTTTCGGTCCGAGACTTGCGGAAGCGTTCGGCAAATATATTGACTTCGTCCTGCGCCTCGGCGCGGCGAGCTAGGCGCTCGTCCCACCTATCCTTCTCGAGCTCATCGAGTGGGCCTTCAACTTTCACATGTCCGGTCTGCCAGTTAATGATGATGTCATCGGGATGCGGAACGGGATCTGCTCGATCAAGTCCTTGCGCTCTGCGTTGCGTGAGTTCTCTGGTCCATTGCACCTTGTAATCGAACGCGTTTTCAAGCGCGGTTTGATGTTCGCTCGTCTTGCGCTCTTCGACGGTGCGTACAAGTTCCGCGAGTGTGCGTTGTGACAGCCGGCTGCCCTTCATTGCCGAGATAGCCAATGCCCGCATCGCAGCCTGGATAGCGGGCAGTTCAATGGTTCGCTCGCCTTCGCGGATTGTCACCGGGCGATAGGCTTCCTCAAGGATCAGGTTGTCGGTTGGCTGAGATGCCGGATCGAAGGTCTTGGGCTTGTTCTTGCTACGCGGCGGACGCCCGCCCGGATTTCCGGATCGCCCCTTCTGAAACCGGTGCTCGGCGGGTGGCCGGCCATACCCGACCACGGGCCCCGCGATCGGTGCGGGAAGCTTACCGTCGCCCATCAAGCAGCTTCATCTGTGACTAGTTCCACACCTATTCTGCTGTCAGCCAGGTCCTCGAAGGTCTCATTGGTCACGGCCAGCATTGCGTGCTTGCCGGTCAGTTTTTCCCAGCGGCGAATGATGGTATCGCAGTAGAGAGGATCGTATTCGATCAGCCGGGAATTGCGTCCGGTTTTCTCGGCTGCGATCAGGGTCGACCCAGAGCCGCCGAAGCAATCGAGCACGATCTCGCCGCGGCGCGAGCAGTCGCGGATGGCATCCGCGATCAGCGCGACCGGTTTGACCGTCGGGTGCATCGCCAACTCCTCGCTGCGCGAACCGGAAATGCTGCTGATCCCGGCATAGTCCCAGACATTGGTACGGTAACGCCCGGTCTCACCAAGGCCAAAACTGTTGGTATGCTCGGCCGTGCCTTGCTTGAAGACGAAGATCAGCTCGTGTTTCGAGCGATAGAAGGCACCCATCCCGCCGTTGTTCTTGTTCCACACCACGAGGTTCTTGAGCTCGGTAAAGACGGAGCTGCCGGC
>JAYVML010000221.1:0-2372 GCA_043758955.1 Novosphingobium sp. | reverse complement strand
GGAGCGTCTCGCTTTCGGCCAGATTGAGCCGGCAGCCGAGCGAGATGACTTCGAGGCTCAAACCAAGGCTCCGTAGTCGGCAGCTTCAAACGTGCCGCGAAAGCTTTCAGCCGCCGGGCCAGTCATGCGGATCGTGCCCGCTTCGGTCCAAGCAATTACCAGCTCGCCGCCGGTCAAAACGACAGTGACCGCGCGGTCAGTCAGCCCGCGCCGCATCGCGCCAATTGCCGTTGCGCACGCCCCCGTGCCGCAAGCGCGGGTTTCGCCCACGCCGCGTTCCCATACCCTCAGCCGGATCCGGCTGCGGCTTTCGATGGTGGCGACGTTGACGTTGATCCGGTCGGGAAACAGCGGATCGTGCTCAATCTCGGGGCCGAGCCGGTCCAGTTCAACCGCGCTGCAGTCGGGCACGAAAAACACCACATGCGGGTTGCCCACGTTGACTGCGGTCGGCGTATCGAGCACCTCCCAGGCCACCGGCATCAAGTGGGTGTCCATCGGATAGGCCAGCGGGATCTGATCCCATTCGAAGCGCGGCGCGGCCAGCTCGACTGCAATCCCGTTATCGCTCGGATTGACTGCGAGCAGCCCGCCCAGGGTCTCAATTTGTGCTGATTTCCCCAACAGCAAACCGACCGCGCGGCTGGCATTACCGCAAGCTTCGACCTCGCCGCCGTCGTGGTTGAAAATCCGCATCTTCAAGTCAGCGCTGGCGGAGGGTTCGAGCACTATCAGCTGGTCGCAGCCAATCCCGGTGTTGCGATCCGCCAGCGCCGCCGCCAGCGCAGTGGTCATCACCGGCAGTTGATCGACGCGCGCGTCCAGCACGATGAAATCGTTACCCAGACCGTGCATCTTGACGAAGGGAACCCGCATGGCTTGGCGCTCTATGCGCTGCAGCGCGGCGCGTAAAGCTGCGGTTTAACGTGCGGTGCGGCGCTTGGTCCCCGCAGCCGGTGCGGCGGGCGGCACCAGCAGCAGATCGAGCTGCGCCAGTTCGGCTTCGGTGCGATCAGCCGGTTCGGGGAAGCCGTAGAGGTAGCCTTGGCCCTTGAATTTGCCGAGCCGCTGCAACTGCGCCAGCACCGCCTCGCTTTCGATCCCCTCCGCAGTGATCGGCAAGCCCAAGCCTTCGCCCAGCGAAATGATCGACTGGATGATCGTCGCGCTGTCTTTGTCTTCGAGCAGCGACATAACAAAGCTGCGATCAATTTTGATTCGATCAAACGGCAGGGTGCGCAGCTGCGACAGCGAACTGTAGCCAGTCCCAAAATCATCGAGGCTGACGGAAACGCCCTGGTTTTTGAGGCTGGTTATCAGCGATCGGACCAGCGTGATATTTTCGTGCAAGCAGCTTTCGGTCACTTCGATCTCAAGCCGGCTTGGCGGGAAATTCGATTCAATCAGGATTTTGAGCAATTTCTGCGCAAACCAAGGATCACGCAATTGCACAGGCGAAATGTTGACCGACAAAGTCAGCCTGGGGTCCCAATTGCGCGCATCGCGCAGCGCCTGGCGGATCAGGCTTTCCGATAGCGCTCCGATCAAGCCAGCCTCTTCGGCGACCGGAATGAAGATTTCTGGGTTGACCAAGCCCAATTTGGGCGAATTCCAGCGGGCTAGCATTTCGAACCCGGCGATCGCGCCGTTCTCCAGATCGATCTGCTTCTCGTAATAGGGCACGAATTCGCCCAGCGTGATGCCGCGGCGGATGCCAGCGGCAATTTCGGCCCGGAAACGCTGCTCGCTTTCCATATTCGCCTCGTACCAGGCAAAGCGATTACGGCCGTTGCGCTTGGCATGGTACATGGCGATGTCGGCCATGTGCAGCAGCGCCGCCGTGTCGGTCAGCTGGTCCGGTTCCGCGCGGCTGATCCCGGCCGAGATCGTGGTTTCGATCTGCGTGTCGCCATGGTGCACTGGCTCCGCCACATCGGAAATAAGGGCCTCGGTCAACTGTTCGATCTCTTCACCACGAGACGGATCGAACGGCACGATGACCGCAAATTCGTCACCGCCCAGCCGGGCAAGCAGCGCCAACGGTGGCATCGCCGCGGAGATTCGCCTGGCTGCTTCGCGCAAAAGGGCATCGCCGGCGGCATGGCCGCTAACATCATTGACCTGCTTGAACCGATCGAGATCGAGCATGATGAAGGCTGCTGCCTGGCCACGGGCATGTGCTGCGGATACCAGGGCGGTCGCGGCGGCGCCGATGCTCCGCCGATTAAGACAGCCGGTCAAAGCATCGTGTTCGGCCAAATCGCGGGCCTGGACTTCGGCCAGACGGCAGTCGGCTACTTCCGCGGACAGATCACGGTAACGCCGGCAACCGAAAATGATTAGCGCGATGTTGAGCAACAGAGCATTGGTGA
>JAYVML010000220.1:0-1742 GCA_043758955.1 Novosphingobium sp. | reverse complement strand
CTGGCACTGGCTGATATCGGCGCAGGCCGCAATGCCGATGCGGTGGCGATCCTCAACGATTGGCGTGATGCCGTTCCTGCGGCTGATCTGGGCCTCGCCTACGCGCTGGCTGGAGACAGCGGGCGCGGCGTGGCGATCCTCTCTGATGCGCTGCGCGGCGGCGATAATTCGCCCAAAGTGCGCCAAAACCTGGCCTATGCCTACGCGCTCGACGGACGCTGGCGCGAAGCCCGGGTGATGGCGGCGCAGGACGTGCCGCCCGAACAGCTCGATGCACGGATCAGCGATTGGGTGATGAAGGCCCGTCCCGAAGATTCCAAGTTGCGGGTCGCCGCGCTGCTGCGGGTGCCGATGGTCGCAGACGCTGGTCAGCCCGCCGCGCTGGCGCTCAATGCCAGCGGTGATCAGCAACAGTTCGCTGCTGAAACCGGCGCGGTGAAGAGCGCCGCCCCGGTGGTCGCTGCCGCAGTTGAACTGCCCGCCGCCGCCGCTCCGGTCGAAACGCTGGCGCAGTATCAACCGGTTGACGCACCCGTTTCTGCTCCGGCAGTGGCGGTGGCTGCGGCCCCGCCGACCCCTGAAGCTTTCTCGCAGGCATTCAATTCCACTCCCGTCGTTCAGCCGCTGCCGCAAACCGGGCCTGAAGCAAGGACCCCGGCTGCACCCCCGGCACGCTTGGCGATCGCGGCGCGGCCCACGACCATTACGCACCGTCCCGGTCTGCGGCCACGCCATGCGCTGGCCAAGGTAGCGGGTCACGGCTCGTCACATCTGGTGCAGCTCGGCTCGTTTGCGAGTGAGCAGGGGGCCCGCCGGGCCTGGGGCCACTATGCGGCGAAGAACCCCGAACTGCGTAATTTCAAGATGGCGATCACGCAGGCCACGGTGCGGGGCAAACACTTCTGGCGCGTGGCCGCTGCCGGGCTTGACGGGCGCGGTGCCAATAGCCTGTGCTCGGCGGTCAAGAACCGCGGCGGCGTATGCTTCGCTTATGCTGCCAGCCGGTTGATGCCGGGCCGCGCGGTAAACGCCCCGGCGATGGCGCAGGCCAAAGTCACGACCTCGACCAGGCTGGCAATGAAGCCAATGGCCGCGATCGGCCCGGTCAACGCCCGCCGCCACTAAAATATTCTATAACAACGCGAACCCGGCCCCCTTGCGTCTCGGCGCGAGAGGGTTTCGCGTTCGGCACCGTTCAGCCGACGGCGCTGCCGCCTTTGAACAGCGCCAGCACGCGGCCTTCAACGCCCTGTTTGTCGAACGGGGTATTGCCCGCGCTGGCGGCCATCTTGTCCGAATTGACCAGCCACGGCTTGGCCGGATCGATCAGCGCCAGGTCGGCTTCGCGGCCCAGCTCGAGTGCCCCGGCGGCTACGCCCAGCAAAGCAGCGGGATTGGCCGCGAGCAGCGCAAAAGCGCGGGCCAGATCGATCACCCCATCGCGCACCAGCCCCAGCGTCAGCGCCAGCAGCGTCTCGGCCCCGGCCATGCCCGGCTCGGCATCGGCGAACGGCAGCCGCTTGTCCTCGGGCCCGCGCGGATCGTGGCCTGATGCAATTACATCGATTGTCCCGTCGGCCAGCGCCGCACGCACGGCCTGCCGGTCGGCTTCGCAGCGCAGCGGCGGCGACAGCTTGGCGAAGGTGCGGAAATCGCCGACGGCATTGTCCGACAGCAGGAAGTGCGCCGGGGTCACCCCCGCCGTCACCGCCACACCGCGCGTCTTGGCCGCGCGCACCAGA
>JAYVML010000219.1:0-6620 GCA_043758955.1 Novosphingobium sp. | reverse complement strand
CTCGGCGCGGCCCAGCCAAGCGCTTGAACCTGCACAATTGCGCGCGGCGGTGAACGACCGGCGCAGCGCACTGGCGGCCGAAGCTGCCAAAGCCAAAGTGCGATTGGCGCGCTTCACTGGTGATCCGCAAGTCGATGTGACGGGCGATCCTCCGCAGTTGCCCGTTGATCGTCCCAGCCTGGTCGCGGGGCTAGCTGCACTGCCGCGCTTGCAAGCACTCGATGCCAATATTCGCGGGGCAGAAGCCGATACCGGATTGGCCCGCGCTGACAAACGGCCCGATTGGCGCGTAAGCACGTCGTACGGTCGCCGCGATCCAGCCTACGGCAATTTGGTTTCGGTGGGTGTCAGTATCGATTTGCCGCTGTTTTCTGCGCGGCGACAAGACCCCAAGATCGCCGCGCGGGCTGGGGAAGAATCGCAGGCCCGCCTGATCCGCACCGCTGCCGAGCTTGACCTTGCCGCTGCGCTCGATGGTGATCTGGCTGATCATGCAATGCACATGCAGCAGCTCGACAACGCTCGCAAAGTGCTGGTGCCGCTGGCCAAGCAGCGCGCCGAACTCGATATGGCCAGTTACGCAGCGGGCAAGGTCGATCTTGGCAGCGCGCTGCTCTCAAGCCTCGCGCTCGCCGAAGCGGAAGTCGACGTGTTGGCGCGCGAAGCCGACGTCGCCCGCGATACGGTCCGGATCAATTATACCTATGGGGGGATGCAGCCGTGAGCTTGGACGCGACAACGGCGGCGCGCTGGCGCGCCGCAATACTGGTAGCAGTGCTCTTTGCTGGTGGCGGCGGATACTGGTTTGGCCAGCAAAGCGGACCAGCCGCGCCCGGGACAGGCTCGGCACAATCCGACCGCAAGGTGCTCTACTGGTACGATCCGATGGTCCCCGCCGAAAAGTATGACAACCCCGATTCGTTGTCGTCGATGGGGATGAAGACCGTTCCCAAATATGCCGACGCGGCCCCCGCAGGCGATGCCTTGCCAGCGATCAGCGTCGATCCTGCCGCCAGACAAAGCCTTGGGCTAAGGGTTGCGGTAGCCGAATTTGGCAGTTTGCCAGCGGGCCTCGCAGTCGCCGGCACAATTGAATTCAATCAGCGCGACGTGGCGATTGTTCAGGCGCGTTCGGGCGGTTTCGTCAACCGGGTTTACGGCCGGGCACCTGGTGACGTGATTGGTGCGGGCGCGCCAATCGCTGATGTGCAGTTGCCCGAATGGGGCGGTGCGCAGCTTGAATTCTTGGCGGTCAAACGGCTCGGCAAGCCGGCACTGACCGCTGCGGCGCGCCAACGCCTGCGCCTTTTGGGCATGCCTGAGGGGCTGATCACGCAGGTTGAGCGCAGCGGGCGGACCAGCGGCACCGTGACAATCCGTTCCCCCATTGCAGGCGTAATCCAGTCGCTCGACGTGCGCCAAGGCATGACGCTGAGCGCCGGTCAAAGCCTTGCGCAAGTGACGGGCTTCGGCACGGTCTGGCTTAACGCTGCGGTCCCCGAGGCGCAGGCTGGCAGCATCCGCACCGGGCAAAGCGCGGCGGTAACGCTTTCGGCATTTCCCGGTGAAAAGTTCATGGGCCGGGTTACGGCAATCCTGCCAACCGCGCAGGCCGACAGCCGCACGCTGACGGTGCGGATCGAACTCATCAATCGTGGCGGGCGGCTGCGGCCAGGTATGTTTGCCAGTGTCACGCTGGGAGGCGGCGGCGGACAAGCCCTGCTCGTGCCAAGCGAAGCCGTGATCCGCACTGGCACGCGCACCCTGGTCATGCTGGCGCTGGCCGGTGGTCGCTACCGCCCGGCGGAGATCCGGACGGGGCGCGAAGGCGGCGGCATGACCGAGGTGCTGGCGGGGCTCGGCACGGGCGAGAAGGTCGTTGCTTCGGGCCAGTTCCTGCTTGATTCCGAAGCCAGCCTGACCGGCGTGGCCGCGCGGCCGATTGGCGGCGACAAGTGATCGCGGCGATCATCCGCGCGTCAGTCAGCGCGCGCAATCTGGTGCTCGTCGCCGCGCTCGTGCTCACCGTTATCGGCGTGGCGGCGGTTCGGACCACCCCGGTCGATGCGCTGCCCGATTTGTCCGACGTACAGGTGATCATCCGCACCAGCTGGCCCGGCCAGGCCCCGCAGATCGTTGAAAACCAGGTCACCTATCCGATCACCTCGACGATGCTTTCGGTCCCCGGTGCGCGGGTGGTGCGCGGCTATTCGTTTACTGGCGACAGCTTCGTCTATGTGCTGTTCGACGATGGCACCGACCTTTATTGGGCGCGCAGCCGGGTGCTCGAATATCTGAGCCAGGTGCAAAGCCGTCTGCCCGAAGGGGCGAAAGCTGCGCTCGGCCCCGATGCCACCGGCGTGGGCTGGATCTATGAATATGCGCTGATCGACCGGACCGGGCAGCACGATCTGGCGCAATTGCGCTCGCTGCAGGATTGGTTCCTGCGCTTCGAGCTCAAGACGGTTCCCGGCGTCGCCGAAGTCGCGAGCATCGGCGGCATGGTCAAAGTATATCAGGTGATTGTCGATCCGCAGAAGCTCGCCGCCTTTGGCGTAACCGCCACCGAAGTCGCCGAAGCTTTGAAGCGCGCCAATCAAGAAACAGGCGGTGCCAGCGTCGAAATGGCGGGCGCCGAATATACCGTGCGCGCTGGTGGTTATCTCAAAACGCTTGACGATTTCCGCACCGTCCCGTTGCGCACCGCAGCGGGCGGCGTTCCGGTGACGCTGGGTGAGGTCGCGAGCGTCCAGCTTGGCCCCGAAATGCGGCGCGGGATCGCCGAACTCAATGGCGAAGGCGAAGTTGCGGGCGGCGTCATTGTGATGCGCCAGGGCCAGAACGCCAGGGCAGTCATCGCCGGGGTCAAGACGAAGCTCGACGAACTCAAGAAAAGCCTGCCCCCCGGGGTCGAGCTGGTCACGACCTATGACCGCTCCGGCCTGATCGATCGCGCGGTCGAGAACCTGACCGGCAAGTTGTTCGAGGAGTTCCTGATTGTCGCGCTCGTCTGCGCGCTGTTCCTGTGGCACGCGCGCTCAGCGCTGGTCGCGATCCTAACGCTGCCGCTCGGTATTCTGATCGCCTTCATCGTGATGCGATTGCAGGGGCTTAACGCCAACATCCTGTCGTTGGGCGGGATTGCGATCGCCATCGGCGCGATGGTGGATGCAGCGGTGGTGATGATCGAGAACGCCCACAAACACCTCGAACGCTGGCGTCACGATCATAATGACAGCGAGCCTGACTCAGCAACTCGCTGGCGGCTCGTCACCGACGCCGCTGCCGAGGTCGGCCCGGCGCTGTTCCTCAGCCTGCTGATCATCACCTTCTCATTCCTGCCGATCTTTGCATTGCAGGGCCAGGAGGGCCGCCTGTTCGCGCCGCTGGCCTTTACCAAAACCTACGCCATGGCGGCGGCCGCATTGCTTTCGATCACGCTGATCCCGGTGTTGATGGGGCTGCTGATCAAGGGGCGGATCCCGAGCGAAGATGCCAACCCAGTAAACCGCTGGCTTGCCCGCGGCTATCGCCCGGCGATCGATTGGGTGCTGGAGAGGCCCAAGCAGACGTTGCTCATCGCCGCGCTGGTGTTCGCGACCAGCTTGTGGCCAGCATTACGGCTTGGCGGGGAATTCCTGCCGCAGATGAACGAGGGCGACCTGCTTTACATGCCCTCTGCGCTGCCCGGCTTGTCCACCGCCGAAGCTAGCCGGCTGCTCCAACAGACCGATCGGCTGATCAAGACGGTGCCCGAGGTGGAGAGCGTATTCGGCAAAGCCGGCCGCGCCGACACCGCGACTGATCCGGCCCCGCTCGAAATGTTCGAAACGACGATCCGGTTCAAACCGAAGGATCAGTGGCGGCCCGGCATGACGCCGGAAAAACTGATCGCAGACCTCGATGCACGGGTAAAAATACCTGGCCTCGCCAATTTCTGGATCCCGCCAATCCGCAACCGGATCGACATGCTGGCGACGGGGATCAAGAGCCCGGTCGGGATCAAGGTTGCCGGATCGAACCTGGCCGAGATCGACCAGACTGCAAAGCGCATCGAGCAAGTGGTACGGGCCGTCCCCGGCGTCTCCTCGGCACTGGCCGAACGGCTGACCGGCGGGCGCTATATCGACGTCGATGTGAACCGCGCGGCGGCGGCCCGCTACGGCCTCAACGTCGCCGACGTCCAGGCGGTGGTATCGGGCGCGATCGGCGGCGAGACCATCGGCCAGACGGTGGAGGGATTGGCGCGCTACCCGATCAGTGTGCGCTATCCGCGCGAATTGCGTGACAGTGTCGATAAGCTTGCCCAGTTGCCGGTGCTAACCCCGTCGCGCCAGCAGATCACGCTGGGCACGGTCGCCAGTGTGCGGATCAGCGATGGTCCGCCAATGCTGCGCAGCGAGAACGGCCGTCCGGTTACGTGGATCTATGTCGATGGGCGCGGCAGCGATATGCAAACACTGGTCGGCGATATCAACCAGGCGATTACGGGCAAAGTTACGCTGCCACCGGGCGTGAGCATTTCCTACACTGGCCAATATGAATTCCTCGTCCGAGCCAAGGAGCGGATGAAAGTGGTCATTCCGATCACGCTCGCGATCATTTTCGCGCTGCTGTATCTGACCTTCCGCCGCTGGGACGAAGCGCTGCTGATCATGGGCACGCTGCCATTTGCGCTGACCGGCGGGCTATGGCTGTTATACTGGCTGGGTTACAACCAGTCGGTGGCAACTTCCGTCGGGTTTATCGCGCTGGCCGGTGTTTCGGCCGAGTTCGGTGTAGTTATGCTGATCTACTTGAAGCAGGCGCTTGAAGCCCGCGCGGATGGCAATATCGCCGCCGCTGTCCGCGAAGGCGCACTGCTGCGGGTGCGGCCCAAGGCAATGACGGTTGCGGTGATCCTTGCTGGCCTGCTCCCAGTGCTGGTCGGCAGCGGCGCTGGCTCAGAGGTGATGAGCCGCATTGCCGCACCGATGATCGGCGGCATGCTGACCGCACCATTGCTGTCGATGTTCGTTCTGCCCGCGGCTTATCTGCTGATGCACCGCAAATCGCACACCCCTGCTCAACCCGAAGGAGAAACCCGATGAAGAATACTGTAATGATCGCCTGCAGCCTGGCGATAATCCCCCTGCTTGGCGCCTGCAAAAAAGAACCCGCAGCGGTAGCGCCCACCGAAGCCGCGCCTGCCGCTTCGGATGCGATGGCCGATATGCCAATGGCCCCAGCGATGAAGCACGGCATGGCAGCGGGCACAGTCACGGCGATCGATGCGGCCAAGGGCACGATCACGCTCGATCACGGCGCCATGAGCGGCCTGGGTTGGCCGGCCATGACGATGGGCTTTGCGGCCAAGCCCGACCAGTTGGCGGGGATCAAAATCGGCGACAAGGTAAACTTCGAAGTCGACTGGGACGGCAAAGCCGGAACGATTACGAAGATCGTCAAATCTGGCCCCTGAAGACAAGCGCCGCCGCCTGGCCGTGGCACGCCCTCGTCAGCGTTGCTTCTTGGCCGTGGTCGCGGTGAAATCGGGGGCCTTGTTTGCCACCCAATCGACAAATTTGCGCACGGCGGGATTGGCCAGCAGCCCCTCCACGTCCATGCCACAGCGCTGCAGTTCGGAATTGGTGAAATTGGCGATCAGGGTCTGCTGGCAAATCGGATGCATCGGCACCACATCGCGCCCACCCCGACTCTTGGGCACGGGATGATGCCAGACAATCGTCTTGCCAGGGGGGCGTCCGCAGAGCCAGCAGGGTAACACTGCCACCGGCGCCGCTTCCTCGCGGTGCAAGTCGCCATAAGGATCGTGTTTTGAATGTTTGCGGGCCATGGGTCTGCCTGAATTGCCTAAACTTTGCGCAGCCCGCCTAGACGGATGTCGGCAGCATTACCACACCGGTGCTCAAGCAGGCGCTTGACAACGCGGCCTTACCATAGGCTTTTGACATGATTGGCAGGAGACAATTGCTTGACGTTAATCCGTTTTTTGATCGGCCTGGTGGCCGCTGTGGCCCTCGCGGCTGGCGCGCTTTATGCCTATTCGCCGGCTCGCGGGCTGGATGTTTTGAACAACCTGTATCCCGGCGACGGCGGGGTTGAGCGGGTGGCCAGCGCGGTTCAGTTCGAACCCGGCCCGCGCGGATTGCTTGATGTCTGGACGCAGCCTGCAGCACAGCCCGCAGCGCGGCGCGCGCCGGGCAAGCCGGTGCTGGTGTTCTTTTATGGCGGCGGCTGGGCCAACGGCAGCCGGCTCGACTATGGCTTTGTCGCCAAGGCTTTTGCCGCGCGGGGCTATGTCGTGGTGCTGCCCGATTATCGGCTCGTCCCGCAAGTGCGGTTTCCGGCGTTCCTGCAAGACGCCGCAACGGCGGTGCGCTGGACGCATGACAATATCGCCCGCTATGGCGGCGACCCCGACCGGATCGCGGTGGCTGGCCATTCGGCCGGGGGGTACCTGGCGGTCATGCTTGCGCTCGACGGTCGCTACCTGACGGCGGCCGGGGCCGATCCTTCGGTGATCAAAGCCGCCATCGGCTTAGCCGGGCCCTATGACTTCTTTCCGTTCGTCAAGCGCCGCTCGATCGATGCGATGGGCCGTGCGCCCGATCCGCTGG
>JAYVML010000218.1:0-11354 GCA_043758955.1 Novosphingobium sp. | reverse complement strand
AACGCGGTTTCGGCCTCGGCGTACTGATCGCCCTCGATCTCGGCGCCGAGCCGGTGGCGGTGGAATTCGTCGAGCAGTTTCGCCAGCGGCGTTGCATCCATATCGAGCTGATACAGCGCTTGAACGGCTGCCAGCCGCGCCGCTGAACGGGCTTTTGAGCGCGCTTTCATATTCCCAGTCGCAGTTCGATCGAACGGGCGTGCGCAGGCAGACCCTCGGCTTCGGCCAGCTGGATTGCGGCCGGGCCGATGGCCTGCAGCGCAGCCTCATCAAGCTGGATAAAGCTCGTGCGCTTCATGAAGTCGAGCACCGAAAGCCCTGAAGAGAAACGCGCTCTTCGCCCCGTCGGCAGGACATGGTTGGGTCCAGCGACATAGTCGCCAACCGCTTCGGGAGTCATCCGCCCGAGGAAGACTGATCCAGCATGGCGGATTGCCTTGAACAGTTTTTCGGGGTTTTCGACCGACAGTTGAACGTGTTCGGCGGCCAACGCATTGGCCAGCGCCGGAGCCTCATCCAGACTGGCGACCTCGATAATCACGCCGTGCGTGTTCCAGCTCTCGCTCGCGACCCGCGCGGTCGGCAGCATCGCCAGTTCGACCCCCATCCTGTCGGCGACCATATCGGCGAACAGCGGATCATCGGTGATCAGGATCGATTGCGCGGCGGGATCGTGTTCGGCCTGGCTGAGCAGATCGGCGGCGGCCCATTCGGGATCGGTCTGGCCATCGGCGATCAGCAGAATTTCGCTTGGCCCCGCAACCATGTCGATCCCGACCACGCCGTACAGTTGGCGCTTGGCTTCAGCCACCCACGCATTGCCCGGGCCGGTGATCACATCGACCGGCTTGATCCGCTCGGTCCCATAAGCAAGCGCAGCCACGGCCTGCGCCCCGCCGACGCGCCACAGTTCGCTCACCCCGGCCAGATGCGCGGCGGCGAGGACCAGCGGATTGACCACGCCTTTGGGGGTCGGCGTCACCACCACCAGCCGCTCAACCCCGGCGACCTTGGCCGGGATCGCGTTCATCAGCAGCGAGGAGGGATAGGCCGCGCGCCCGCCGGGAACATAGAGCCCAGCGGCGTCGACCGCGCGCCAGCGTGAGCCGAACCGCACCCCGACCTCGTCGGTGTGATCGCGGTTTTTGGGGAGCTGGGCTTCGTGGAACACCCGGATGCGCTGTGCCGCCAGTTCGAGCGCAGCGCGCAGATCAGGCTTGAGTTCGTCAAACGCCTCACGGAATTCATCAGCACTGATTGACCACGCCGCGTCGCCGTCGAGCGCGTGCTGGTCATACCGCGCGGTCAGTTCCGCCAAGGCCACATCGCCGCGTCGCCGCACGTCTGCAAGAATGATCGCAACATCGCGCGCAACGCTCGCGTCGCTTTCACGCCGATTGGCGACCAGCTGGGCAAAGTCCTTAGCGAAGCCTGCATCGCGAGTTGATAGGCGCAGCATCAGGCGGCTTGGTCCTGCGTCACCAGCGCGCGAAACCGCTCGACCAGCGCGGCCACCCGCACATCGGTCTTGAGCGCGGCGCGATTGACGATCAGGCGGGCTGAGACTTGCAGGATCGTCTCGGTCTCAACCAATCCGTTGTCCTTGAGCGTCTGGCCAGAGGACACCAGATCAACGATTCGGCTGGCAAGACCCAGTGCGGGGGCAAGCTCCATCGCGCCGTTCAACTTGACCACTTCGGCTTGCACGCCGCGGCGTTCAAAGTGCCGCCGGGTCAGGTTAGGATACTTGCTGGCGACCCGCAGATGGCTGGAAAGACCGGATTCATTCGCCTGTCCGGCGGGCTGCGCGAGCGACAGGCGGCAGTGCCCGATCGCCAGATCGACCGGTGCGTAGAGATCAGCGTAAGCGAATTCTTCGACCACGTCCGATCCGACGATCCCGGCTGCGGCGGCGCCGTGCGCCACAAAGGTCGCGACATCAAACGCGCGGACGCGGATGATCCGCATGTCGCCGCCCACACTGTCGAACGAAAGCGCGCGGTTGGCCTTGTCATGAAAGGCCGGCTCGGGCACCACTCCGGCGCGCGCCATCAGCGGCAGCGCCTCGTCAAGGATGCGCCCCTTGGGCACGGCGAAGATGAGCGGCTGAAGCATGATTGGCGCGCGTTTAGGCGGCACGGCAGCAAAGGGCAAGGCAGCGCGGATGGCTAAGGACTATCAATTCATCGATATTCAAGCGAGCGGCCCGGGCGTCGTTACCGCGGCGTTTGGTAATCAGGTGGCTTATTGCACGGCAGCAGGCGCGACCGTTACCGCGCGCGTGGTGGCGGCCTTGCGCGATTTGCTCGAGCGGGGCGAGGGCGGGGAATTGCTGGCGCGGATCCGCGGCTGGCAGGGCGCGCCGCTGGCCGATGCGCTGCCGCTGCGGATCGCGGGCGGAATTCATGCGTTGCTGCTGAGCGGGGCAGCACCGCAGCTCGGCGCGATTTACAGCGATCAAGCGGGGGCCAACGACGCGGCGATCATCGCCGCCGCGCTGCACGCGCACGAGGCGGCGCTGCTGCCGTGGCTCGATGGCCCGCCGCAGACCAATGAGGCCGGGCGCTCGGCCAATTTCATCGCGGCGATGCTGTGGCTGGCCGAACAAGGACTGCCGCCGCGCTTCCAGTGCCTGGAAATCGGATCTAGCGCCGGGATCAACTTGATGTTGGCGCGCTATCACTACGATCTCGCCGGGGTCGAGGTCGGTCCCGAGCCGGGCGCGATGCGCTTTGCGCCGGTCTGGCAGGGCAATCCGCCGCCGAGCCGCGCGATCGAGATCGTCTCGACCAAAGGCTGCGATGTTGCGCCGGTTGACCTGACCGATCCGGCGCAGGCGCTGCGGCTCAAGGCCTATATCTGGCCCGAACATACCGTGCGGTTCGAGCGGATGGCGGCGGCAGTGGTCGAGGCGGCGAAAGCTGCGCCCGATCTGGTCCAGATGAATGCCGCCGATTTTGTTGAGGTCGAACTCGCGGGGCCGCAGCAGGCCGGGACCACACGGGTGCTGATGCATTCGATCGTGTGGCAATATGTGCCCGCCGAGCAGCAAGCGCGCGTGACGGCGGCGATGGAAGCGGCGGGGGCGGCGGCCACCACCGAGCGCCCGCTGGCGTGGATTTCGCTTGAGGCTAACCGGGTGCTGCATTTGCACGAGCTGGTAGTGCGCCACTGGCCGGGCATCGGCGAGCCGCAGTTGCTGGCCCGCGCGCATCCGCACGGGGCGACGATTGAATGGCTGGTCTAACCCCGCTCCGCCTCGCGCGCCAGTCGCTCGGCGCGGCGGCGATTGATTCGCGCGCGAATGACTTTGCCGATCCACCAGCCGCGCCGCTCCATCGGCTCCAGCCAGCCGCCGTGGAAGCTGCCCCATTCCCACACCGCGATCAGCACAAACAGCGCAGCGGTCGCGCCAATCAGGATCAGTCCTGACGGATGCAGCCACCAGCTTAGACCGGCGATCACCGTGGCCAGGCCTAGACCATAAGTATGCGATGCGGGATACCACGGATTGCCGCTTGAAATGCGCTTGAAGGCAGCCAGCCCGGTCAGAAACAGCACTGTGCCCGCATAGACCACCGCTACGAATTGGACATCGACCGGTGCCAGCGGATGCGCCAGCAGCAGTTCATCTCCGACCGCCAGCACGATGATCCCGGCGACGATCGGGATATGCCAATAAGTGAAGGCTTGCCGCGCGATCAGGCCGGGGATGGCGTGCTGCTCGATATGTCGCGCCCCGCGCCGTGCGCCCATATCGAAATACAGCCACCACATTGCAAAGGTGCCCAGAAACGCATTGAGCAACGCCAGGTTAAGCCCGGGCTGGCCCTTGGCGGCAGCATAAGTTGCGCCGGTGATCACCAGCCCCTCGCCTAGCGCGATGATGATAAACAGCCCGCAGCGTTCGGCCATATGGCTGCCCGATATGTCCCAGTCCTCGACCCGCGAATGGCCCAGGCCGGGAACTGTGAATTGAACGAACGGTCCGCAATATTCAATTGCCAGCGCCAAGCTCCACAAGGCGACCCTGACGGTGACATCCGGCTGGATTGCGCCCCACAGCCACAGCGGCGCAGAGGCCAGAAACCACAGAGAAACCCGCAACAAATTGCGACTTCCGGTCGCGTTCTCACGCGACATGACCCGGCTGACATAGACGCTGCGGCCAACCTGGACTGCAACATAGCTGAGCGCGAATGCCAGCCCGCTGGTGCCCAGTGCGGCGGGGATCGCCGATGACATGATCAGGCTGGCGAGCATTAGGCTGCCCAACATCAAGCGATTGGGCGCGCGGTCGGGATCGACCCAGTTGGTCGCCCAAGTGGTGTACATCCAGGCCCACCAAACCGCAGCGAACAACATCGCGGTCTTGTACGCCCCGGCAAAGCTGAGATCGGCGAGCAGAAAATGCGATAGCTGGGTGACCGCGAACACGAAGATCAGATCGAAAAACAGCTCAAGACTGCTGACCGCCGCATAGCCGCCGCCGTGATTGCGCAGCATCGAGCGGCGGGCTTTGGCTTCGGCCGCCGCAATCGCGCCGCCGATCCCGCCCGCCGGACGACGCGCTTCAGTCGCCATCGCCGGACCGGGCGAAAAAGCTATCGAGCGCCGCGTTGAACTCATGCGGCGCTTCCCACTGCACGAAATGGCCCACATCCGGTACCTGCACGATGGTCAGATCCTCGATCAGTTCGTCCATTCCATCCAGGTTGGCCGGCGGCAGCGCAAAATCGTCCATCGCCCAGACCACTAAAGTCGGGATGGTTTGCCTGGGCAGCGGGAAGGGCTTCCAGCCTTCGGGCAATGCAAACGGCGCGTCCATGCTCAAGACCTCCAGCGGGCTGGCGCGGTACCAGTTGAGCATTGCGATCGCGGCCTCAGGATCCGACCAGTCGGCCAGCATCGCGGCGCGTTCGCTGTCTTCGAGCATTGGCGACTGCGCGCGCGCGCCCATCGCCTTGAGCAGCAACGCGCCAAGGCCAAATCGCTCGACCAGCGCGTTGTTGGCAGGATCGCGGAACTCGCGGAAATACTGGCTGGCGGCGCGCTGCTGACGGTTGGTGTAGAGCAGTTTGGGGAACAGCACCGGGTGCGGCGCATTGGCGATCACCGCGCGGGTGACCCGGCCCGACATCTGCCCGGTGATCGCCACCCCCCACGCAATCGCGCCGCCCCAATCGTGCCCGATGATTGTGAATCGTTCCACCCCCAGCGCGTCGGCCAGCAGAAACACGTCGCCGATCAGCTTGTCGGGGGTGTAATTCTCGGCCCCGAGCGGTTTGGACGAGCCGCGATAGCCGCGCTGATCGGGCGCGATGCAGCGAAAGCGCCCCGAGAGGTGTGCAATCTGGTGCCGCCAGGTGCGGTGGCTTTCGGGAAAGCCGTGGAGGAAAATCAGCACGAGTCCATCGCGTGGGCCCTGATCGACTACGTCGAGTTCGATCCCGTTGGCCAGCTTGACGCGCTGCTGCTGCATCATTCAGCGCCCTCGTTCATCCGCGCAATATATCCTGCGGCCATGAATGCGCCGATCTGGTCAAGCAGCGCCTCGGGCGTGCGGCGCGCCTCGCCCATCGCCAGCTCGGCCCCTTCGGCCACGATGATCTCGCGGTTTCCGGCGAGCATCCCCGCGATCATTTGCGCCACCGCTACTGCGGGTTCGATCCCGTTGTCGATCACTTTGTCGCTGACCCCGCGCTTGGCGCCATCGGCGGTCAAGGCGTTGCGCGAAACGTCGGTGCGGACCGATCCGGGGTAGATATTGTGCACCTGCAATCCGAGATGCGCCACTTCGGAGCGCAGGGCATCGCCGTATCCGGCCAGGCCAAATTTGGCCGCGCAATAGGCGGTGCGCATCGGCACGCCGACTTTGCCCGCAATGCTGGAAATCATCGCGATCCGGCCACTGCCGCGCGCCAGCATATGCGGCAGCAGCGCCTGAGTCAGCGCGATCGGGGCGAGCAGATCGACCGCGATAATCTGCTGGTACACCGCAAAATCGGTCTCTGCGGCCAAGCTACGCTGCGAGATTCCGGCGTTGTTGACCAGCACGTCGATCCCGCCCGACCAGTCCCAAGCTTGTTGCGCAGCCGGGGCAATCGCGCTGTAGTCTGTGCTTTCGAATGGCAGCAGCAACGTGTCGCCGCAGTCCGCCGCGACCGCCTCAAGCGCTGCTACGTTGCGACCCGACAGCACCAACCGCGCGCCTTGCGCAGCGAATCCCCGCGCCAATGCTGCGCCGATCCCCGAAGAAGCGCCGGTAATCCACGCGGCCTGTCCTGCAAACGTCATTGATGCTCTCCCTGATCGCTATTGGTCAGCGGCACGTCCGGGATCGGGATAAATGCTTCCGTGTCCCCGGAAACTGTGCCGAATGCACCCTGCCGCCAATCCTGTTTGGCCTGATTGATCCGCTCGCGTGAGCTGGACACGAAGTTCCACCAAACGTGGCGCGGGCTCGTGAAGGCTTCGCCGCCGAGCAGCATCACCCGCCCGCCGCGCTGCGAAGACAGCCGCATGGCTACGCCGGGGGCGAGCACGCTAAGGCCGAACAGCGCCAGCGCTTCATCATCAAGGCTGGCGTCGCCGCCGACCAGCATGACCGCGCGCTCGTCCGCGTCGGCGTCAATCGGGATACTGCCGCCGGGTGCGAGCAGGATTTCGGCATAGATCGTCGCGGCGTGCTGGGTGGTCAGGGCGGTCTGGCCCCACAGCGTGCCCATGATGACCCGTGCGCTGACGCAATTGTCATCGATCAGCGGTAAATCGGCGCGGCTTTCAAACGCCGGTTCGATCTCCTCCTGCCCGTCGGGCAGCGCCAGCCAGGTCTGCATCCCATACAGATGCGGGCCATCGATCCGCTCGGTTTGGGGCGAGCGTTCGGAATGGACGATGCCGCGCCCGGCAGTCATTAAGTTGACTTGGCCCGGACGGATCGTGGCGAACGAGCCGATGCTGTCGCGGTGATCGATCGCGCCCTCAAACAACCAGGTGACCGTGGCGAGGCCGATGTGCGGATGCGGGCGCACGTCCATCGCTTGACCGGGCGGCAAATGCGCCGGGCCAAACTGATCGACGAAAATGAACGGGCCGACCATCACCCGCTGCGGCGCGGGCAGCGCGCGGCGCACCTGGAATGCGCCAAGATCGTGGGTGACGGGTGTGATCGTGGCGATCAAACTAACTTCTTTCGTCAGGTGCGCTGGCTTTGACGGCCAGAGCATGGACCCGCTGGCCCGGAATGTCACCCAATGCACGGTTGACCATGCGTTGCCGATTCAGCCGGGACACACCCGCAAACGCCGCGCTTTCGATCTCTACCGTGAAGTGCGATTCGCCCGAGCCATCATCGCCCGAATGGCCGTGATGGCTGGCGCTGTCGTTGATTACGGCGAGCCGGGTGGGGGCAAAGGCAGCGGTCAGCAGCTGTTCGATTTCTTGCGCGAGTGAGTTGGTCATGCCTTCCCTTCTAGCCGATCATTGCCCATGTGGAAGGGGTGAAGCAGGATCGATTCCATGGACGAACTGCGGGGCAGGACCGCCGTTGCGATGCCCCCAGCTGCCGCGAGCCGGGCGAGTTTCGTGCGCCGGGTCCGCGCGCGCCCAGTTTTGCTGGCGGACACGATGGCCCGGGCGACTATCGCTGGTACTGCCTCGATCATGTGCGCCAGTTCAACGCCGGCTATAATTGGTTCGCCGGGATGAGCCCGGACGAAATCCTCGCCGCGCAGCATCCGGTGCACGGCTGGGAGCGCCAGACCCGGGCATTTTCCGCCACCGCCAGGATCGATGCGGCGCCGCGATGGGCCGATTTTGCCGATCCGCTCGATGCGATCAGTGCCCGCGCCCGTGCGCGTCAGCCAGCGCAGCGCGATGATGGCCGGATGGTCAGCCCCGATGAACGACGCGCGCTGGCCGCGCTGGGCCTGCCGCTCGACGCCGATCGCCGCGCGCTCAGGATGCGCTACGCCGATCTGGTCCGCGCGCTGCACCCCGATCGCAACGGCGGCGATCGCAGCCACGAAGCGCGGTTGCAGGCGGTGGTGGAGGCGTACCAGTTGCTCAGGAAAGCTGCGGCGTTCGCCTGAACAGATAGAACATCGGCATTCCGACCAGAAAAATATGCGGGAACAGGCCAGCCGCCAGTTTGATTTTGTCAGGATTGGGGAAGGGCGTTCCAAACCGCCACTGGAGCACCAGCCCGTACATCGCACCATAAAGCACGAGACCGTAGAGGGTGCCAGCCTTCCATGGCGCAATGTCGCCCAGCGGCCCTCCGCGCGCCAGTCGCAGGCCCACCGCGACCATTACCGCCATGATCGCAAAATGGACCAGCAGGCCCGCCAAAACACCAGCCCAGCCCCAGTGTCTCGCGGCATCGCCAAACGGTCCGGAAGCAACGCCGAGCCAGACTCCCGGCATATCACCGCCGCGCACAGCGGCCACGGTTGTAGCGTAAAGCGCATCGAGCGTACCGCACAGCAGCCAAGCTTTCGCCCAGACTTGCCGCAGCATAGGCTCAGGCCGCCTCACACAGCGCCTTGAGCTGGTCGGCCACTGCGCCCCAGCCTTCGGCAAAGCCCATCTCCTTGTGGTGCGCCATGCTTTCAGCGCTCCAATGCCGCGCCGTGGCGGTATAGCGCGTCCCCGCGCCTGCGGGCGCTATCGCGAAAATCGCGATCATGAACGGACCGGTGGGCTGGAGATCGCCCGCAATCGCATCGGTAAAAGCAAAGCGCCGGCCCTCATCCCAGGCCAGGATGAAGCCGGGATGTTCATTCACCTCACCGTCGGGGCCGTACATCGTTGCTTTGCTCATCGCGCCTGGCCGCCGCGTGCCAAAGTCCATCTCGGCGCGCCATGGTTTGGGGCACCACCAATCATTGGTATGATTTACCATCGCTTCCCACACCTTGTCGGCAGGCGCTTCGATTAGTCGGCTAACGGATAATTCGTGCATCTGGGCTTCCTCATCAGTTCCGCTCGGGCACGCCGAGCGGAAAATAGCCACGATCGGGCCGGCATCTTCAACACACCGCGCCACCGGACGCAAGGCCAGCAAACGCGCGGGCCATGGTTGCAACCGAGGGAAGCGATCAGCGATCGGTTGCACCCAGTCGGCATAGAACAGACTGGGCGCGGCTTCACATGTCGCAGTACCGACAGGCCTGAGATTAACGCGGCTTGATTGTCACCCGCCCAGCTTGGCCAAGATCGCGGATTCGCGCGCCGCCACCGCTTGCCAAGCCGGGCGCGCGCAGACCCTCGCGTACCACGCGGCGGTGCGCGGGTGCCGGGCCGCGTCGGGCTCAAACCCGACGTAGCCGAATGTGCGGAATACCGATGCGACCGCAATATCGCCGATGCTGAGCGCGCTCCCGGTTAGCCAGTCCGCTTCGGGGGCAACACCTTCAAAATAAGCGAGCACCGGAACAATCTCGGCTTCGCCTTGCTGCGCGGCCGCTTCGTCGCAGCGCAGGCCCAGGAATTTGGGACCAATAAACCGGTTGAACACGATCTTGCCGCCGGCCGGGGTCATGATCGTATCGGCGAATTCCTCGAACCAGATCGCCATGGCCTTGTTCCGGGCATCGCCGGGCAGCATCGGCGGATCGGGGTGCAACGCATCGAGGTAAGTCACGATCGCGGTCGAATCGGCTAGCGTGAAATCGCCGTCCCGCAGCGCCGGGATTTTGCGGAACGGGCTCGCAGCCAAGAATTCCGGTACCGGATCGGCTGGATTGCTAAGCACCGTTTCAACCACGACGCCCTTTTCCGTAGCGACCAGATGGACCTTGCGGACAAATGGAGAAAGCGGGAAGCCAAAGACCTTCATGGGGGGTTCTCCAGGTGAGTCGCTGTTTGCAATGCAAACCGTATTGCAGGAGGCGGCGCGCGCGTATAGGCGGTGCAGCGCCATGACTGACATTCCCAACGCCCAGCCGGGCACCGCCAGCGACACGATCCTGCCCGCGCCTGACCGTCAGGTCTCGGTCCGCGAGCTATTTGGGATCGACGTCGACATGATGGTCCCCGCGTTCTCCGAAGCCGACGAGCGGGTGCCCGATATCGACGGCAGCTATGTGTTCGATCCCGACACCACGCTGGCGATCGTCGCGGGATTTGCGTTCAATCGCAGGGTGATGGTGCAGGGCTATCACGGCACCGGCAAATCGACTCACATTGAACAGATCGCCGCGCGGCTCAACTGGCCGACCATCCGGATCAACCTCGATGCGCATATCAGCCGGATCGATTTGATCGGGCGCGATGCAATCGTGCTGCGCGATGGGTTGCAAGTGACTGAATTTCGCGAAGGCCTGCTGCCGTGGGCGTTGCAGCACCCGGTCGCGCTGGTATTCGACGAATACGACGCCGGCCGCCCCGATGTGATGTTCGTGATCCAGCGCGTGCTCGAAACCGAGGGCAAGTTGACCCTGCTGGATCAGAACCGGGTAATCCGGCCAAATCCGTTTTTCCGGCTGTTCTCGACCGCCAACACGGTTGGGTTGGGCGATACCAGCGGGCTCTATCATGGCACTCAGGCGATCAACCAGGGGCAGATGGACCGCTGGAACATTGTGGTGGGCCTTAACTATTTGCCCGCAGCGGTCGAGTGCGAGATTGTGCTGAGCAAGTCCGAAGGGATCGCAGGAGACCTCGTCGGCCAGATGGTCAAAGTCGCCGATCTAACCCGGCAAGGCTTCATCAACGGCGATATCAGCACCGTGATGAGTCCGCGCACGGTGATCACCTGGGCGCAGAACACCGCGATCTTCAAGGATCCCGGTTTCGCGTTCCGGCTCAGCTTCCTTAACAAATGCGATGAGACCGAGCGGATGCTGGTGGCCGAATACTACCAGCGGGTGTTCGGCACCGATCTGCCCGAAAGCGTGGTCGGCAAGGCGTGAACGCGCTGCGCCTGATCGCGCCGGTGCTGCTGGCGCTGAGCGCCGGGCAGGCCGGGGTGGTCACCGCGCAATCCGCCAAGCCTGCAGTTGAGGCGGCTAAGTTGCATTATTATCCCGAAGCAGCAAACGGCCCGGCGATCCTCGATCAAGCCTTGGCAAAAGCGGCCGCGAGCAACCACTACGCGGTGGTGGTATTTGGCGCCGACTGGTGCCACGACAGCCGTGCATTGGCGAAGGCTCTAACTTCAGAGAGCTTTAAAGCTGAATTTTCTGGCCGCTTTGATGTGACCTTTATCGACGTCGGCACGCCGCAGACCGGCGCCGGGCACAACCTCGGATTGGTTAAGCGGTTGGGCGTGAAGAACCTCAAAAGCACCCCGGCGCTGTTTATGATTTCGCCCCAAGGCAAATTGCTCAACGGTAAGAAGGACGCGGTCA
>JAYVML010000217.1:0-7918 GCA_043758955.1 Novosphingobium sp. | reverse complement strand
ATCAACGAGCCCGACCTGGGTGCGGCTTCGACCACCAGCGTGCCCACCGCCAGCCCGGCGATGATCCGGTTGCGCGTGGGGAAATGACGCGCCAGTGGTTCAGTGCCCGGCGGCTGTTCGGTCATCAGCAGGCCTTGACCGGCGATCGCTTGCTGCAAATCGGCGTGTTCGGGCGGATAAGCGACGTCGATCCCACTGGCGATCACCGCGATCGTGCCGGCGCCGCTGGATCCTTGGGCCAGCGCCGCCTGATGCGCCGCCCCATCGATCCCGCGCGCCAACCCCGAAACCACAACAAAGCCCGCCTCGGCCAGCTCACTTGCAAACTGCCGCGCCAGCTTAACCGCTGCGGCCGAGGCATTGCGCGCGCCGACAATTGCCACTGCGGGACGCGCGCCCAGCCCCAGATCGCCGCGGCAGATCAGGATCGGCGGCGCGGTATCGAGCGCAGCCAGTGCCGCAGGATAGTCGGGCGCGTCGTGGAACAGATACCGGGCGCTAGCGGCCCGAGCCGCAGCAATCTCGGTGCTGACCCGCGCCTCGGTGGCGGCGCGATAAGCCGAGCCGCCGCGCCTTGCGAGATCAGGCAAGGCTACTAGCGCCGCTGCAGCAGTGCCAAAGCGGTGCAGCAATTGCCGATAGCTGACCGGGCCGATGTTGGGCGAGCGCAGCAGGCGGATGCGGGCAAAGGCTTCGTCCTGCGCCAGCATCGCTCAGGCTTTCGCGCCGACGCGCGGTTCGGTCCCAGCGCGCAGCCGGACAATGTTGGCGCGGTGCCGCCACAGCACCACCAGCGCAATCCCGGAGAGCGGTAGAACCAGTTCAGGTCGGCTGAGCGCCCAGGCGGCGAGCGGCCCTGCCAGCGTGGCGATGATCCCGCCCAGGGATGATATGCGTGATAGCGCAAAAACCGCCAGCCACACCAGCGCGCAGGCTATTGCGACCGGCCAGGCCAAAGCCAGCACGACCCCCAGGGCGGTTGCTACGCCCTTGCCGCCCTTGAAGCCCAGCCAGACCGGGAAACAGTGACCAACGATAGCACCAAATGCCGCGACTGGCGCTGCGAGCGGCCACCACTGCGCGGTGAGCCACACCGCCAGCGCGCCCTTGCCAGCGTCGAGCAGCAGCGTCCCTGCCGCCAGCCCTTTGCGCCCGGTGCGCAGCACATTGGTCGCCCCGATGCTGCCCGATCCAATGCTGCGCAGATCCCCTGCGCCGAACAGCCTGGTCAGGATCAGGCCAAACGGGATCGACCCCAGCAAATATCCGAGCAGCACAGCGTCGAAGCTTTCCATCGCAGCACCTTTCCTTTCCCCGCTACTCGTAGCTACAAGGCGGCGAGGATAACAAGTGCGTAGTGGAGGATCACCGCCCATATGGATGCAACTGCGCCGTTGCTGCTGTTCGATTCGGGCGTCGGCGGACTGTCGGTGCTGCGCGCGGTGCGTGAGGTTATGCCCGCGGCGCCGGTGATTTACGCGGCGGACAACGGCGGGTTCCCCTATGGCCCCAAAAGCGAGGCAGAGATCGCTGCGCGGGTTTGCGGGTTGCTTGGGCGGATGTCCGAACGCTACCGGCCGCGATTGATCTGCATTGCCTGCAACACCGCTTCGACCATTGCACTGGCCATGGTCCGCGATGTGCTGGCGGTGCCGATCGTCGGCACGGTCCCGGCGATCAAGCCCGCCGTCCAACAGACCTTCAGTGGTACCATCGGCTTGCTCGGCACCGCAGCAACGATCCGCCAAGCCTATGTTGACCGGCTCGAGGCAGAATTTGCGGGCGGCAAACGCCTGCTAAGGTTTGCTGCGGGCGAGCTGGTCGGCGCGGCCGAGGCCAAGCTGCGCGGGCAGAGGGTCGATCCGGAATGCTTTGCGCGCGCCGCCGCTGGCTTGCGCGATCAGCCGGGTGGGAGTGAGATTGACACGGTGGTGCTGGCGTGCACGCACTTTTCGCTGCTCATACCCGAACTCGCCGAGGCGTTTGGGCCGCAAGTTCAATTCGTCGATGGCGCGGCCGGGATTGCCCGGCGGATCTCCCACCTGACACGGGGTCAAGACCTTATGCGCAGCACCGCTGACTTCGCGCTGTTCACTCACGCCGATGCCACGCTGCCCGCGCTCGCCGCTACGCTCGCCAGCTACGGCTTGCCACAAATGGAGCTGCTGTGATGACCCGCCGCCTGAATTTGATCCTGCTGATACTTATGCTGGTGTTCGGCTTGCCGTCTTACTGGTTCCTGCTCGATAACAGCGGGGCCACGCTACCGGCCAAACCGATCCCGATCGCCGAGCTGCGCCGCTTAGCCGCCGCGATCCCGGGCGAGGCGCCCTATGCGGTCGAGGTCGAGCGCGCCGCTTTCCGCCGTGTGCCCGGTGATTTGCTGGTTGCGGGTTCGGGCATAAAGAGAAAACTGGTCGGTTATATGGCGTTCCGCTTGCTCGTCCGCGGCGGCCGGTCGGTGATGATCGAGAGCGGAATCACCCCAAAAATCGCCGCCGCTTCCGGTGCCGAACAATTCAATCTGTCAGCGCAGGCCCGAATAGACCGCGCGCTGGACTTGGCCGGATTGATACTGGTGACGCATGAGCATCCCGACCATCTTGGCGCGCTCGTCGCGCACGGCGGTTCTGCTTTGCTCCAGGCGGCGTGGCTCAACCCGCGCCAATTGCCCCCTGCCGCCCTCGCGGCCAAGCTGGGGTGGCATGGGGCGATGCCCCCGCCCCGGCTCAATGGCCTTGCGCCACAAGCGGTCGCCCCCGGTGTGGTCGTGATCCCCGCGCCTGATAGCCACACCCCCGGTTCGCAATTGATCTACGTCCGGCTGGCCGATGGACATGAGCTGCTGTTTGCCGGAGACAATGCCAGCTTTGCGCAAAACTGGCAGCAGCTGCGCGGGCGTTCACGGTTGGTTGAAACCTGGTTCGCGCCTGAAAATCGCGCTGAGGTGTTTGCTTGGCTTAAGACGATTCGGGCGTGGAAGGCGCAGGCCCCCGGCTTGCTGGTGGTGCCTGGTCACGATTGGGAATGGCTGGCTGATTCCGCTAACAAGACCGGCGTGCGAATCGGCTTCTCGCCGATAGCGGGCTAAACGTGGCCCGACCAAAAGGCTCTGGAAATGGTCTCGCGCTTAGCGTAGAGCGCGCGGCATAACTGGCCGAACGAGTCGAGACAAGCGGACGTGGCCAAAGGGCGGTGAGCTGTGAATTACGACCAGATCTTCGATGCGGCGATCGGCCGGCTTCATTCCGAAGGCCGCTACCGCGTATTCATCGATATCCTGCGCAACAAGGGCTCGTATCCCAACGCCCGCTGCTTTGCCGGCCATAACGGCCCCAAGGATATTACGGTTTGGTGCTCGAACGACTATCTCGCGATGGGCCAGCACCCCAAGGTGATTGCTGCGATGGAAGAGGCGCTGCACGATGTCGGCGCCGGTTCAGGCGGCACCCGCAACATTGGCGGCAACACCCACTACCACGTCGATCTGGAAGCCGAACTAGCCGATCTGCACGGCAAAGATGGCGCGCTGCTGTTCACTTCGGGCTATGTCTCGAACGACGCGACGCTGTCGACTTTGGCCAAGGTTCTGCCCGGCTGCGTGATCTTTTCGGACGAACTCAATCACGCTAGTATGATCGCCGGGATTCGCAATTCAGGCGCGGAGAAGCGCGTCTTCCGCCACAACGATCTGGTGCATTTGGAAGAACTACTCGCTGCTGAAGACCCGGACGTGCCCAAGCTGATCGCGTTTGAGAGCGTCTATTCGATGGAGGGCGACGTCGCCCCGATCCACGCGATCTGCGATCTGGCGGATCAGTACAACGCGCTGACCTATATCGACGAGGTGCATGCGGTGGGCATGTACGGCCCGCGCGGCGGCGGCATCGCCGACCGTGACCTCGCCGCACACCGGATCGATATCATCGAAGGCACACTGGGCAAGGCGTTCGGGGTGATGGGCGGCTATATCGCGGCCGATACGCGGATCATTGACGTGATCCGCAGCTATGCGCCGGGGTTCATCTTCACCACCAGCCTCTCACCAGTGCTGGTCGCGGGCGTGCTTGCTGCGGTGCGGCACCTCAAGGCTTCCAGCGTCGAGCGTGAGGCACAGCAGGCCAATGCCGCGTTGCTCAAGACGATGCTGCGCGAGGCCGGGCTGCCTGTGATGGTCTCAACCACGCACATCGTGCCGGTGATGGTCGGCGATCCGGTCAAGGCCAAGGCGATCAGCGATATCCTGCTCGCCGAATATGGCATCTACGTTCAGCCGATCAATTACCCGACCGTGCCGCGCGGGCTCGAGCGGTTGCGGTTCACCCCCGGCCCGGCGCATACCGAAGCGATGATGCGCACCCTGACCGCCGCTTTGACCGAGATCTGGCAGCGGCTCGATCTGGCGCTCGCCGCCTGAATTCCGCGACGTCGCGTTAACCCCGATTCCGGCTGGACCAGCGCCAAGAATCCGTTACGACTCAACCCGGAGCCTTGGCACAAGGCAGGTTGGGTGATCGCGCGATTACCCCGGTTTTTGGGAGTAGAGCATGGCAACCGACTGGGCCGCAGACGTCAAAAAATATGTCGCGAAGGCCGACGATGCGGCAATTGCCGGGATTGTTAAGTATTGCGGGATTGCTTTGCGCAACCGCGATTCGGCGCTGGTCTCGTTCAGCGACAAGGCCGAGACCGACCGGGTCCGCACCAACTTCCTGAAAAAGAAGCTAGCGCTGACTCAAGCTGACAGCGTGCTCGACGCGGCGATCGCCAAGGTCGCCGCGCAGATGAAAGCCGATCGCACCAAAAACCGCGTGACCGTCTATTATCTTCTGGCGCGCGAGTTCAAGCAGCTCGGCCAGTTCGTCAAATCCGCTCCGGCCGCGAAGAAGCTCCCCGCGACTAAAGCTCCAACCAAGGCGGAGACAGCCAAGGCACCGGCAACAACGACGGCAGCCAAGCCCGCCGCCAAGACTAAGTCCGCACCAAAGCCAAAGATGGCGGCCAAGGCTGTCGGCGCGGCGGCGCTTGTGGCTGGCGCCACCGCTGCAGCCAAGGCTAAGCCTGCCAAGCCCGTTCCTGCCAAGGTTGCAACGAACAAGACCGCCGTGACCGCTTCGGTCAAGAAAGCTGCGGCTCCCGCCAAGAAGATTGCCGCGCCGACCAAGAAGGCTCCGCCAGCGGCGAAGGTAAATGCGGCCACGGCCAAGGCAACAACGGCCAAAGCGGCGACTCCGGCCAACAACGCTACGCAGGGCTTGCTCGATAAGGCTGCGAGTACGGCCAGCGATACCGGCAAGGCTGCCGACAGGGCACCTGCTCCGGTTATGGCTGCCACGGCGCCCGCAGCAGCAGCCAGCGCGGTCGCGACGGCTGGTATGACCGACAAGGTCGGCACCGCAACGCCGAACGCCAACAAGACCAGTGCTGGCATCGCCGACGATGGCTCGGAAATGGGCTGGTTGTGGTGGGTGATCGGGCTGGCGGTCCTGGCCTTTGTGGCTTGGTTCCTGTTCGCGCGCGGGCCCGATGCTCCCGATACCAATGCCACGGAAGCTGCGGCCAGCGCCGCCGCCTCCGATGTTGGGACGGACCTGGCCGCCGCACCGCGCGAAGGCACCGCCGCGATACCCGCCGGCGCCGGGGTGACTAGCGAGCTGCGCGACGGCAAGCCGGTGGTGAAGGTCTATTTCGACACCGCCAAGGCCGAGGTAACGCCCGTTTTTGCCAAGACTGCCAGCGGCCTCAGGGAGTGGCTCGATACCCATTCGAGGTCGGTCGTGGCAATCTTGGGCTACAGCGACCCCAGCGGCAATGCCGCGGCCAATGCCGAGCTGTCGAAGCAGCGCGCGCAAGCGGTGCTGGCGGCGCTGGTGGCCGCCGGAATCCCGGCCGAGGCGATCATGCTGGTTAAGCCTGAGGTCTCGGCTGACGCCTCGGTGTCTGCGGAAACCGCCCGCCGGGTTGAGGTGGTGGTCAAATAACAACACCCGAATCCGCACGACAATCAGGGTCGGCTATCAGTGGGGTAGCCGTCCCTTTTGTATTTACTCAAAACAGTCCTACCGCAGCGCCACCACATTGTCGCTCTGGCGCGGATCGCGGCGGTTGCCGAGGTACTGGCTGGCCATCGGTTCGTCGTCAGCCTCGATTGCCGCCGCCTGGCCGAACCCGTTGAACGCGGTCTTCATCGCCGCGCCATAGGCCCCAAGCATGCCGATCTCGATGTAGTCTCCGGCCGCGATATCGGCGGGCAGCATGAACGGGCCTTCCATGTAATCGGCATCGTCGCAGGTCGGGCCATAGAACGAATAGGCCTTGAGCTGCTCGCTGCGCCCGTCTGAGAGGCACCGCACCGGGAACCGCCAGCCGACGTGCGCCGCATCGTACAGCGCGCCGTAAGCGCCGTCGTTGATATAGAGTTCGTCATCGCGGGTCTTTTCCACCAGCACCACCAGCGAATTGTATTCGGCGCACAGCGCCCGGCCAGGCTCGCACCACAGCTCGGACGAATAGGACACCGGCAGCGATTCGGCGGCGCGGTGGATCGCGCCGAAGAAATCCTCGAGCGGGGGTGGTTCCATGCCGGGATAGATCGAGGGAAAGCCGCCGCCAACGTCGATGATATCGACCGTGACCGCCGCGACCACAATCGCCGCACGGACGCGCTCAAGCGCCTGAACATAGGCAAACGGGGTCATCGCCTGCGAACCGACGTGGAAACACACCCCCAGCCAGTCCGCCACCTGGCGCGTGGCTTGGAGCAGCGGCGCTGCATCGGCCAGATCGATCCCAAATTTGGCAGCGAGGCTCAGCTCGGCAAATTCCGAGGACACGCGCAGCCGCACACACAGCCGCAAGTCCGCAGCCGGAGCACCATCCGCCTGCGCCGTGGCATCGACGATCTTGGCCAACTCCTCGTGGCTATCCAGGCTGAAAGTACGCACGCCGTGGACCTTGTAGGCTTCGGCAATCGCGCTCTTCGCCTTGACCGGGTGCATGAAGCACAGCACCGCTTCGGGCAGCGTTGCGCGCACCAGCCGCACTTCGGCGATCGAGGCGACGTCGTAATGCGTTACCCCCGCGTCCCACAGCACCTTCAGCAGCTCGGGCGACGGGTTGGCCTTGACCGCATAGAGTGACGTGCCCGGAAACTTCTCGACAAAGAAGCGGGCGGCGCGCGCGGCGGCGTGCGGGCGATTGAGAATTACGGGTTCGTCGGGCGAAAGGGCGCGAACTACAGCCGATGCGTCAAGATAGGTGTGCAACTCAAGGGACCCCCAAACGGATTGTTCAACAAAGCAGCCTTGCGGTTTGGAAGTCCCCATGGGGCTGCGGGGGGTCGCTATAAATTGTCGAAGGTGAACTGCAAGTGAAAACGCACGGAATTTGCGGTGAACGTCACCCATGCATCAAGTGGTCGGCCATCGCCCGAAAAGCGGGGAGTGAGGCGGGATCGATGCTGCCATTGGCGGCAATCGGGTGTGAGCCGAACCGGGCGATCACCATCTCCGCCACCGGATCGATATAGATCGCTTGCCCGTGAATCCCGCGCGCGGAAAAAGCGCCGTGATTCCCGGGCATTGCCCACCACTGGCTGCGGTAGGAACCCTGTGGAAGCGTGGCATATCCGGCGGGCGCAAACACCGCCAGATCTCCCCCGGCCTTGATCCCAGCGACCACTTCGCGCGCGATGATCTGCCCGCGGTTGCCATGCCCATCGCAGCGCATCGCTTCGCCAAAGCGGGCCATGTCGCGCAGCACCGGATTAAGTCCGCCGCCGGCAAATGGCATCCCGGTCGAATCGATCAGGAAATCGGCGTCCTGTTCCATCCCCAGCGGCGCCCAGATTCGCTCGGACAGCAACTGGTCGAGTCGCTGTCCTGCAGCACGCGCCACGATCCAGCCGAGCACTTCGGTG
>JAYVML010000216.1:0-2701 GCA_043758955.1 Novosphingobium sp. | reverse complement strand
GCCCGGGGCGAATTGAGCGCTTCGTCACCGTTAATTTGTCACCATCGCCGCTCGGCGGCACTCTATGCCCCATAATTGCGATCTCCACCTACCGCTCGCTCGCCCCCAAGGTGACAGCTCGCAGCCGGCCTGCTAACGGCACGGCCAATGCGGGCGATGGGCCTGCGGGCCAATGAAAATTCCATGACTGACCTCGCCAAAATCCGCAATTTCTCGATCATCGCGCATATCGATCACGGCAAGTCGACGCTGGCCGACCGGCTGATCCAGTTCACCGGCGGGCTGACCGACCGCGAAATGTCCGAGCAAGTGCTTGATAACATGGACATCGAGAAAGAACGTGGGATCACGATCAAGGCCCAGACGGTCCGCCTCAACTACACCGCCGACAATGGCGAGACTTACGCGCTCAACCTGATGGACACCCCCGGCCACGTCGACTTCGCCTACGAGGTCAGCCGCAGCCTGGCCGCCTGTGAAGGCGCGCTGCTGGTGGTCGACGCCGCGCAAGGGGTCGAGGCGCAGACGCTCGCCAACGTCTACCAGTCGATCGAGCACGACCACGAAATCGTCCCGGTAATCAACAAGATCGACCTGCCCGCGGCCGAGCCCGACAAGGTCCGCGCCGAGATCGAGGAAGTGATCGGCCTCGACGCCTCACAGGCCGTCCTGACCAGCGCCAAATCGGGGATCGGGATCAAGGAAGTGCTCGAGGCGGTGGTCGCGCGGATCCCGCCCCCCACCGGCGATCCCGCCGCGCCGCTCAAGGCGATGCTGGTCGATAGCTGGTACGATCCGTACCTCGGCGTGGTGATCCTGGTCCGGGTGATCGACGGGATGATCAAAAAAGGCCTGCAGATCAAGTTCATGGCCGGCGGCACCGAACACCTGATCGACCGGGTCGGCTGCTTCACCCCCAAGCTCGAGCAGCTCACGCAGCTTGGCGCGGGCGAAATCGGCTTCATCACCGCGCAGATCAAGGAGGTCGCGCAGGCCAAGGTCGGTGACACCATCACCACGGTCAAAAATGGCGCCGCGCAGGCGCTCGCCGGGTTCAAGGAAGTCCAGCCGGTGGTGTTCTGCGGGCTGTTCCCGGTCGATGCGGCCGAGTTCGAAAAGCTGCGCGAAAGCATCGCGCGGCTGAGGCTCAACGATGCCAGCTTCAGCTTCGAGATGGAGAGCAGCGCCGCGCTCGGCTTCGGCTTTCGCTGCGGGTTCCTCGGCCTGCTCCACCTCGAGATTATCCAGGAACGGCTGACCCGCGAATACGATCTCGATCTGATCACCACCGCGCCATCCGTGGTCTACCGCATCCAGCTGCGCAAATCGAAGACCGACGACGCGCGCGAGCTGCTGCTGCACAACCCGGCCGACTATCCCGATCCCAGCCGGATCGAGGAGATCGACGAGCCGTGGATCAAGGCCACGATCTACACCCCCGACGAATACCTCGGCTCGATCCTCAAGCTGTGCCAGGACCGGCGCGGGGTGCAGACCGGGCTGACTTACGTGGGCGGCCGCGCGCAGGTCAGCTACGAACTGCCGCTCAACGAAGTGGTGTTCGATTTCTACGACCGGCTCAAAAGCATTAGCCGCGGCTATGCCAGCTTCGATTACGAGCAGATCGGCCTGCGCGAAGGCGATCTGGTCAAGATGAGCATCCTGGTCAACAACGAGCCGGTCGACGCGCTCTCGATGATCGTCCACCGCAGCGTCGCCGAAGCGCGCGGCCGCCACATGTGCGAACGGCTCAAAGAACTGATCCCGCGCCACCTGTTCAAAGTCCCGATCCAGGCCGCGATCGGCGGCAAAGTCATCGCCCGCGAAACGATCCAGGCGATGCGCAAGGACGTCACCGCCAAATGCTACGGCGGCGACATCAGCCGCAAGAAAAAGCTGCTCGACAAGCAAAAGAAGGGCAAAGCTCGGATGCGCGAGTATGGGAATGTGAGCATTCCGCAAGAAGCCTTCATCGCTGCTCTCCGCATGGGCGAAGAGTAGCTCATCAATCCCGGTCGTCCTGAGCCTGTCGAAGGATTATCGCGGCGATGCGGATGGGGGAAGAGTAGTCAATCTAGCCACTTAGCATAAGCATCGATGTCGATCATTGGTACAGTGCCAAGCTCTTGCAGCATTGAAATCAGCTCTAGCATAAATGCAGCTACGGGGGTCTCACTCATACGATGGGCATAATAGTTGTCGTCGGGGTGACGGCGGAATCCGCCACTGTCCGCAACGCTTCCGAGATCAATCGCCTCATGCTCATCATGGATCGCAAGCGCTTCAGCAGTCGCTTCCGAAAAGAACGGGCTGTAGGAGCTAGAGAGCGTCAGAATGCCGCCGATTATCGCGATATTCGGTTTCGGAGGATAAATACCCCCAGCGTGTGGAATTGGTAAACTCGTTTTATGGAGGCGTCTGACGCTCCCAATTTTCTTGTGTGCATACTCTATGTGCGACTTGTTCAGTTCCTGCTTCACCTCGAACACAGCATACACTGCCTCGACCGGAACGACGTTAATTCCATTATGCTGCCATATGAAAGGCGTGTATTGGCGATCTATAATGGCAACGTCAATTTGGTCGCTAACGGCATTCTTGCTGTCGATTACATGACACTTCAAAGCCTGGTATCGTTGAGGAAGGTAATCGTTGAATAACTTGACCCAATCACTCTCACTTGCGTCGCCCTTGTCACTTG
>JAYVML010000215.1:0-14729 GCA_043758955.1 Novosphingobium sp. | reverse complement strand
GAACTGGCGGGTGGCGGCACTCTGTTCCTTGATGAGGTGGGCGACATTCCGCTGGCCTTGCAGGTCAAGTTGCTGCGATTTTTGCAAGAGCGAGTGATCGAGCGGATCGGCTCACGCAAATCGATCGCCGTCGATACGCGGATCGTCTGCGCGACACACCAGGACCTAGAGGCGATGATCGCCGACGGCCGGTTCCGTGAAGACCTGTTCTACCGGCTTGCCGAGATCGTGGTGAAAATTCCTGGTCTGGCCGAACGTGCGGGCGATCCCCCCTTGCTGGCCAAAGCATTCCTCGCTCGATTCGCCAAGGAGATGAACCCGGCTGTCAAAGGCTTTGCCGCCGATGCGCTAGCCGCGATTGACGGGTGGGGTTGGCCCGGCAATGTCCGCGAACTGGAAAACCGCGTAAAGCGCGCGGTGATCATGACCGAAGGCAAGCTGATCAATGCAGCCGACCTCGATCTGCCCGCGCCTGACAGTTCCGGGGCACAAGTCCTCAATCTTAAGTCGGCGCGCGAAACTGCCGATCGTGGGGTCATCCGCCATGCTCTGGCGCGCAGCGAAGGCAACATTTCCAGCACCGCCAAGCTGCTCGGGATCAGCCGCCCGACGCTGTATGACTTGCTCAAGCAGTACGACATGCAGAGTTGATTCAAGTGTTTCGCCGCGCAACCCTGATGGCCTGCACGGTGGCACTGGTGGCCCTGAGTGCGCCGGGCCGCGCGATGACCGATGCGGCCAAAGGCAGCTTTTCGGCCGCGACCAAGGCTCTGGCTCGGGGTGATGGCATTGCCGCCGAGGCTGAGCTGCAACGCGCCGCCCAAGGCGGTGCTAGCAAGCCCGAATTGGCCGCAGCCATGGGCGAGGCGCTGATCGATCAAGCGGCGTTCGACAAGGCCCGCGCGTGGCTTGCTCCGGGTCAATTTACTCCTGGCGAGGCAGCGCATGGCTGGCGGATGCTGGGCAACCTAGAGCGGCTGTCGGGCAATCTGCCGCGGGCCGGAATGGCGTATGACCGCGCGCTGATTGTGGCACCCAACGATCCGTTGCTGTGGGTCGAGATTGGCCGCATGCGTTACAGCGGCGGCGAGCAATTGCAGGCGATAGATGCGGCCGAACGCGCGCTTGCCGCAGCACCTGACAATCCGCGCGCGCTTGAATTCAGGGCCGAACTAGTCCGTGATGCACAAGGGTACGCGGCGTCAATCCCACTGTATGAACGCGCGCTCAGCATCAACCGCAATGATCTGGGCCTGTTGGGTGGCTATGCTGGAGTGCTGGGCGAGGCCGACCGTGTGAAAGAAATGTTGGCGGTAACCCGCCAAATGCTCGCGCTGGCACCGCGCAATCCGCGCGCATTCTATCTGCAAGCTGTGCTGGCGGCGCGCGCCGGTCAGATTGACCTGGCGCGAGCGTTGCTCAGCCGCACGCGGGGCCAGCTCAATGCCCTGCCTTCGGACATGCTGCTGCAAGGGCTGCTCGATCTGGAAGCTGGCAGTGCCAATTTGGCCGCCGATGAACTCGCGGTGCTTGCCGATCGACAACCGGCCAATCAACGGGTGCAATTGCTGCTGGCGCGGGCGCTATATGCTGCGGGTGACTATAATCAGCTATTTGCGCGCTTTGCTGCTTTGACGCAACGCAGCGATGCCCCGCCGTATCTGCTGACGCTGCTGGGACGAGCTTATGAAGATCAGGGTAATCGCGCGGCGGCGGCACCGTTGCTTGATCGGGCGGCAACCGCTGCACTGCCCGGGTTACAGCCTATTTTTGAACCGGATTTGCCCAGCGTGCTCGGGCCGCGCTTCGCCGCCGCTCCGGCTGCCGCGGGACAAGCCGTGCCTTATGTGCGCAGCCTGCTGAACGCGCAAAACCAGAGCGCCGCTGCGCAGGCCGCCAGCCGGTTCCTACAACTGCGCCCCGGATCGGGCGATGCGCTGGCCCTGCTGGGCGATGTCGAACTGGTCAGCGGCCGGCCGGGCGATGCGCTGTCGCACTATATGCGCGCAGCGCAGGTGCGGTTTCCCGATCTGCTGCTGCTGCGCATCGTTGAAGCATACGAACGGCTGGGCCAAAACCCCACCTCACGGCAGGCGGTGGTTCAGTACCTAGCGGCTTTTCCCGGTAGCCGCCTTGCCGCGCGGATGGCCGCCAATCAGGCCGCGCTGGCGGGTGACTGGGCGACCGCCTTGCTGCTGCTCGAAAACATTCGCGCCCGTGGCGGCAACCGGGACGTGCGTTTGCTGGCGGACTTAAGCCTGGCTCAATTGCGCGGCGGAGATACTTCCGACGCGCTCGTCTCCGCCCAGCGTGCCTGGCAATTGCAGCCCAATAGCCCGGTGGCGGCGCAAGCACTCGGAATGGCGCTGGCAGCCACGGGAACAGATTCAACCGGCGCGCGTCAATTGCTGTACCAATCGCGCCGCAGCGGCGGAGATAACCAGTTGCTTCAAGAGACGCTGGCCAAGCTTCACTAACCCACTCGACAAGCGCTGATCGCTTGCCCAAAGCCGTTTCATCGCTCGATTAAACTGAGAAGGATTGAAATGGCCGGGGTACTGCAAGGCGTTACCGTAATCGAGTTGGCGGGAATCGGTCCGGCGCCGTTTTGCGGCATGATGCTGGCCGATCACGGCGCGCGGGTGATCCGGGTAGAGCGGCCCGGAACCAGCGGCCGGTTTGGCGATGGGGGCAACCGCGATATTCTCAACCGCAACCGCGAGCGGATCGAACTCGACCTCAAGGATCCGGCGGCGGTAGCGCAACTGAAGGCGCTGGTCGCCAGCGCCGACGCGCTGATCGAAGGAAACCGGCCTGGTGTGCTTGAGCGGCTGGGCCTCGGCCCCGATGTCTTGCTCGCGCTCAATCCCAAGCTGGTAATCGGGCGGATGACCGGGTGGGGGCAACATGGCCCGATGGCACCGCTGGCGGGGCATGATATCAACTATATCGCTTTATCGGGCGCACTTCATTCCTATGGCCGCGCGGGTGAAAAGCCCACCTTTCCCGTCAATGCGGTGGGCGATTTTGGCGGTGGCGGCATGCTGTTGGCGTTCGGCGTGGTAGCCGCGATCCTGCACGCGCGTAGCGCCCACGGCGCGGGGCAAGTGGTTGATTGCGCAATGGTTGATGGCGCGGCAATCCTTTCAGCCATGACTTACACGTTCTTTGGCAACGGCCAGTGGCGCGATGAACGCGGGGTCAACCTGCTCGACGGTGGCACGCACTTTTATGACACGTACGAAACCAGCGACGGCAAGTGGATTTCGCTCGGATCAATCGAACCGCAATTCTACGCGCTGCTGCTCGAGAGCACCGGACTGGCTGGCGACCCGGATTTTGCCCAGCAAATGAACCCGGCTCGATGGGGTCCGCTGAAAGAGCGGATGACCGCGCTGATCCTGACCAAGACTCGCGACGATTGGTGCGCCATCATGGATGGGACTGACATTTGCTTCGCTCCCGTCCTCAGCCTGAAGGAGGCGCCGCAGCACCCGCACAACGTGGCGCGACGAACATATGTCGAGGATGGCGGCATGGTCCAGCCGGCCCCTGCGCCGCGTTTTTCGGTGACGCCCGCGCCGCCGGTTGCGCTCGCCGGCCGCTGAGTGCTCTCCCGGACCGATCCGATGGTGCGGCTGCTGGCGGCCGCTGTCGTGCTGGCGCTGGTGCTGCCGGTCAGTGCGGGCTGGCGCGATGTGGCGCAATTCTTCTCCAACGCGGCGGTGTTCCTGCTGTTCTTCCTTAACGGACTGCGCCTGCCGCGCCATGAGGTGCTGGTCGGCCTGACCAATCACCGGCTGCTGTGGCCGCTGGTCCTGTGGTGCTTTGGCGCGATGGCGCTGGCAGGCTGGCTGGTGTGGCATGCCGGGACTGGGTGGATGCCGCCGCTGCTGGCGCTGGGGTTCCTGTATCTGGGTTGCCTGCCTTCCACGGTGCAATCGGCTGCCGCCTATTCCTCGCTCGCTGGCGGCAATGTGGCAAGTTCAGTGGTGGCGGCGGCGCTGCTTAATTTGCTGGGGGTGTTCATCACCGCGCCGCTGTTCTCCTGGCTCGCCGGCGGGCAGGGCGGCGGGCTTGACGCGGACGGATTGATCAAAGTGGTGGCGATCCTGCTGCTGCCGTTCGTACTCGGCCAGATTGTGCAAGGTTGGTTGGGCGGCTGGGTCAAGGAGCACCGCCAGATCGCCACCTGGTTTGACCGAGCGTCGATCGCGATTGCGGTCTATGTTGCCTTTTCTGGCGCGGTCGAGCAGCGCTTTTGGACGCGGATCGATTTGGCCGGGTGGGGCTGGTTGGCGGGCGGGACCATGGTCCTGCTGGCGATCGGGCATTTGGGCGCTTGGGCACTGGGCGGTGCGCTGCGGCTGGACCGGCCCAATCGCATTACGATGCTTTACGCCGGGGCGCAAAAGAGCATCGCGATGGGCGCTCCGCTGGCCACGGTGCTGTTTGCGCCTGCCGCTGCGGGGATCATCTTGTTGCCGATCCTGCTCTATCACCTGGCGCAGCTGGTACTTGCGGCTCCGATTGCGGCGCGGCTTGCGTCAACCGACTGATTTTTTGGTGGCCCGGGTCTTGGCGGCTTTCTTCGCAGCAGAGGACCGATGCTGGCTGACAAGGCCGCGGTTACGGCGGACAGACCACAGCAGCGACGCCGCAATCATCACTCCGCCGATCAGCCCGGTGACGGTCTCCGAAATATGATAACTCGACGAGGCTAGCATGATAGCAGACAACGCGAGGATCGCCCAGAAGGCACCGTGTTCGAGATAGCGGTATTCGGCAAGTGAGCCCTTTTCGACCAACATGATCGTCAGCGAACGGACGAACATCGCGCCAATCGACAGACCTAGCGCAATCACCAGCATATTGCTGGACAGCGCGAAGGCTCCGATCACCCCGTCGAAGCTGAACGAAGCGTCGAGCACATTCAGGTAAATGAACCCGCCCAGCCCGCTACGACCGCCGCCGATGTTGCTCCGTTCGAGCCAGTGGCCGATCGCCTCGACCGTGACGAAGGCGGCGACGCCGAGAATCCCGGCTTCGACGAATTGCCTTGCTGCACTGTCGCCGAGCAGCCGGGCAAAGCCGAGCAACACCAGCAGCAGCAGCGCAAGTCCGAAAGCATCGATTTCGCCGAAACGCGCGAGGCGTTTCTCAATCGTCACGATCCAGTGGACGTGCTTGTCGCTGTCGAAAAAGAACTTGATCCCGACCATTGCCAGAAACGTTCCCCCGAACCCGGCGATGGTCAGATGCGCGCTGCTGACGATGCGCTCGTATTCTTGCGGATTGCGCAGCGACAGTTGCAGCGCGTCGACCGGCCCGATCCCGGCTGCCAGGGCAACGATCGCCAGCGGGAAAACGATCCGCATCCCGAACACCGCGATTATCATGCCCCAGGTTAGGAAGCGCTGGCGCCACAGCGGTTCCTGGCTTTCGAGCACGGTCGCATTGACCACCGCGTTGTCGAACGACAGCGAGATTTCGAGCACCGCGAGGACCACGACGATCCACAACACCTCGAGCGCGCCGCCGATCGTGCCGGACCGGCTCCAGCCCAGCCAGACCGCGAGCGCGAGGCACACCGCAGTGAAGATAAGCGAACTTCTGAAATATCGTAGCACGGCAGCGTGGCCTTACTTGGGCTGGTAAGTCTGGTCGGTGCCGGGAAAGCTGCGCGCGCGCACATCCTTGGCATATTGTTTGGCCGCAGCGGAGATCTGTTCGGCAATCTCGCCATAGCGTTTGACGAAGCGAGGTACCCGTTCGAACATCCCCATCATATCCTCGGTCACCAGCACCTGTCCGTCGCACTGTGCCGAAGCGCCAATCCCGATGGTCGGACAGCCGACGGCCTTGGTGGCGGCGATGGCGATCGGTTCGACCACGCCTTCGATGACAATGGCAAAAGCACCGGCGGCATCAAGCGCCTGCGCATCGCCGACGATCTTGTCAGCCTCGACGCTGCCGCGCCCGCGCGCGTTATAGCCGCCGAGCACATTGACGGCCTGCGGGGTCAGGCCAACGTGGCCCATCACCGGAATGCCGCGCTCCACCAGAAAGGCGGTTGTTTCGGCCATTGCCGCCCCGCCTTCGAGCTTGACCGCGCTGGCGCTGGTTTCTGCGAGCACGCGTGCGGCACTGGCGAAAGCCTGCTGGGGAGATGCTTCATAGGTTCCGAACGGCAGATCGATCACTACTGCGGCGTGGTACGATCCGCGCACCACTGCCGCGCCGTGGGCGATCATCATATCGAGCGTGACCTGCAGGCTGGAGGGCAGGCCGTAAATCACCTGGCCGAGCGAATCCCCGCACAAGATCAAATCGCAATGCTCGTCGAGCAGCTGCGCTTGCCGCGCGGTGTACGCGGTGAGCATGACCAGCGGCTCGGCGGTCACGCCGCCAGTCTTGCGCTGGCGGATCGCCGGAATGGTCATTCGGCGCAGCGGCGATGGGGTGGGATGCGCGCGGCTGGTCGCAGTGTCGAGCTGGAAGGTGGTGGACATGACCAGTTCCTTAGCCCAGCGCGCACGGCTGGGGAAGGGCGGGCATTAGCCCTTGCCAACGGGCGACTTGGCGCTAGCTTCCGGCCAGCAACCATGCGCGCGCGCGATTGCGCGCCCGTCAGAAGTTTAAGGGGACGTCATGTTCGGTCGGGTCAAATCGCTGGAGGCCATTCTGGCGACGGCGCAAAAGAAATCGCTTCATCGCACGCTCGGTGCCTTCCAGTTGACCCTGTTCGGGATCGGCTGTGTAATCGGCACCGGCATCTTCGTGCTGACAGCGGCGGGCGCACAAAAAGCCGGGCCAGGGCTGATGCTGGCCTTCGCCATTGCCGGGGCGATCTGCATCGTCGCGGCGCTGTGTTATTCCGAAATTGCCTCGATGATCCCGGTTGCGGGTTCAGCATATACCTACACCTATGCGACGATGGGCGAGCTGCTCGCCTGGACGGTCGGGTGGGCGCTGGTGCTTGAATATGCCGTGGCCGCATCCGCGGTTTCGGTCGGCTGGTCGGGCTATTTTACCGGGACCATTCTTGAACACACGTTTGGGATACATTTACCTGCGTGGATGGTCGCCGGGCCATTGGTGCTCGGCGGATCGCCGGGCGGCGTGATCAACTTGCCGGCTGCGGTGATTGCGCTGCTGGTGACCTGGCTGTTGATGATTGGCACCACCGAAAGCGCCCGGGTCAACGCCGCACTGGTGCTGATCAAGGTCACCGCGCTGACCGCGTTTATGTTCCTGACGCTGCCCAAGGTTAATACGGCCAACTTCAATCCTTTCCTGCCCGCCGGCGTGTTCGGCGGCTTTGGCACCGGGGTTGGCGCGGTTGGCGCAGCGGCAACGATTTTCTTCGCTTATGTGGGCTTCGACGCGGTTTCGACCGCGGCGGAAGAGACCAAAAACCCGCAGCGCAACGTGCCGATCGGCTTGATCGGCAGTTTGCTGTTCTGCACCGTCTTTTACATGCTGGTGGCAGCCGGTGCGGTCGGCACGATTGGCGGTCAGCCGATTATGGGGCCGGGCGGGGTGCCGTTCCCGGCTGGGTCCGAGGAACTGGCGCGCCAGTGTGCGTTGCCGCAATATGCGGATATGCTGGTCTGCTCGAAGGAAGCACTGGCGCATGTGCTGCGCCAGATCGGGTTTGGCACGGTGGGCAATATGCTGGGCTATGCGGCATTTATCGCGCTGCCTTCGGTGATCCTGATCCTGTTGTTCGGCCAGACCCGCATCTTCTTCGTGATGGCGCGCGACGGACTGCTGCCCGAAGCGCTGGCCAAGGTGCATCCCAAGTGGAAGACGCCTTATGTCGTCACTTTCTTGACCGGTATCGCAACGGCGGTGGCGGCGGCATTCCTGCCGGTCGGTCAGCTGGCCGACATTGCCAATGCCGGAACGCTTTACGCGTTCATGATGGTGGCGATTGCGGTGATGATGCTGCGCAAGACCGCGCCGAATTTCCCGCGCGCGTTTCGCACTCCGGTGCTGTGGCTGATCGGTCCGGCGACAATCCTTGGCTGCGTATTCCTGTTCTTCAATCTGCCGGCGTCAGCCATGCTGGTGCTGCCGATCTGGGGTGCCATCGGCTTGGCGATTTACTACCTCTATGGCTACCGCAAGAGCCATGTCGGACGGGGTCTGGTCGAAGTGCATGAGGATGATCCGTTTGCTCCCGGGCAGCATGTCGGGGCGATCCACGGTGACGAGGATAAGGTTTGATCCGCTCGCGCTGATTGTTTCCCGCACAAAAAAGGGGCCGCTCCGGGTAGGAGCGGCCCTATTTTGTTGCATAGGTCTGACCAGCGTTACAGCGCGGTTTCGACCTTGTTGTTTTGCCCATCCTGGCGGGTATCCATGCCCAGCAGCATCTTGGCAGTGCCGATCAGGCCGAGGTTTGAATCCCAGATTTTGGCCTGGCCCAGTTCCATGCGCATCATCAGCAGGTTGGGATCGTCCTTGCCGGCGGGAAACCAGGCCTCGATGATGTTCGACCAGTGCTGGTCAAGCCGTTCGCGGCTGGTTTCCTCGACCAGGGTTCCATCGAAGCGCGCGAACAGGTCGTGCCCCTTGGCCGAGAGGATGCCGGTCGCCGGGCCCATTTTGGCATAGCCGCCATCGCGGCGGGTGAAGAACCAGATGGCATGGTGCGCTTTCTTGTCGAGCTGCGCGGTCATCGGGGCGGCGCTGTCACGGTCGCCGTCGAGTTCGAGCATGACGAACGGCGATGCAGCGAAGTGCGTCCAGAATTTTTCCTTCAGGTCTTCGGCATTATCGGGGTGGGTTTCCATCAGTGGTCTCGCGGTTGGAGGGGTCGTTCAGGCAACGGGTCAGACGGCGGGTGGTTCCACTGCTGGTCAGCGTGGAAGCACTTTTGGTCGGCGAGTTCACAAAGCCTTTGCGAATCGCTACCAATGAGAACATAAATAGAACATTGGAGTGATTCTGCGTGACTAACCTGCCGACTCTTGCCCCCCCTTTTATACCGCCAAAATCCTCCCCGTCGCGGGGAGGGGGGCCGTCCGCCGGATGGTGGAGAGGGCTCGCCTCGGGGCGCAGCGTCTTGCGAGAGCAAGCCCCGCTGCGCCAACCTTACCACCTGCCACCGCCGCGCCTCGCACAAAGCGAGGTGCGCCATGCCGAACTGTTTTCCTCCTCGCGCGAAGCCGCCGGCGCGGCGCTGGCGTTGGCCTTTGCGCTCGATCAGGTCCAGCCAGACACTATCACCGATCAGCGCCCGTGGTTGTGGGTCCAGGACCCGGCGGCGCTGCGGCTGAGCGGCCGCCCATACCGCCCCGGACTGCCGCCGGCCTTGCGCCACCGCCTGCTCCATGTCGCCGCTGCCAGCCCCGAAGATGCTTTGTTCGCGCTGGAGGAGGGGTTGCGCTGCCGGGACCTGGCGTTTGTCATCGGTGAGATCGCGGGCAATCCCCAGGCGCTGTCATTCACCGCCTCGCGCCGGCTCAGCCTGGTGGCCGAGCAGCACGGCGTGCCACTGTGGCTGGTGCGGCTTGATGCGGCGCATGACCTCTCGTCGGCGCGGATGCGCTGGGAAGTGCGCGCCGCGCCATCGCTCCCGCCGCGCTGGAACGCGGATGCGCCGGGTGCGCCAGCCTGGCACGGCACCCTGTTCCGCGCGCGCAGTCACCCGCCCGGAGAATGGATTTTGCGCGATGATGGACAAGGCCTCACCGCTACCCCGCCGCATCATGGTAATCTGGTGCAAGCAGCTGGCGATCGATCGCTGGCAGCTGACTGAAGGCGAAAGCGTACAGCCGCTCGCGCTGATTGCCGAGAGCGCGCATGGTTCGCGCATTACCGCCATCAATCACGCGGCACGCGCTGCGGGCGTGCGAGCCGGGGCGATGCTGACCGATGCCCGCGCGCTGTGTCCCGAACTGGCCGCCGCCCCGGCCGATCCGGCGGGCGATCTGGCCTTGCTGGAAAGCCTAGCGCTGTGGGCGCAGCGTTGGGGGCCGTGGTCGGCGCTCGATCCGCCCGATGGGCTGGTGATCGATGTGACCGGGGTGGCGCACCTGTTCGGGGGCGAGCGCGCGCTGCTGGCCGATGCCGCTGAACGATTGGCCGCGCGCGGACTGGCCGCGCGGCTGGCGATTGCGCCCACTGCTGGGGCGGCTTGGGCCTTGGCGCACTATGGGCCCGAGCAGGCGGTTCTGACAGAAGTCTCTCCCTTTGGGGGAGGTGGCCCGCCGCAGGCGGGTCGGTGGGGGTCTGCTTGCCGCCCCATGCCCCCTCCGTCAGCCGCTGTGCGGCTGCCACCTCCCCCAGAGGGGGAAACTTTTGGAGAAATCCCTGGCTTGCTGGCCGACCTCCCCGTCGCCGCGCTCCGGCTCGATCCCGCGACACTGCTGGTGCTGCGCCGGCTCGGGCTGAAGCGCGTGAGCGATTTATCCGGCGTGGCGCGTGATGCCTTGGCGCGGCGGTTCCGGTCGGTGCGGGCGCCCGCCGCCAATCCGTTAATCCGGCTCGACCAGTTGCGCGGCCGGGTGCCCGAACCCTTGCTGCCGGTGCGGGCGGCGGCGGTGCCGCTGGTCCAGCGCCGACTGGTCGAACCGATCCGCCACCGCGAACTCCTCGATCAGATAATGACCGATCTGGCGGGCGATCTGACTCGCGTGCTTGAGGGACAAGCGCTGGGCGCGCGGCGGCTCGAACTCGCGCTGTGGAAGGTCGATGGCGAAGTGCTCCAGCGCCGGCTCGAACTGGCTGCTGCTACCCGCCATCCGGGGCACATTGTACGGCTTTACGGGGCGCGTCTCGATGATATAGACGCCGGGTTCGGGATCGAACTGGCGCGGTTGAGCGCGCCGTGGTGTGAGCCACTGGCGCTGAGCCAGCGCGATTTCGAGGCGGCGGCGGAAGCGCACGGCACCAGTCTGGCGGCCTGCATCGACCGGCTTTCGGTGCGGCTCGGACCCGATGCCGTACGCCGTCCCGAGCCGGTGGCGAGCCACTGGCCCGAACGTGCGCAACGCTGGCTAGCCCCGCTCGAACCGGAGCGCGCGACACAGGAAAGCCTCGCTTTCCACGCCCGGCCGCTCAAGCTACTCGATCTGCCCGAGCTGATCGCGGTAATCCACGCCAGCCCCGATGGCCTGCCGCGCCGGTTCCGCTGGCGCGGACAATTGCACGAGGTCACCCGCGCCGAAGGCCCCGAGCGGATCGCGCCCGAATGGTGGCGCGAGCGCGGCACAGCGCGGCTCCGCGACTATTACCGGGTCGAAGACGCGGCCGGGCGGAGATACTGGATCTACCGCCGCGGTCACGCCGCCGATGGACGTGGGGGCACCCCCGAATGGTATCTGCAGGGGCTGTGTTCCTGAGCTTTACAGCGGCTGGATCGCAATCGCTTCGGCAGTCATCACATCGATAACTTCCTGCCGGTCATCCTTCGCCACTGCATCAAGGTTGAACGCGCCGCGCGTCTCGCTCCCGCTCAGGAACGCGAGCAGGTCATTGGTCAGCCGCTCGGTCTGGGTGGCGAAGACGCCGTGCGGCTCGCCGTCATATTCGATCAGGTGCGCGGCGGGCACGGCCTTGGCCACTGCGCGCGCGGTCGGATCGATCGGCACAGTCTTGTCGGCGGTGCCGTGGATGACCAGCGTGGGCACGGTGAAGCTGGCCAGATCGGGGCGGAAGTCGGTGGTGGCAAAGGCCTTGGCGGCGGCCAGCGTTGGACGCAGACCAGCCTGCATCGCGGTATTCCACGCCAGATCGAGCACCTCATCGCTGACCGGGTGGGACATCATCCCGATGCCGAAAAAGTCTTTAAAGAACCCGCGAAAAAAGTGCGCGCGGTCGGCCTTCATGCCGGCGGTCATCTGGTCGAAAGCGGCCTGCGGCACGCCTTCGGGATTATCTGCAGTTTGCAGCATATACGGCACCACCGCACTGATCAGCGCAACCCGGCTGACGCCTTTGCCCTGATGGCGCGATAGATAGCGGGCGATCTCGCCCCCGCCCATCGAGAAGCCGACCAAGGCGGCGTTCTGCCCGCCGGTCTGACTTTCCAGCACGGCGGCCAGATCGTCAGCAAAAGTATCGTAGTCATAGCCTTCCGATGGCTGGTCCGAGCGGCCAAACCCGCGCCGATCATAAGCGATCGCCTGATAGCCATTGTCGGCCAGCACATTGCTGATCGGGTCCCAGCTATCGCCCGACAGCGGCCAGCCGTGGATCAGCACGACCGGTTTTCCGGTGCCCCAGCTCTTCACATACAGCTGGGTTCCGTCCTTGGTTTTGATCATCGGCATGGTAGTTCTCCATCGTCGGGGAATTCTTCCTGACAACGCGGCCCGCTGGCATCCGTTCCGTCCAGCCGGTCAGGTGGTGGCAGGCTGCGACGGCAAGAGACTCGCGTCGATACGAAAAGGAACATATAAAGAACATTTAGATTCGAAAACCATGCCCGAAACCACCCTTACTCCTGAACGCCGCCGCGTTGCTACCGAAGCTGCAGCCCCGCCGCCGCGCAGCGATTTTGTCGAGCTGGGGCTAGCGACCTGTTTCTCGTTCCTGCGCGGGGCGTCGGATGCGGTCGATCTGGTCACGCAGGCTGCGGCGCTGGGCTATGACGCGATCGGGATTACCGATGCCAACACCATGGCCGGGGTGGTGCGGCTGCACGGCGAAGCGCAGACGCTTAAGCTGCGCCCGGTGATCGGGGCGCGGATCGAAACTGCCGAGGGGCTGGCGTTCCTCGCCTATCCCACCGATCGTGCGGCCTATGGGCGGCTCTGCGCGCTGATCTCAGCCGGGCGAATGGGCACGCTGGACGGCGAATGGCAGGACAAGGGCGCCTGCGATGTGTCGCTGGCGATGCTGGCTGCGCATGCCGAGGGGGTGCAGCTGGTGCTAGTTCCGCCAGCCGATCTTGATGCGCAGTTCACGATTATGGCTGAGAGCAATGTTATCCCCCTGCGTCGTCCGGGGCTTGACCCGGGACCGCTGGCAGCATCGATGCAAGGCTGCGACAAGACGCCAGCGGTCCCGGGTCAAGCCCGGGATGACAGCGTGACTGCCCCGTTCCCCAATCTCCTCCAGCACCTTACCTCGCAACTTCGCACGCTACGCCACATTGCCGCCAGCTATCTCTATGCGGCGGGCGATCTGGCGCGGATCGCGCGGCTGGACGAACTGGCGCGCGGGCATGGTCTGGCGATCCTCGCCACCAACGATGTGCTGTACCACGCCGCGCACCGCCGCCCGCTGCACGATGTGATGACCGCGATCCGGCACAAGACCACGGTCGCCGCAGCCGGGCAGTTGCTCCAGCCCAATGCCGAGCGGCACCTCAAAAGCCCGGCCGAAATGGCGCGGCTGTTCCGCCGCTGGCCGCACGCGCTCCAAGCCGCGCGCGAGGTGGCCGATGCCTGCCAGTTCAGCCTGGAGGAGCTGCGCTATGAATACCCCGAAGAGACCTGCCCCGATGGGCTCGAGCCGCAGCAGCACTTGGCCGACCTGACTTGGGCGGGGGCGGCCGCCCGCTATCCCGGCGGGGTGCCAGAGACGGTGCGCGACACGTTGCTGCGCGAGCTGGCGCTGATCGGCAAGCTGGACCTCGCGCGCTATTTCCTGACGATCAAGGATATCGTCGATTTTGCGCGCGGCTGCGATCCGCCAATCCTGTGCCAGGGACGGGGCAGCGCGGCCAATTCGGCAGTGTGCTATTGCTTGGAGATTACCGCGGTCGATCCGGCCAAGCACGCGCTGCTGTTCGACCGGTTCATCTCCGAAGACCGCAACGAGCCGCCCGATATCGATGTCGATTTTGAACATGAGCGGCGCGAGGAGGTCATTCAATATATCTATCAGCGCTATGGCCGCGAACGTGCGGGCATCGCCGGCACCGTCATTCATTATCGCCAGCGTTCAACGATCCGCGAGGTCGGCAAGGCGCTGGGGCTGTCCGAAGACGTCACCGCTCGCCTGTCCGGTACCATCTGGGGGAGCTGGGGCAGCGGAGAGCTTCCACAAGCGCGCTTTGAGCAAGCGGGGCTTGATGCCACTAATCCCAAACTGGTGCAGATGAGGGAGTTGGTCGATCAGCTCTTGCAAGCCCCACGCCATCTTTCGCAGCATGTCGGCGGCTTCATTTTAACTCAAGGGCGGCTCGATGAGATGGTGCCTATTCATAACGCAGCGATGCCCGATCGCACCTTTATCGAATGGGATAAGGACGACATTGACGCTCTCGGCCTGATGAAGGTGGATGTGCTGGCGCTGGGAATGCTGACCGCCATCCGCAAATGCTTTGATCTGCTCCGGGCGCATGGACTGGGCGATCATGGCCTTGATACCATCCCGGTCGATGATGAGCCGACCTTTGCTATGCTGCGCACCGGAGACAGTATCGGGACCTTTCAGATTGAGAGCCGCGCGCAGATCAACATGCTGCCACGGATAAAGCCAACTTGCCTCTATGATCTGGTCATTCAGGTCGCGATTGTCCGCCCCGGCCCGATCCAAGGGGGTATGGTTCATCCCTATCTGCGCCGTCGCAATGGCGAAGAGCCGATTGACTATCCTTCCCCTGCGCCCCCGCATGATCCGGATGAGCTTAAACATGTGTTGGGCAAGACTTTTGGGGTGCCGCTGTTTCAGGAGCAGGCGATGAAGCTCGCGATTGTGGCCGCCAACTTCTCTCCGGCCGAATCCGATGGATTGCGCCGGGCGATGAAGACTTTTCGCCGCAACGG
>JAYVML010000214.1:0-19416 GCA_043758955.1 Novosphingobium sp. | reverse complement strand
CTGTGACCCGGCCTCGACCCCGTATGTGCCCACCCCGGTCTCGGCAACGTTGAGGTACACCTCCATGATCCGGCGCTTGCCCCAGACGTGCTCGATCAGGAAGGTGAACCATACCTCGAGCCCCTTGCGGGCATAGCGGGTCCAGCCGGCGCCCTGCCACAGGAACACATTCTTGGCGGTTTGCTGGCTGATCGTCGATCCGCCGCGCAGGCGGCCGCTAGTGGCGTTGCGCTGCAGGGCCTGTTCGATCGCGCGGCTGTCAAACCCGGAATGGCTGCAGAACCGGGCGTCCTCGCCCGCGATCACCGCATCGACCATGGTCCGATCGATCCGGCTAAGCGGAGCCCAGTCCTTGTCAAAACCGTTACGGTCAAGCACCATGGTCAAAGTGACCGGTACCGGCACCCATTTGTACAGCAGTGTCAGGCCTAAGCTGATCGCAATGAACCAGATGACGATCCGCCCGATCCACCAGGCGGCGTTATACACAAAGCCGCGCTGGGCGGTGGGGCGGCTGGGTCGTAGGAACCGGAACATTGCTGCAGTGTTTAGCCAAGGCGGCTGGTATCGCAAGGGAGGGGCTGGTATGACACTACCGATGCGCTGCTCGCCAATCCGGCCAGGGCGCAGGAGCGCGAATTTTGCGCTGACCGCCCGGGGCTCGGCACACCCGCCTGCACGATTGAGCCGGGATAGGCTATGGCAGAACTTGGCGTGGCCGCCTGGGACCATTTGAGCGACAGCGCTTCGATTGAGGACGATCTGACCTACGGCGATCTGCTGGTGCGGGTCGGGCTGGATCAGGTGACCGACATTGAAGTGGGCGTGAACGGCTATAACACCCGACGCGACCTTGACCGGAGCAACGGCAGCGTTGCTCGGTCCAAGGGCATTGTTGATAGCACGATTGCGGTGCGCCGCAGCCTGTCGGGTCCCGAAGGTCCGATCGCGGTGCACGGTTTCGTCACGTTGCCAACCGGTGCGAATGGGATCAGTGTGAGCGACTGCGGCGCAAGCGCGCTAGTGCCGATGGGGTTTAAATTTGGCCACGGGTTCGAGCTCGATCTGATGCCCGAAGTCGATGCCGCGGTTAATAGTAGCGGTGCAGGGCGGCATTTGCGGGTGGGCACGGTGGCCGGATTGAGCCACGCCCTGGCTGCCACGGTGGCGCTCACCGGCGAAGTAGGCGCATGGCGTGACGATGATCAGTCGGTAACGCAACCGATGCGCGTGCGGCAGTCTCACTCGCATGGCAGGCCGGCAAAGACTGGCAGCTCGATCTTGAAGGCGATGTGGGGCTGACCGCCGCCGCCCCGCGCCACTCGCTGTTAGTGGGGCTGGCGCGGCGGTTTTAAGCCTGAGGTTCAGGCGGCGGCGGGTATCAGGCGCTTGTCGGTGGCAATCCGCAGCATCGCCTTCTGCAGCTTTTCGAAGGCCCGCACCTCAATCTGCCGCACGCGTTCGCGGCTGACCGAATATTCCTGGCTCAATTGCTCGAGCGTCTGCGGATCGTCGATCAGGCGGCGCTGGGTCAGGATATGGCGCTCACGCTCGCCTAGGCTGTCCATGGCTTCGAGCAGGAGCGAGTGGCGATTGCGTGCCTCCTGCGCCTCTTCGACGATCTGGTCCTGCAGCGGTCCGTCGTCCGACAGCATGTCCTGCCACTGGCCTTCGCCATCCTCGTTGAATGAGATGTTGAGGCTGGCATCGCCGCCCATCATCATCCGGCGGTTCATATTGACCACCTCGGTTTCGGACACGCCGAGATCGGTGGCGATCTTGGTCACGTGATCGGGGTGCAGGTCCGAATCTTCATACGCATCGAGGTTCTTTTTCATCCGCCGCAGGTTGAAAAACAGCTTCTTCTGCGCTGCGGTGGTGCCCATTTTGACCAGCGACCAGCTGCGCAGGATAAATTCCTGCATGCTCGCCTTGATCCACCACATGGCATAGGTGGCCAGGCGGAAGCCGCGGTCGGGCTCGAACTTTTTGACGCCCTGCATCAGGCCGATGTTGCCTTCGGAGATCAGCTCGGCCACCGGCAAGCCATAGCCCCGATAACCCATTGCAATCTTGGCGACGAGCCGCAGGTGACTGGTGACCAGCTGCTTGGCGGCTTCCGGATCCTGGTGTTCGGCATAGCGCTTGGCGAGCATATATTCCTGCTCTGCAGTCAGCACCGGGAATTTGCGGATTTCGGCCAGATAGCGGTTAAGGCTCTGCTCTGGGCCCAAGCTGGGCATCGCGCTGGCAGAACGCACGGGGGTGGTCCGCGCGGGCAGGTTCTTTTCGGCTTCGGACATGATCTTCATTCGCCCTTTCATCGTCGGCGTACTCTTAAGGGACCCTTTAGAGGCATCTCCCGGCAGCAGCCACATGGGATATATTTATAACACAATCGCTCAACTATTGTTCCTCAATTCGACCAACAGCGCCTCCATATCGGCAGGAAGTGAACTTTTGAACCGCAGCGCCGCGCCGCTGACCGGGTGGATAAAGCCCAACACCGCAGCGTGCAGTGCTTGACGGGTAAACTGATGCTCAGCCAATAGCGGCTTGAGCTTGTCCGGGGTGCGGCCGTAGGCGGGATCGCCCAGCAACGGGTGCCCGATCGAGGTTAGATGCACCCGCACCTGATGCGTTCGCCCGGTTTCCAGCCGACATTCGACCAAGGCGGCAGCGCCCAGCCGTTCCAGCGTTGTATAGTGCGTCACGGCATGTTTACCGCGCCCGTCTGCAACCAGCGCCATCTTCTTGCGATTGGTATTCGAGCGCGCGATCGCTCCGGTTACAGTTCCGCCCAAAGGCATCGGCAGGCCCGCGACGATCGCCAGATAAGCCCGTTCGAGCGAATGGTCGGCAAATTGCCGCGCCAGCCCTTCGTGTGCCGCGTCGGTCTTGGCCACCACCAACAGTCCCGAGGTGTCTTTGTCGATCCGGTGGACTATGCCCGGCCGCGCCACCCCGCCGATACCGGACAATTGCCCGCGGCAATGGTGCAGCAGCGCGTTGACCAGCGTGCCATCAAGGTTGCCCGCCGCGGGATGGACAACCAAGCCGGCCGGCTTGTCGATCACGATCAGATGCTGGTCCTCATAGACGATCACCAGCGGAATATCCTGCGCGGCGGCGGCGAGCGGAACGGCGGCAGGAACCCGGATTTCGAACTGCGCGCCGGCGGCCGGTTTGAACTTTGCCTGCGCGGCGATCATTCCGCCCAGCGAGATCTGGCCTGCGCCCAGCAGCGCCTTGATCCGCTCGCGCGACAGCCCGCTGGCATCGGCCAAAGCCTTGTCGAGGCGTTGGTTGCCATCGGCGATCACGCCAGAAATAATGGATTCCCCCCCATTCATTGCTAGGCAGATGGGGATGGTCGTTGAACTGACAAGTGGCGTAACTGCCACACTGCTTGAAGAAGCAGCGCGCGCGCACCCCCGCGAATGCTGCGGCTTGCTGCTGGGGCAGGGCGCGCGGGTGGAGCAGGTTGTGCCCGCACTCAACGTTCATGCCGAACCGCTGCACCAGTTCGAAATCGATCCACAGACGCTGATTTCCGCGCACCGCGCTGCGCGCAGCGGCGGACCGCAGGTGGTGGGCTATTACCATTCACACCCTAATGACAGCGCCGAACCCTCGCTAACTGATCTCGCAGGGGCCAGCGGCGATGGCCTGATCTGGGCGATCATCGCGGGAGAAGCGGTAAGCTGGTGGCGCGATCAGCCCGGCGGCTTTGAAGTGCTTCCCACGCGAGTCGCAGCGAGTTAAGGGGGGCCTCGCAAACAGGAAATCCGATGACCGACGACGCACTAGACCTTGCCAGCCTGCTCTGCTCGCGGCTGTGCCATGATCTGCTCAGCCCGGTGGGCGCGATGAGCAACGGGCTGGAACTGCTCGCCGAAGAACGCGATCCCGAAATGCGCAAGCGCTGCATGGAGCTGCTCGAACAGAGCGCCCGGACCAGTGCAGATAAGCTGAAGTTCTTCCGGCTCGCGTTCGGCGGGGCCACCGGGTTCGATTATCAGGTGCCGGTGGCAGAACCACGCGCATTGGTTGAAGCCTTGGTCGCGGGCAATGACCGGATCACGCTGAACTGGGCGCTGGGTGTGGATGAGTTGCCCAAACCGGCGGTCAAGGTTCTGCTCAACCTTGCGCATATCGGGATCGACGCGCTGGTGCGCGGCGGCAGGCTGGATATCGGCGCCGAAAGCCGCGCTGGAGCCAGCGAAATTGTGGTCCGCGCCGCCGGACCAAAGATTGCGTTCGATGCCAATATCGGCATGGCGCTCGATGGCTCGCTGCCCATGGCCGAGCTTTCGAGCCGCACTGCGCCCGCCTGGATGCTCAACCAACTGGCTGCGCAACAAGGCGGCGGGCTGCAATTCGCGCTGAGTGATGAGGCGCTGGTGATGGGCGCGGTGCTGCCAGAGGGGTGATGAGGGTGTTGATCCTCTCAAATCTCCCCCATTGGGGGAGGTGGCAGCGCGAAGCGCTGACGGTGGGGGCATGGCCAGACCAATGGTGCTGGTGACAGGCCCCCTCCGCCTCGCTTCGCTCGGCACCTCCCCCAGTGGGGGAGGATCTTAGTAATGTCCGAACTGATCACTTGCGAAACCCCGTCGCCCAACTGGAACCAGCGGCTATTGCCGGTGTCGATAGTGGTCATGCACTACACCGGCATGCAAAGCGCCGTGGCCGCGCTGGAGCGTTTGTGCGATCCCGCGGCTGAAGTTTCGGCGCATTACTGCGTCGAGGAAGATGGCACCGTTCACCGGCTGGTGCGCGAAGATCGCCGCGCCTGGCATGCCGGCAAGGGCTTCTGGCGCGGGATTACCGATGTCAATTCGGCCAGCGTCGGGATCGAGCTGGTCAATCCGGGGCACGAGTTCGGCTATGTCCCGTTCCCCGATGCGCAGATGGCCGCGTTGTTGCCCTTGCTGGCGGACATCGTCCAGCGCTGGGACGTGCCGCGCGCCAACGTGGTCGGCCATTCGGACATCGCGCCCACCCGCAAAGAAGACCCGGGCGAGCTGTTCGATTGGGATTTACTGGCGGCGCACCGGCTCGCGCTCAAGACCCCGCGGGCGCGGACGCCCAGCCCGTACGAGAACGACGGCGCGTTCTTCCTCGCGCTCGAACGCTGGGGCTATGATATTTCGGACATGCCCGCCGCAATGCGCGCTTTCCAACGCAGGTGGCGCCCACATATGGTCGACGGCGAGGTCGATGGGGAGTGCTCGGCGATCTTGTTCTCGCTGCTGCTTGATCGGGATAGCGGGAAGTCGCGCTAGAGGCTGACGCAGCCTCTGTGGCCTGGGAATCGGGCATGCAAACTATCGTCCCTTGCTGCCTCGTCGGCTCGCAAAGGGACTGCCAGTCACTAGAAAAGATTTAACGACCACCCCCGAATATGGCCAGCGCAGCGACAAAAATTAATAAGGCAACAGTCAGCTTGAGGTTGGCCGGGCTGCCCCTAATAAAGCCCTCATTCAAAAACTCGAGAGGCTTCCACATCCGACCCTCCCACTCATCCCGTCTCTTTTTCACTTCGTGTTCTCCGATCGGATCGATTTATGAATCTTTGGCAATCTGAACAGACAAGGGTTCGGCGACGGCTCTCTGCCGTATACAGCTAATATTCGCAATCGGTGTGAGTGCGGGCAGGCCGCTTTTCAGCGATTTGCGGCATCCTTGCACCCCATGCCCTCATCCCCTAAACGCAACCCCGCCAGGGGGCCGGGCAGCCGCGGGGTTCGCAAGAACCGCGAGGAAAGTCCGGGCTCCACGAAACAAGGGTGGCGGGTAACGCCCGCCGGGCGAGTTGCTTGCAGCGAAGCCCAGGGAAAGTGCCACAGAGAGCAGACCGCCTCCTTCGACAGCTCAGGATGAGCGGGTTGACAGAGGTAAGGGTGAAAGGGTGCGGTAAGAGCGCACCGGGTGGCTGGTAACAGGCACCGCACGGCAAACCCCACCCGGAGCAAGACCGAATAGGGGCGGCGCGCTGACCCGCAAGGATCAGCTGGTGTGTTTCGCATCGACCGCCCGGGTTGGTTGCTTGAGCCATGCGGCAACGTATGGCCTAGAGGAATGGCTGCCAGCGCGTGCCGCGTCTTCGGATACGGGCCCGCGCTACAGAACCCGGCTTACAGGCCCCCTGGCGAATTACCGATAATTCATGGAACGCGCGGAGCGGCGTAATCGTTGGTGGCGTACGGCCTGCCCACTGCGTGCAGTCCGGTGAAGGTGCAGATTAATGAGTTTCAGCACGGCGACGATCTCTTCGGCGGCTCTCAGCGCCACCATCTCCACACTGGGTGCGGAACTGCAAACGTTGCAGACGGCGGATGGTCGGGACCTCCTGTGGAACGGCGATCCCACGTTCTGGACTGGTCGCGCGCCGATCCTGTTCCCCGTAATCGGCATGCTTAATGGCGGAATCTATCGCTACGACGGGCAGACGTACGCCATGCCCAAGCACGGCTTTGCCCGGCGCAAAGCGTTTATGGTGACCGCGCAATGCGACACCAGCGTGACCTTTCGGCTGGATGCGGATGCCCAAACAGCGGCAATCTATCCGTTCGATTTTACCCTCGACGTTGAGTTTACGCTGGCGGGAACCTGCCTTACCGTGACGGCGATCATCGCCAATCACGGCGCTGCGGCCATGCCCGCCAGCATCGGATTTCACCCGGCCTTGCGCTGGCCGCTGCCATTCGGCCAGCAGCGCGCGGCGCACCGGCTGCTGTTCGATGCCGATGAACCCGCGCCGGTGCGGCGGATCGATGCCGATGGCCTGCTGAAGCCCGACCCGGTCGCAACCCCGGTGGTAGGCGCTCGGCTTGCGCTCCGCGATGACCTGTTTGTCGAAGACGCATTGATCTTCGATGTCCTGCGCAGCCGCAGCGTCCAATATGGAGCGGATGAGGGGCCACGGATCAAGGTCGGTTTCGCGGATTTCCCTACCTTGGGCGTGTGGAGCAAGCCAGGCGCGGGATTCATTTGCATCGAACCATGGCAAGGCAGCTCCGATCCTGAAGGGTTCAGCGGCGATATCCGCGACAAGCCGGGGATCGTGATGGTCGAGCCGGGCAACGCGCGCCAGCAGGCGATGTCGATCACGCTACACGGTTAGCGCCGTTCCTTTCCCCATCTAGAAGGCCTCAAGCATGTTCGAACACAATATCGCGATTGTCACTGGCGGCGAATCGGGCATCGGTGCCGCCTGTGCGCTGGCTTTGGGCGCGGCAGGCGCGCGGGTTGCAATCACCTATTACCGTGATCAAGCCGCGGCCGAGGCGATCTGCGCCAAAATCGGCGGACCAGATCGCGCGCTTGCGGTGCAAACCGATGTCGGCGATGAAGCCGCTGTGGCGGCTCTATTCGCGGCCACCCAGCAGGCATTCGGCACCCCCGATCTGCTGGTTAATTCAGCCGGCCTCAACATGAGCGGGGTGCGGATCAAAGACATGGAACTGGCGCAGTTCGACCGGGTGGTGCGCAGCGATCTATACGGACCGTTTCTGACCTGCCGCGCGCTGGTCCGCGGGCTCGCTGCGAGCGGTGGCAGCGGCGGGGGCAAGGGCCGGATCGTCAACATCTCCTCGATCCACGAACGCGCCCCGCGAGCCGGGGGCGTTGATTACGATGCGGCCAAGGGCGGGCTGTCGCAGCTGACCGCAACCTTGGCGCTTGAGCTCGCCCCGCTTGGCATCGCGGTCAATGGCGTAGCGCCGGGGATGATCCTCACGCCGATGAACGAGCACGCAGTGGAGGACGCCGACTATCGAGCCAAACTGGAATCGGCGATCCCGTGGGGCCGCGCCGGCCGCCCAGATGAAGTTGCTGCGGTGGTCAATTTCTTGTTGTCGCCAGCTGCAAACTATATCACCGGAACCACGGTGACGATCGACGGCGGCTTGTCGTTGACCGTTGCACAAGGAGCCTGAGCCAGTGTCGACCAAGTTGAACTTCGTGGTTGAGCAGATCGACGCGATCACGATGACGGGCAATGCGCTGGTCTCGGCGCGCGATCTGATGAGCCCCTATGTCTGGCAATGCTCGCCGGGCAAGTTCGCGATGTTGGTCAGGGCAGTGCCTCATCTCGGCGAATGCGGTGACACCGGCACTATCTGGTACGCCGCAAGCGACGACGGGTTGACCTTCAAGGCCAGCGACCAACCGGTCCTCGCGCCCGGTCCTGGCCCCGCAGACATCGGCGGATGTGAAGATCCGACCCCGGTGTTCGCACCCGACGGCAGCGTTGTGGTCTATTACACCGGGGTCGATGCCACGCGGACCCATGGCGAGATGCTTTATGCCTGCGGGCCTTCGGTCGAGAAACTTGAAAAGCGCGGGATCGCCATGCCGAGCGCGCCGTCTGAGGGCAACCTCAAGGAAGCCACGGTCGACCGCACAGCATCGGGCGGCTGGCGAATGTTCTATGAGTATGCGCGCGATGAGGCCTCGTTGATCGGCCTCGCGGTGGGTGACGATGTAGCCGGTCCATGGCAGCACCTGCCGGAGCCGTTCACGCCGCGAACCGACGCGTGGGATGCTTGGCACCTCTCGCCCGGGCCGCTGCTAACAACCGACAAGGACTGCCCGGTGATGTTCTACAACGGCGCGACTCACGATGCGCGCTGGCGAATCGGATGGATTGCCTTCGATGCTGAATACACCCGCGTCGTCGATCGCTGCATCGAGCCGCTGATCGTGCCCCCGCCAGGCGTCGAGCGCACAGATACCGATATTGCCTTCGCCGCCTCGGTAGTGATCGCGGATGGCAAGATCTGGCTGTACTATTCGGTCGAAGACACGCACCTCTACCGGGCGATTGTGCGCCGGGTGTGATCGTTCGAATACTCGCGGGCCGTCGCCGCGCGGTTCGAATGCGGCGATGCGCGCTATGCGTGGCTCGGCAACGTGGTTGTGATCGGCACCGGTTAGCAAATGACCAAGAGGCCGAACTATACCATGTTCGAGGTGGGCTGACCGTCTACTAAGGCCGCCCCACGCTCGAATAGGCGAAGCCTTTGGCGCGCACTTCTGCAGGGTCGTACACATTGCGCAGATCGACCAGCACCGGGGCCTTGGCGATCTGCTTCACCCGGTCGAAATCGAGCGCGCGGAACGCGTCCCATTCGGTCACGATGACGACTGCGTCGGCGCCTTCGATGGCGGCGTAGGTATCGCTGGCCATTGTCACGTCGGGCATCAGCGGCTTGGCGAGCTCCATACCCTCAGGGTCGTAAGCGGCCACCTCGATGCCGGCATCGGCCAAGGCCAGCGCAATCGCAATTGATGGCGAATCACGCATGTCATCGGTGTTCGGCTTAAACGTCAGCCCCAGCATCGCGACCTTCTTGCCGCGTGCTGCGTCCGCCCCGCCCAGCGAGTCGATCACCTTGCGCCCCATCGCGCGCTTGCGCGCTTCATTGACCGCCACGACCGCTTCGACAATCCGGGTCGGGGCCTCATAGTCCTCGGCCGTTTTGAGCAGCGCGAGCGTGTCCTTGGGGAAGCATGAGCCGCCATAGCCCGGCCCGGCGTGTAGGAACTTCGCGCCGATCCGCCCGTCCATGCCGATCCCGCGGCTGACATCCTGCACGTCCGCGCCAACCTTTTCGCACAAATCGGCCATTTCGTTGATGAAGGTGATCTTGACCGCAAGGAAGGCGTTGGCGGCGTATTTAATCAGTTCGGAAGTGCGGCGGCTGGTGAACAGGATCGGGGCCTTGTTGAGGAACAGCGGCCGGTAAACCTCATTCATAACGCTGCGCGCCCACGCGTCCTCGGTGCCGATAACGATGCGGTCGGGGCGTTTGAAATCTTCGATCGCCGCGCCTTCGCGCAGGAATTCTGGGTTGGAGGCGACCGCGAACTTCACCCCTGGCGCGGCTTCGGTTAGAATTCGTTCAACCTCGTCGCCCGTGCCCACAGGTACGGTTGACTTGGTCACCACCACCGCGTCGTTCTTCAGCGCCAGGCCAATTTCTTCGGCCACCGCGTAAACGAACGATAAATCAGCATGGCCATCCCCGCGGCGGCTAGGCGTGCCGACTGCGATAAAGATCGCGCTGGCCCCGGCAATTCCCTCGGCCAGATCGGTGGTAAACGAAAGTCGTCCGGACTTGGCATTGCCGATGACCAATTCGGCCAGCCCCGGCTCGTAGATCGGCATCATTCCGGATCTGAGGCTGTCGATTTTGGCCGGATCTTTGTCGATGCACACCACGTCGTGGCCAAAATCGGCAAAACAGGCCCCCGATACCAGCCCGACATAACCCGAACCGACCATTGCGATCTTCATGCCATACTCCTTGTCGCGGCGCTGATCACGCCGTCTAGATCCTGCGCCTCGATCAACCAGCGGGTGCTGCCTTGCAGGCCCAGAGCGGTCAAGTGACCCGAACGATAGGCCCCGGTGTCAAGCCCGATGCGGTTGTGCCGGATAAGAGGCTTGTCGGTAATGGTGTGGCCGTGCACCACGACCGGGCCAAAACTGCCGGAGTGTGACAGAAAGGGCTCGCGAATCCAGCGCAGGTCGGCGGTTCGCTGCTCGTCCATCGCCGCGTCGGGGTGGACCCCAGCGTGGACGAACAGGTAATCGCCGATGGCAATGCTGTCCTCGAACGACCGGATGAAATCGAGATCTTCGTCTGGGATCGCAGCTTGCATCAACGCGCGCGCAGTTGCCAGATCGGCGCGGTGGTAGGTTTCCGGATCGGACAGGTATGAGAGGATTGTTTCGCGTCCGCCATAGCGCAGGAAATGCCGCATCAACTCGTCGCTGTCGAGCGCGCGCAGCATCATTTCCTCATGATTGCCAAGCAGGATGCGCACCCGCCGCTGGCCGCCCCAAGCGCGCGCGGCGGCAATTACCCCGGCGCTGTCGGGGCCGCGGTCGACCAAGTCGCCCAGCAGCACCACACAGGTCTGCGCCGGGCCGCGCGCAGCGTCGTCGGCTTCGATCTCGGCGATCAGCGCCTCGAACAGATCAAGTCGGCCGTGGACATCGCCAACCGCATAGACCCGCTCCCCAGCCGGAACGGCAGTAACGAGGCCGCTGGGAGCAGGGCCGAACAGGGTGCGAAGGCGGTTGAACATGCGGTGGGCGGATCGGCCTGCGCCTATACCGGCCCCAAGATGAATGAACAACTACTCGTCCGCTAGGCGACCGCAAAGCGTTACACCAAAACCACACTAAGTTATCGTTGCGCAAAAGTCTGCCCGATTGCTCTTGTGCAATGCAGCAAAGTTGTGCAGTCCTGCCCTTGCGCAGTGCGATTGTTTCCAAACGCGAGAAACACCGTCTACGTGCAGGTGGGACGAAGCAACCGCAATCGCTTAAGGAAGATTGATATGCTCACGTCCATGCGCGGCTTGATAGCCGCCTCGCTGATCGCCGCCTGTGCTCTTGCGGCAACTCCCGCCTTCGCTGATGAAACTGATCCGCCCAGCGATGTTACCATTACCGGCAGCGCGGCAATCGTTTCACAGTACCGTTTCCGCGGTCTCGCCCAGTCAGACAACAAACCGGTTGTGCAAGGCGCGATCACCGTCAGCCATTCGTCGGGCTTCTATATCTCGACCTGGGGTTCGAGCGCCTCGGCCGGATCGGGTCCGATCAACATCGGTGGCACCGAAATCGATATCTATGGCGGCTATACCCATGCTCTTGGTGGCAGCGGCGTGACAGTCGATGCGGGGGTTTACGGCTACATTTATCCGGGTGCCACCGCCGGCAACTATTACGAGGTCTATGGTTCTCTGGCCAAGGCGCTTGGCCCGGCGACCGCCAAGGTCGGGGTCTATTATGCCCCGCCGCAAAAGGTGTTCAATTACAACTTCACCTCGCCCACTCGCCATAACACTTACGTTTATGGCGAGTTGTCCAGCGGAATTCCGGGCACCCCGCTCACCTTCCACTCGCATCTGGGCCATACCGGCGGCGGGTTCGATTTTGGCAAGCAATACCTCGATTACAACGTGGGCCTGACTTACAAGATGCGCAACCTGTCGTTCGATGCGTCAGTGGTAGGAACCGACCTGAGCAAAAGCGATATCAACGCCGGCTTCGGTTGCGCTAACAACCCGGGTTGCATCAATTACTACTACCGTATGTCGAAGGCGGTCGGCGTGTTCTCGGTGACCGCCAGCTTCTAAGCCGCTTAGGCTTGGCAGCGGATGAAGGCCCGCTCCGGATCTTCCGGGGCGGGCCTTTCGTTTGCCTGCCCGGTTTGCTAGCCTGCACTATGACCAAATTTCTGCACACCATGATCCGGGTTTCCGATCCCGATGCTACCATCGCGTTCTTCGCATTATTCGGGGTGCACGAAGTGCGCCGCTTTTCCAGTGAGCAAGGCAGGTTCACGCTGATATTTCTGGCTGCGCCCGGCGAGGAAGGCGTGGCGGAGGTTGAGCTGACGCACAATTGGGACCCGGAAGACTATACCGGAGGACGCAATTTCGGGCATCTCGCTTACCGGGTGGACGATATTTACCGGACCTGCGCGGCGCTGCTCGCGGCGGGTCACACTATTCACCGCCCCCCGCGCGATGGCCACATGGCCTTCGTGAAATCACCCGATGGGATTTCGGTCGAACTGCTGCAGGACGGCAATCTGCCACCGGCCGAACCATGGATCAGTATGTCCAACTCCGGCACCTGGTAAGCACCGGGCGATGACCGCGTTGCTCGTCACAATATTCGTGATCACTTACGCCGCCATCGCGTTCGAAGAGCCGCTGAAAATCAACAAATCCGCCGCCGCGCTGATCGGGGCGGGGCTGCTGTGGTCGCTATGGGCGCTGGGCGGCGCTGGCCACAATGTCGCCAACGATGCTGGGCGCCAGTTGTCCGAAACGCTGATTGGCACCGCGGAGATCACCTTCTTCCTGATGGGCGCGATGACCATCGTTGAGGTGATCGATACTCATGGCGGGTTCGAAGTGGTGACCAGGCGGATCCGTGCGCAAAGCCTGGTCACGCTTGTCTGGATCGTCTGCGCAGTCACATTCGTGCTCAGCGCCATTCTCGATAACCTGACCACCACCATCGTCATGGTCGCGCTGGTGCGCCAACTGGTGGCCCCGCGCGAAGACCGCCTTTATCTGGCCGGGTTGGTGGTCATCGCCGCCAACGCGGGCGGCGCGTGGTCGCCGATGGGCGATGTCACCACCACCATGCTGTGGATCGGCGGACAGGTGACCGCCCCCGCGATCGTGACCAAGCTGATCCTGCCCTCGCTTGTCAACCTGGCAGCGCCATTGGCAGTGGTCAGTTGGGCGCTGCGCGGCCGGCAGGTGGTGGCGCCTGAGCGACCGGCCGCGCGGCCGGCCGGATCGACCGAGTTTGAGCGTAACCTGGTGTTTGGATTGGGGTTGGGAGTGTTGCTGGCGGTGCCGGCGTTCAAGGCGATCACGCACTTGCCGCCGTGGCTGGGGATTCTGCTGGGCCTGGGGCTGCTATGGGCCGCTGCCGATCTTATCCACCGCGACAAAGCAGTCGAACTGCGCGAGCGTATGGTCATTGCAAATGCGCTGACCCGGATCGATATGGCGGCGATCATTTTCTTTGCTGGTATCCTGCTTGCAGTCGGCGTGCTTGAACATGCCGGGGTGCTGCGCGCGCTGGCCGCTTGGCTGGATGCAGTGATCGGCCGGCTTGACGTAATCGTGCTGCTGTTTGGACTGGTTTCGGCTGTGATCGACAATGTACCGATGGTCGGGGCAGCGATCGGCATGTATCCGCTTGCTCACTATCCGACCGATAGTTTCCTTTGGGAATTCATGGCCTATTGCACCGGGACCGGCGGATCAATCCTGATCATCGGTTCTGCCGCCGGGGTCGCCGCGATGAGCATCGAGAAGATCGAATTCTTCTGGTACTTGCGCAAATTCAGCTTGCTGGCCCTGCTGGGCTATCTGGCCGGGGCGGCGGTCTACATCGGTCAGGCGGCATTGCTCGTTGGGTGATTCGCATCGGCTCAAACGCAAGGCAGTTTAAGCCTAATCCAAGATTAATTGGGGCATGGGAATATCAGTCAAACCAAGTAAAACCGCGATGTTTTTCTGCCGAAATGCGAAATCTAGCGAACGCGTTGCGTCCGCTTTGCTTTAACGATAGTCTGTGTGTTCTTGGTCGTGAAACAAGGGTAAAGCGCCAGCATGGTGGGGGCAGGAACTGGGGCTTGGACGGCGATTGACTGGCTACTCTTGGTCGAGCGTGAGATGCTGGCTTTTGCCGCCTTTTGGTTCTGCGTCGGACTGCTCGATGAACTGGTGGTCGATTTTGCCTGGCTGGGCCTGAAACTGACTGGCCGGGCGCGCACCGCGCGGCTGCCGGTGGGTTATGGGGCCGAGCCGCTGTCGGGCGCGGCAGCGGTGTTGATCCCGGCATTTCGCGAAAGCGCGGTGATCGGCGCGACAATCACCCAGATGCTGACCGCCTGGCCGCAACGCGAACTGGCGATCTATGTCGGCTGCTACCACAACGATGCCGCCACGCTGGCTGCCGCAATGGCGGCAGCCAGCGCAGAACCGAGAGTGCGGCTGGTCACTCTGGCAGCCGCTGGACCGACCACCAAAGCCGATTGTCTCAACCGGCTCTATCGCGCCATGGCCGCTGATGAGTCCCGGCGGGCGCGGCGCTTTGCCACGATCATTTTGCACGATGCCGAAGACTTGGTGCACCCGTGCGCGTTGCAGGCGATCGATGCAGCATTGATGCTGCGCGATTTCGTGCAACTGCCGGTCCGGCCCGAGCCGCAAGAGCATTCACGCTGGATCGCGGGGCACTATTCGGATGAATTTGCCGAAAGCCATGCCAAAGGGTTGGTGGTGCGCGGTGCGCTGGGCGCAGCGCTGCCAGCGGCCGGGGTCGGCTGCGGCTTTTCGCGTAGTGCCTTGGGCGAACTTGGCGCCCGCCGTGCTGCCGAGGGTGAGGCGGGGCCATTTGCGCCCGAATGTCTGACCGAGGACTACGAGCTGGGTCTGGTCATGTCGAATGAAGGGCGCGGAAGTGCCTTCCTGAGGTTGCGCGACGACGCCGGAGCATTGGTGGCCACCCGCAGCTATTTCCCCAACCGGCTTGACGCGGCGGTGCGGCAAAAGACCCGCTGGATCCACGGCATCGCCTTCCAGAGTTGGGACCGGATGGGCTGGACTCTGCACCCGGTCGATATCTGGATGGCGCTGCGCGACCGGCGCGGGCCGCTGACCGCACTGGTGCTGGCTTCCGCCTATGTGCTGCTTCTGCTCGACGCGGTGTTGCTGGGGCTCGACATGCTCGGCAAAGTCGACTTGCTGTCGCTGTCACAACCGCTGCAACTGATGTTGCTGGCCAGTTTCGCAGGATTTGTCTGGCGCGCGGCATCGCGCGCGCTGTTCACCACCCGCGAATATGGGTGGCGCGAAGGCATGCATTCGGTGCTGCGGATCCCGGTTGCCAATGTGATTACGATAATGGCCGGCCGACGAGCCTTGGCTGCCTATTTCCGTTCGCTGCAGGACGGTAAAGTGGTGTGGGACAAGACTGTCCACGAAAGCCACCCGGCGACCGCAGCGCCCGGCCCGCTGGCGCCCGCACTCCATGCGGTGCGGGCATGAAACTGCCCGGCCAGGTCAGGCGGCGCGGGCAACCATTGATCGCGCTGGTGCTAGTAATGGTTAGCTGGGTCGGGGCGCGCGCTGCCTTATGGGATAGTGCGCAGATCGATCTGGCTCGAGCACGGGCCGCACCAGTACTGCCCCGGCCCGGCCCCGCGCGGTCAGCCCCGTTGCAACTCCAGCTGCCGACTGTGGATGCACCGACTCGGCCGAACCGCATTGTACCGACAGCGCTTGATCGGCCGGTGTTGATCGCCCCCGCCGCGCCGTTTGCACCGCTGAGTACCGAGGCACCCCCGCTGCCGACCGGCACGCAAGATCGGCCGAACGACGCTTCTGCGATGACCGAACAAAGTGCGACCCCGTTGTCGCCGCGCGTTGCGGCCGGGCATCAGGAACTTTGGCTCGCGGGGATGAACTTGCTTCCAGCCGAGCCGGCGGTGGCGATGGCACCGCCGATCTTGCTACGGCCGTTGGTGCCCGCAGTCGCTGCGGCTGGCCGAGCCGCACGGGCGGGCCAAGGATTCCAGTCGCAGTGGTCGGTCGATGGCTGGTTGCTGCTGCGTCCGGGTGGTAACGCCGTCAACGCACCAGGCGCGGGGCTACCGGGTACGGTGGTCCCAGCCGGTTTCTACGGCGGCAGTCAGGGCGGCTTGATTTTGCGTTACTTCCTGACCCCGGGCAGCAGGCTCAATCCGGCCTTGTATCTGCGCGGATCGAGCGGGGTCGAACGGCCGCGCGGTGAGGAGCTGGCAGTCGGCGTCTCGCTGCGGCCGGTACCGGGTCTCCCGCTGCGATTGATGGCCGAAGGCCGCGTTACCCGCACCATCGATGGAACGATTGTGCGCCCGGCAGCGGCGCTGGTCAGTGAATTCCCGGCCGCACGGCTGCCGCTGGGCACGCGCGCCGAAGCCTATGTCCAGGCTGGCTATGTCGGCGGCCGCGGGGCGACCGCATTTGTCGATGGCCAGGCCCGCTTCGAGCGTCCGCTGGTTCACACCAGCATCTTTGCGCTGCGCGCTGGCGGCGGGGTCTGGGGCGGGGCGCAGCGTGGGGCGAACCGCCTGGATATTGGCCCAACCGCGACCCTATCGTTACGGCTCGGACCGGTCGGTACCAGGGTTTCTGCTGACTATCGGTGGCGCGTGGCAGGCAATGCTGCGCCCGGATCGGGTCCAGTGCTGACGCTATCCGCTGGTTTCTAGCCGCAGCGGCCTTCTTTTTGCCACCGCACTGGGCTAGTCGGTCAGGCCACACATGGATGTTTACCTTCCGATCGCCAACCTTTCGGTCAATGGCCTGGTCATCGTCGCGCTTGGCGCGCTGACGGGTATCTTGTCGGGCATGTTCGGCATCGGCGGGGGATTTCTCACCACACCGCTGATGATCTTCTATGGCATCCCCCCGACCGTCGCCGCCGCCTCGGCCGCCAGTCAGGTTACTGGAGCCAGCGTTTCAGGCGTGTTTGCCCACACGCGGCGCGGCGGGGTGGATTATCAGATGGGCGCAGTACTGGTCGCGGGGGGGATCATCGGCACTGGGCTAGGGGCTATGCTGTTCAGCCTGCTGCAGACCCTGGGGCAGATCGATGTGGTGATCAACATTCTCTATGTGGTGCTGCTCGGCTCGATCGGATCGCTGATGGCGCGCGAAAGTTGGCAGACTCTCAAAGCACAAAAAGCCGGGGTGCCCCTTCCGGCGCGCAAACGCCGCCATCACCCCATGGTCGCCAGCCTGCCGCTGCGCTGGCGATTCTACCGCTCGGGGCTCTACATCTCGCCACTCGCGCCGCTGCTGCTGGGTGTCTTGACCGGCACGCTGACCATGCTGATGGGGGTCGGCGGCGGGTTCGTGCTGGTTCCAGCAATGTTATACATCTTGGGGATGAGCGCGAATGTGGTGGTGGGGACGTCGCTGTTCCAGATCCTGTTCGTGACCATGGCGAGCACGATGATGCACTCGCTGACTACCAAGGCGGTCGATATTGTGCTGGCGGTACTGCTGCTGATCGGCTCGGTCTCGGGCGCGCAGATCGGGGCGCAGTGGGCGCAGAAAATGCCCGCCGCGCGGCTACGGTTCGTGCTCGCCGCGATCGTACTGGTAGTGGCGGCGCGGATGGCCTTGGGATTGGGCTGGCGGCCCGATGAGATTTACTCGGTGATGCCGTCATGAAGCGGCTGTTCGTCGTGCTCGCGCTGCTGCTGCTCACCGCCGCGCGCGATCCGATCCTGGTACCCGAAGTGTCGCAGCACGAAGTCCAGGTCCGCCAAGGCTTTCGCGGAACCGACCTTCTGTTGTTCGGCGCGATCCTGACCCCCGAAGGCACCCGCGCCGGACAGGATTATGACATCGTGGTGGTGCTCAAAGGTCCGACCCGCTCAATTATATTGCGCGAAAAGAGCCGGATCGCGGGTATCTGGGTTAACGCCGACAGTGCCGAATTCCGCTCAGCCCCGACCTTTTTCGCGGTCGCCTCGTCGAAGCCGATCGCCCAGATAGTCGACGACAAGACTGCGGCGATTTATGAGCTGGGCCTGCCGTGGCTGCAATTGTCGCCAATCGGCTCGTATAATCCCAAGGAGCAAGCGCGAATGTCGGCCGGGCTGGTCGATCTGATGAGCCGCGAAGGGCTGTATCGGCAGGATCAGCGCGGCGTCAGCATCAGCGAGCAGGTGCTCTATCAAGCCCGGATATCGCTGCCTTCGTCGGTTCAGACCGGGACCTACACCGCCGAAACTTTCGCGATCAATCACGGCCGGGTGGTGGCCTCGGCAATCAGCCGGGTGGTAGTCAAAAAGCAGGGGTTTGAGCGGGTAGTGGCGCAATTTGCTGAACAGAACGGGTTTTTTTACGGTCTCATCGCGGTTGCGCTGTCGGTAGCGATGGGGATTGCGGCCGGGCGCCTGTTCACGCTGGTTTGATCAGCAAAACACCTGACTTAGGCCAATCTTAACCGCTCTGACGTACCAGTCTGAGGCCAGCACGCGATGCTGGTAACAAGGGGCTGGTCGCTGTGATGAACGACATGAGCGGGAACGGATTTAGCGGCGCACGGCCGGCACCGGCGGGCGAAATTCCAGCCGAGGCCGCTCTGCCCGGATCAGATATCGACAATGCCCGTCAACCGATCGGGATTGTACTGGAAATCGCCGGTTCGGGTTCAGCGATCGCACTCGATCTGCAGCGTCTGCAGGAATGCACCGAAGACAGCGATCCGTCGATCGCGCTGGCCGGGCAGGTTGGCAGCCAGGTCAAGATCCGGGTCGGTAAGGGCTGGCTGCTGGCATCGGTGCGCAGCCAGCGGCAGGATTCGAAGACCCCAGGCGGAATTCTCGCCAATATCGATTTTATGGGTGAAGGCGATGAGGAACGGCTGACCGGGCGCATCCACAGCTTTCGCCGCGGGGTGACGCGCTATCCGATCCCTGGTGCGCTGATCTATCCCGCCACCAGCAACGATCTTAAACAAATCTACGCCAGCGATGGCCGTTCGAGCATCCAGGTTGGGACCGTATTCCCAACCCGTGACATTCGCGCCGGGCTCTATGTCGATGCCCTGCTGGGCAAGCATTTCGCGCTGCTCGGTTCGACCGGCACCGGCAAATCGACCAGCGCTGCGCTTATCCTCCACCGGATTTGCGAACATGCCCCCGAAGGGCATATCGTCATGATTGATCCGCACGGCGAATATTCGGCGGCTTTCAAACAGACTGGCATGATCTTTGATGTCTCGAACCTGCAGATGCCATACTGGCTGATGAATTTCGAGGAACATTGCGAAGTGTTCTTGACCTCTTCAGGCAATGATCG
>JAYVML010000213.1:0-14848 GCA_043758955.1 Novosphingobium sp. | reverse complement strand
GCGAGTTAGGCCGGTCCCGAACCGATATTCGGGGCGCTTGGGGATCGCTAACGAGGGCAACCCAACGAGGTCTCCGACTGGACTGAAAGCCGGGGTCTCGGTGGTTGGCGAGTAAACGCGGACGGCGTGGCCTTGGCATAGCAAATAGCCGACCAGCCGGTTGAGCGCCTGGTTTGCGCCGTCGCGGACGTAATTGTAGTTGCCCGAGAAGAGAGCGATGCGAAGCGGTGCAGGCATAGCTGGTAGCCATAGCGAAGGTCAGGTCTGCAGGCTAGGCCGAGGTGATGACGGATAAACCATTGATGGCGCCGGACGGGATACGGGATGCACGATTGGCATCGACGCCTGCGGCAGAAATCTATGGCGCAATTTAACCAAATGGCGTGTCGACGCACAGCCGTTCCTTTCAGCCTCCACCGATTTTCAATGATCGGCGAACTACGAGCTAATTGCGCACTGCCCAAGAAATCGAGCAGATGCCAAGTCGTTGGTGATTGCGGTAAAGTTGGCCGGCCGCGCCGGAACGCGATAGGCTCCACGGCATGCCGGTAACCCATATCTTGTTGATCGTCGTTTTCGTGCTGCACTTGGGCGTGATCTTTCGCGCGATCATGATCGAGGGGCGCGATCCGTATTCACGTATGGCGTGGGTAATGGCGCTATTCTTGTTTCCGCTTGTGGGGATCGTTGCCTACGCAATGTTTGGCGAACCCTGGATGTCCGGACGATTTCGCCGAAAGGCAAATCGGGTGTTCAAACGGTTGGAGCATCTCCCGATCGCTGTTCGACAGGGGGACCCGCTCGGACGCCTTCCCACACATTTCGTCGGTACATTTCTGACATGCGAGGCCCTTAGCCAGTTCGCCACAACCGATCACAACACCGTTCTGCTAGCCACTGATTCCAACGCGGCGATCGACTTGCTGGTCGACGATATCGCTGCGGCTCGCGATAGCGTTCATATTTCCTTCTACATCTGGCTCACCGATAATAATGGCTTGAAAATTGTCGAAGCCGTGCGGGCCGCGTCTGCCCGCGGCGTCACTTGCCGAATTACAGCAGATGCCATCGGTTCGCGAGACCTCATCCGTTCGACGCATTGGAAAAGTATGCAAGAGTCCGGTGCGCGATTGTGTGCCTCGCTAAGCGCACCGACTGGGCTGGGCTTGATCGCTGCGTACCGGCTTGACTTGAGAAACCATCGCAAAATCGTCGTGATTGATAACTGGATCACCTATTGCGGCAGCCAGAATTGCGCTGACCCCGAGTTTCTCATTAAGGCTCGTTTCGCACCATGGGTCGACATCATGCTTCGCTTCACCGGCCCGGTTGCCGTTCAGAACCAACTGATCTTTGCCAGCGCCTGGACAGTTGAGACGGGAGAGGATTTGACCGCCTGGTTGGAACGCGCCGAACCGCCGCGGGGCGAAGGTGACGTACTTGCTATCGCATTTGCAACCGGCCCGCTGTCGGTCAAGGGCGCAATGTCCGAGGCCTTCGTCAGCGTCATTTACGCGGCCCAACACGAAGTGATCATCTCAACGCCTTATTTTGTGCCCGACCCACCCTTACTCGCCGCGATTGTGTCGTGCGCAAGGCGCGGGGTCGAAACTTCACTTATTCTGCCGAAGCGCAATGACTCCCGGGCCATCGGCGCCATTAGTCGAGCCCTCTATCCTCAGATGATTTCTGCTGGAGTAAAAATATTTGAATACAGCGGCGGGCTACTACATTCAAAAACACTTGTGGCCGACCGGGTGGTCAGTCTGATTGGATCGGCCAATATGGATCGCCGTAGCCTCGAACTCAACTTTGAGAACAATATTTTGTTATATTCGGATGATATGAGCCGGGAAATTCATCAAAGACAAATTACATACTTGTCGACATCAATTGAAATCACGCGAACAGATGTCGAAATAAGATCATTCTACCAAATTTTCATTCAGAATATGACGACCATGGTTAGCGCGATTTTTTGAAATCGATATTTTAGGAGTTGTCAGTTGGGTGCGGGGCGACAAGGGCTGAATCCGTACGCTGATGGAGGAAGCGGCGAACGAACGAATGCACTTGCTGACCTTCATCGAGATAGTGACGTGCTCACCTGGTTGTTACCGCTCAGAAGGTGAGACCTTCCATTGTTTGGTTGATGGTTGAAGGGATGACTAGCAGTGCCGAAGCACCCGGTTGTTCTTCCAGCGCCCCATTTCACGCATCGTGCTCGCCAGCCGGATGACCTCCGGCGACGAGTGGAAATATCGGAACGGGCTAGCTGGTTTGCAAGCGCGAGGCATCCGCCGACCCTGCTCTGCCGTCTTCGCTCCGTCCAACAGTGCCATCCCTTTGACAGTGCCACAACCTCGACTCAGACCCGGTGGTCACCGAATTTTCTGCGCGCGGGTCTTTGCTAGGGTGACGTGCGCAAGCTCGAGTCCCAGCGCCCAGCGACGATGGAAGCCACGCCAGTATGTTGAGCTCGGCCCGGTCGGCTGCGCCAGCTTCGCGCCCGACACTTCGCCCTTGTCTAGGGGCCAGATGCCGTCGTCGGCAACCGGTGTCGGAACGTCCAGATAGCCCGCTCTATCGCTGATCCCCTTGAGATGTAGATCGAGGAAGGCGGTAATCATGTGCGCGTTGATCGCAAGGATGCGGTCCTTGCGCCACACCGGCTCGTCGAATTTGTCGATGTAGAGGTAATCTTGTGCCATCGATACGGGGGCAGCATTCATCGCGATGTTGTGCCGCGCTTCCCGATAAGTGAGCAGGTAACGGTCCGAGTTAACCATCTGGTCGAACAGCCAGTGGACCCCGTTCACGTAATCAGCGATGTCGTCGTGATCCCCATCGATCACTAGCGCAGGGACGGATATTCGGCCCAACGCAGAGGGCCGCCACATTCGCGTCGCAGGCGATCCACCCCATGGCCCAAACAGGATGAGCGCTTTAAGGCCGGACACCGGTTTGTCGTCGCCATCCATCGATCCTTCCAGCATTGCCTTGGGAAGCTGCGCCATCAGCGGCGATTTGGGATCATAGCCCGCCCCAGCGGAAGCAATCGCGCCATAGCCGCCCATCGAATAGCCGGCGAGCGCCATGTCGTCGGCATCGATATGCTCGAACACCCCGCTTCGCGAAGCGGCTGCGCGCCGCCGGATCTCGGCAATAACGAAGCGTTGATCGGCGCTCCGATCGACCAGAACCTGGGCAAACGAAGCACGCTGCGATCCCGCGATCGCCGGATCGACGTCGCCATGCTCGATCGCAATGACGACATACCCTTTGGACGCGAGATTTTCGGCGAGATCGCTAAATCCGACCGCGCGGTTGTTGTAGCCGTGAGACAGTATCAGCAAAGGGAAATGCCCCGGAGCAGGCTTTGCGTCGCGGGCGGCCTCGCCAGCAAAACTGAGCCGCATGGTCGTGTCGCTTCTGTGTCCACCTAGAAACGGCGTTGGCATGGTGTAGGTTACGTGTTGCGCGTCTTTTGCCGCATCAACTGCAGGATACCATATCTCGATCGGCAGCGCCCGCGCGTGATGCCGGAACCCACCCTCACCATCAGGTTGCAACACGTCGGCTCGATCGGGATCGATCAGGATAACGCTTTGCGTACCCACCGGCGATGCACCTCGTGCCGCCAGTTCGGGCGAGTCGGAAGGTAGCTGGCCCTGCACTTTGGACCCGGCGAGTAGCGACGTGCCCAGCAGCAAAATGCCCGCGATCCAACGTCCAGTCATTCTCATTCCTCTAGTAAGAAAGTCAGCGGTTCGATTGTTACTCGCGCCAACGTCTATCCAGTATCAAGGCAGCACACCAGTTTGGCACGACAAGGTGCGCCGAGCTGACCATCCGTCGTTGTCCCGCCAGCACGGCTACTCGATGTGTGGTGTGAACTCGTCTCCACACGATGCATCCCTGGCTTTGAGCATAAGCGCTAAGCTCATGACTGCCTGCCACTCGGCCGCACTGGCCCTAGTGTCGGTCGGTCATGAGCAGAGACCTCGTCGGCGGCGCTATCAATCCAATGCGAAGGCGCCATGCTTATTGCCTGACGCTAAACCAGCGCGCCAATATCCACGACCGTCAAGCCATACCGGGAAATCAGCTCGGCAATGTCGTCGATCCTGGCCATTTCGCCGTCATCGCGCATGATCGAACAGATCACTGCTGCTTCGCCCGCGCCCGCCCTAAGGGTTAGTTCGATCGCGGCCTCGAGCGCGGCCGGGCGTTGGGCGATCCCGCCCGGTGCGGCGATCAGCGGGAAGACGTGACCGGGCGAAACCAGATCGTCAGCGCTTGCCCCCGGCGCCATAGCGACGGCAATAGTCTGCGCCCGGTCCGCCGCCGAAATCCCAGTCGAGACGCCCTCGCGCGCCTCGATCGAGCGGCCATGGGGCCGGCCTGATTGACGCGCCGCGCCAGGATTGATCAGCCCGATCCCCAGTCGCAAAGCATGCGCGGGCGTCAATGCGAGACAGATCAATCCGCGGCCGTGCGTGGCCATAAAGTTGATCGCAGCGGCATCGGCATGGCGTGCGGCCATGGCGAAATCGATATCGCCGCCGCGCAGCCGGTCGCCGGTCAGGACCACAATCTGGCCTGCCGCCAGTGCGGTCAGCGCAGGTTCGAGCGCACTGCTCATTGTGCCGCGGCCGCGAAGGCCGCGGCGCCGCGCCGGACTTGCGCACCCACCAGTTCAAGCTGCAATCGCGCACGGTCATCAAGGCACTCGCCATCGGGGGAGAACATGCCTTGATAGGTTCGGATCGTCGCCCCCATCGGGGTCGGCCAACCGCGCAGGGCGTGAACGATCGAGCGCAAAGTCAGGAGCGTGCTGACGGCCGCCTGATCACCGTAAGCCGTGGCGATCAGCCCGATCGCGCGGCCATCGAGGTAGGGCCGTTCATCGCGCGCCAGTTCTTCCAGGTAATCGAGCGCATTCTTGACCAACCCCGAGATCGTGCCGTGATAGCCCGGCGCAGCAATCAACAATCCGTCCGCCCGGCGCACCGCCTCGACCAGTTCGGCCCCGTCGGCCAGGGTGTGATCGGCCCCGCGGTAATGCGGCAGCGCGGCCAGATACTGCCCGCCGAACACGTCCACCATGGCGCCGTCTACTCCGGCCGCGGCGGCGGCGAACTGTAGCGCCTGTTCGGTGTTGCTGCCCGGATTGACCGTGCCGCCAATGGCAACGATGCGAATGGTCACTTGCTTTCCCTCATCACGCGAACTTCAGCGGGCCGTGTTGCAGATGGGGTAGCACATGGCGCGCAAACAAGTCAGCTTCGGCCGCATGCGGATAGCCGGAGAAGATGAAGGCCTCGATCCCCTCGGCTTGGTAAGCACGCAATTTCTTAAGCACCTGGTCAGGATCGCCGACGATCGCCGAGCCGCAGCCTGACCGCGCGCGACCCACCCCAGTCCACAGGTTGTCCTCGACAAACCCATCACCGCCCGCCGCACCGCGTAGTTCTGCCTGCCGCCGGACTCCGTAGTTTTGCGCGTCCAATGATTTTTCCCGTATCGCGCGGCCAATCTCATCGTCGAGTTTGGAAACCAGCCGGTCAGCGTACGCGCGTGCCTCATCCTCGGTTTCGCGCACGATTACATGAACGCGGTAGCCAAATTTGAGGGTGCGTCCAAAGCGAGCGGCGCGCGCGGTCATGTCGGCGATATTTTCGCGGACTTTGTCCATTGTGTCGGGCCACATCAGGTAAACATCGCAGCCTTCGGCGGCGCATTCACGCGCCTCATGGCTCAGTCCGCCGAAGTAGAACGCCGGGGGCTGACCTGACAGCGTCGTCAGGCGCGGTGGATCAAGCTCCATCTGCCAGAACTCGCCTTGATGATCGAGGTGCTGGCCCGAGAGTAGCGTCTTGATAATCTTGATGGCCTCGGTGGTACGGGCGTACCGGGGCCCACTAGCGATCTTTTCGCCGGGCATGTCCGACGAGATAATATTGACGTTAAGTCGCCCCCCGGTGCCCGCCGCATTGGCGCCCAGGATGCGGTCAAGCGTGGCAATCCGCCGCGCCAGCTGCGGCGGCCAATCCTCACCGATGCGGGTTGCCCACAGCAGCTTCATGCGGCGCAGGAACGGCGCAATCGCGGCCGCGAACACCGTGGTATCGAGCCCCAGCGCATAGCCCGATGGCAGCAGGATATTATCGAACCCGCCTGCTTCCGCAGTAAGCGCAATATTGCGGCAATGCTCCCAGCTAGATTGCAGCATCGGATCGGGCTGGCCGAGGAATTCATAGTCATCGTCGCATAGCGCCGAGAACCAGGCGACTTCGCACTGCTGGGTATTGTTTGTCTGGCTCAAGGTAAGCGCTCCCCACGCGCGGCGACCAGCACCGCATACCAATCTTCCCGAGTCCAGCGGATCGCCAGTGCGGTCGCGCCCTCGGCGATCCGCTTGGGTTGCTGCGAGCCGATGATCGGGATGATCCCGGCCGGGTGGCCCATTAGCCAGCTGTAGGCCGCAACACTTCGCGATACGCCAACCTTGGTAGCGACGGTATCAAGCGCCGCTGCGACTGCCACACCGCGGTCACCTTCCGGCTTGACCAGCTGGCCGCCGCCCAATGGTGACCAGGCCAGTGGCGTCAGGCTCAATTTCATGGCCTGATCGAGTTCGCCGTTTTCAAAGCAGGCGATCCGCAGCGGCGAAATCTCGGGCTGCGTGGCGACCAGCTTGTTATCGAGGAAGTGATTGAGCGCGTCCACCTGCGGCTGGGTAAAGTTTGAGACCCCTAAGCTGCGGATTTTGCCCGCCGCCACTGCCGCATCGAGCGTGCGGGCGACCACTTGCGGGTGCGCGAGAATATCGGGGCGGTGGATCTGCCACAGATCGATCGTATCGGTGCGCAGTCGGCGCAGCGACGCGTCGATCGCCGCGTTCAGATAATCGGCGCTTTGATCGTATGGCAGCGGCGGCATGATCCCGCCCTTGGTTGCCAGCACCATCCGACCGCGCAGCGCCGGTTCAGCTGCCAGCACTTCGCCCAGCAAGGCTTCGGCGTCGCCGAACCCGCTCGAACCGTTGAAACCATAAATGTCTGCCGTATCGAGCAGCGTGATCCCGGCATCGAGCGCGGCGTGGACCAACCGCGCGGCCTCAGTGGCTGAGCGCCCATCCTCGGCCAAGCGCCACATCCCCCAGGCAATCGGCGAAATGGCAATTCCGCTGGCTCCAAGTTGGCGGCTGTCAGGTACGGCGGGCAATAGGCTCATGAAAATGTCCTGGCTGGTGGCGCGACAGATGCGCGCTCGATCAAGGTATGGGGAAGGCGGCGGTGGTTGATGTCGCCCCCGGCGATCAGAATTTCGGCCGCAGTACGCGCCAATTCGGCCATCGGCTGGTGGATCGTGGTCAGCGGCGGCCAGACCGTGCGGGCCAGCGTGGTATCGTCGAACCCGGCGACCGACAGCTCGCCCGGCAGATCGATATTACGGTCATGCGCCACCGCCAGCACACCTGCCGCCATATCATCGTTCGAAGCGAAGATCGCGGTCGGGCAGTTGGGCAGATCGAGAAAGTATTGAGCGGCGCGCACACCGCTTTCGAAATCGAACGCACCGTCACACACCAAACCCGGATCAAACGTGATCCCGACGCGGTCAAGCGCCCGGCCATAGCCCTGAAGCCGGTCGAGTGAACCCATGTGGTTGGGGTGGCCTTTGATAAAGCCGATCCGCCTGTGGCCCAAGTTGATGATATGTGTGGTCATATCGTCGGCGGCCTGCGCATCATCCATATAGACAGAGCTGGTCAGCGCATGATTGGTGCCAGGCGAAATCCGCACGAACGGAATTTCCATCATTTCCAGCGCGCGTAACACCGGGCCGCAATCGGTCACCGGCGAGGACAGGATAATGCCGTCGACATGCGTTTCGGAAACCAGTCCGCGGACCTGGTCGCCTACGTGTGGATCGGCAACATCGACCGGCTGCGCGAGCAGGCGAATACCTTTTTGTTTGCAGAATTCCCAGCAGCCGGTTTGAATCTGGAACATATAATATGGGCTGTGGTTATCATAAATCAGCGCGACTTGATTGCTTTTCGCGCCCGACAGGATGCGCGCGGCAATGCTGGGAGTGAAGTCAAGTTCGCGCATCGCCGCATCAACGCGCGCCTTGGTATCGGCGCTAACGTAGGGATGTCCGTTGAGCACCCTGCTGACAGTTTTGACCGCCACCCCTGCGCGCGCGGCGACGTCGCGGATATTGGAGCGTTCGTTCATGTCGCCAACACGCCGGGCAAGGATGCAAATAGTTCTGCAAACTGGCTGGGTGGGCGCACAAATACCGGCGGCTGACCAAGCGGCGCGGGCACAATGTGGCGGCCAGGATCATAGAGCTGTCCCGACCACAAGTGCCGCCAGGGCTGGTCGCCAGGGAGTACTACCTCCCGCGAATTTGCACCTTGTTCGATCATCGGAGCCACCACCATATCGGCACCGTAGAGGAATTGGTCCTGCACCGTCCAGAGTGTCGAATCATGGGGATAGTGCAGGAACAGCGGGCGTTGCGCAGGCAATCCGCGCGCAGCGGCTTCATTGCACAAGTGCCGCACATACGGGGCAAGCGCGGCATGTACCCGGCTCCAGCGCGCAAAGCAGGCGAGCAGTTCGGGCGAGCTATCGTATTGCAGGTTTTCGTCCGGGCGGTTGCCTTCATGGCTGCGCATTACCGGCGCGAAGGCGGCCAACTCGCACCAACGCAGCATTAGTTCAGTCGACCGGATATTGCCAAGCAGCGAAGTATAACCCCCGCAGTCCGAATGGCTGTAGGCATTGCCCAGTAGTCCCGACGACAGCGCCGCGGTGATCACCGTGCCGATCCCGTCATGCCGGGTGAAATCGACCGACTGGTCACCCGCCCACAATAAGGGGCAGTGCGCCTGCACCCCCGAAAATCCGGCGCGCATAAAGAACACAGCCTCGCCGGTTTGCCCGCGCGAGGCGAGTGCCTGCGCATTGACCTGCGCCCACAGCACCGGCCAGCGGTTGTGCGCCTCCATCGGATCCGAGCCATCGGCCAACCGCACATCGGTGGGCAGATATTCGCCGAAATCGGCCATCCAACCGGCAATCCCGATATCGAGCAGTTCGCGCCCCAGCACGCGTTCGGCGAACCAGTCGCGGGTTTTGGCCCGCGTGAAATCGAGCACCCCGGCTTCGAATTCGCCGAAATCGACCAAATACGCCGCGTCGCTATCTTGGCGCAGCGCGAAATGCCCGCCGGCCTGCGCCTCTTCATACAGCGCGCCGTCATTGGCGAGGTAGGGGTTGGCATAAGCGAGGAAGCGGATTCCGCGCGCCGCCAGCGCGGCAATCCGTTCGGGCAGATCGGGATAGCGTTGCGCGTCGCGCCGCCAGTCCCAGAACAACCGTCGCCCGAAACTGGTTTCGCGCACCCCGGCCCAGTCTTCGCACCACAGGCCCGCCACTGCCGTGCCAGCCTGGGTGAATGCTTCAAGCCGGTCGAAATTGCGCAGTCCGTCTTTCAATCCAACAATTGCCCCGCCGATCGCCCAGTCGGGCAAGGGCGGCTGCCGCCCGAAGCGCGCCGACAAGGTACCGACCAGTTCGATGGGGTTATCGGCGGCAAACAGTTCGAACCGTGCGGCACTGCTCCACACCTCGACTTGGTGTGCGGCTGCGTCAGTAAAATCGAGCACCGAATAGCAACTGGCATCAAGGTGCACCGCCAGCCAGCGCGAGGTCAGGAAGGTCGGCTGCGGATAATTGGTGTTCCAGTAATCGCCGCCTGCCATCCCGGCGGCGTCCATCGCCTGCGTCAGCGCGGTCGACTTGTCGCGCCCCACCCCCGGCTCGCTGGTCCAGACCGGAAAACTGCGCCCGTTGAGCGCGAAGTAGCTCATTTGCTCGCCCCCGCCCCACACCGCTTCACCCGGCTCGGCGTGAAAGCGCAGCCAGATCCGGTCGTAACCCGGGCGCAGCAGCGTGACCGACAATTCGGCCACACCCAGGTCCAGCCGGGCAACCGGTGCGCCCTGATCGAGCAGCACCACCGCGCCGAATTCGATCCGCCAGTCGGCGGGTTCCAGCCGGTCCGACGGGGCATCATCGATCCGGAAATTGCCACGCAGCATCGTCACTTGGCTGGCCCCGCGTGCCATCGACACGGCGGCGCGCGCGCGGGTATGCGACAGCAGCAGGCGGCCTGCAAAGTGCAGCTCGAAGCCGTGATCATCCTCGCTAAAGCGCAGTTCCACGCTGCTCTATCCTCATCCCGATCGGCCTGTTGACTTTTTGTCACAGACCTAACCGTAAATATGACACCGCTTGACATATCGACGTTCCAGACGCAATTCAAGCGCTCTGACGAAGCGTGCCGGATGGCGTGCCGCAGAATTTTTTGCCGGACCCCGCGCAGATGCTGGCCGGTATGTGGGAGAACAACAGATGAAGACCTTGCTTCGTGCAACCTCAGCCTTGCCGCTCGCCATGCTCGCGCTCGCGGCGTTCAGCGCACCCTCTTATGCCCAGACCGCACGGAGCGGCGATTCGGCGGCCGCCGACGAAGCCGCTCCCGGCGAAATCGTGGTGACCGCGCAGAAGCGTTCGGAAAATCTGCACGACGTGCCCGTGGCGGTTTCGGTGCTGAGCGGCGAGAGCCTGGCGCAGGCTGCACGCCCGAGCATCGAAAGCGCGGCGCAGATGGTGCCCTCGCTCAACTTCCTCAAATCGGGAACCACGCTCAACCAGACGATCTTTTTGCGCGGGGTTGGCACCGCCAACTTCTCGATCGCCGGCGAACCGTCGGTGTCGACCGTGGTTGACGGGGTGGTCTACGCACGGTCGGGCGAAGCGTTCAGCGATCTGGTCGATATCCAGCAACTCGAAGTGCTGCGCGGTCCGCAGGGCACGTTGTTTGGCAAGAACGCGTCTGCCGGGGTGATCAACATCACCTCAATCATGCCCAAGCACGTGCTCGGCGGTAGTGTTGAGGCGAGCTATTTTGATCGCAACGAATTCCGCGCCAAAGCCTCGGTCAACCTGCCGCTGGGTGAAGATCTGGCTGCGCGCTTCACCGGATTTTACGGTGACTATGATGGCAACATCCGCAACGTCACCACCAATCAGTGGGTCAACGGCTATCGGCACTGGGGCGCGCGCGCGCAGTTCCTGTACGATCCCAGCAATAACCTGAAACTCTATTTCGCCGCCGATTATCACAAGAACAACGACGATTGCTGCGCCGATATCATCGCCACCGGCCCGCTAAACGGTGCTGGCGTTCCGACCACCAGCCTGGCCTTTGGCGTCTTACCAACTCCGCTGGGGGCAGAGACCCGCGCGGTGGCGCAAAATCTGGTCACCGCGACCAAGGAAGAAGGCTGGGGCGTTTCGATGCAGGCCGATCTGGGGCTGGGCGATCAAACGCTGACCAGCATCACCGCTTATCGCAAATGGGACAACACCGAAATCCGCGATGGTGACTGGCTGCCCCAGGCTTATGTCGGCTTCATCCAGTTGCACGATAACGGACCGCAAACCAGCAACACCTTCAGCCAGGAACTGCGGCTTACCTCACCTAGCAACCAGACCATCAGCTATGTGCTGGGGGCGTACTATTCGCACGCCTATTCGCAGCGGACCTTTACCCGCAACGTCATCCAGTGCACCGCCACGACCACAGCCCCCGCGAACACCCTGATCCCCTGCGGCAGCGTCAACGCCAACCCGTCGACGTTCCCCTCGGGGAGCGCCACGTTTGGCTCGACCTTCGACAACATCGCGCTGTTCGGGCAGCTAACCTTCAAGCTTTCGGACAATGTCCGGCTGGTTGGCGGGCTGCGCTACACGCATGACAATCTGAAAGTGTTCCTAAGTCGCAACACGACGCTGGCGGGTCCGGGCATCCAACCCAGCTTCCCGGTGACCACCACCGGCACCGGCGCACCGGCCGCGCCATTCACCGCTGAAACCAGCAATGACAACCTGTCGGGCAAGGGTGTGATCCAATTCGACCTCAGCGCCGACGTGATGGCCTATGGCAGCTATGCCCGCGGCTATAAGGGTCCGGCCTACAACGTGTTCTTCAACCTGACCGCGACCGGCACCAATGTGATCGAAGCGGAAACTTCGGACGCGTTCGAAGTGGGCCTGAAGAACCGGCTCCTCGATGGCCGGCTGATCATCAACATTGCCGGGTTCTATGCCAAGTACCATAACTTCCAGGCCAACAATCCGGATCTGGTGGCGGGCGTGGTGGTAACGCGCTTCACCAATGCCGGCGAGATTTCGACCAAAGGGCTCGAAGTCGACATGACCTGGCGGCTGGGCACGCACACCACGCTCAACGGCGGCGTGGCGCTTACCGACGCCCATGTCGACCAGTTCAAGGCCGCACCGGGCGCGGCGAGCAGCGCGATCATCCCGGCGGGCACCCGCCTTGGTTTCGCGCCAACCTGGAAGGGTTCGTTGGCCTTCGATCACCGAATCGTCACTGGTGGGTTCGCTGACGTCGCGTTGGGCGCGACGATGAATGTACAAAGCAAGCAGCTGTCGGTGTTCGCGGCCGATGCCGTGCAGCGCCGGCTTGGCACAATCCCCGGCTACGCGCTGGTCAATTTGCAGCTTGCGCTGGTCGATCCGGCCGACAAGTGGAAGCTGACCTTCCAGGTCCGCAACGTGTTCGACACTGCCTACGCGGCGGCAATAGCCAACGGCGGGGTGTCGGGCAGCTATCGCTATCAGATCCCGCGCGATGCCGATCGCTACTTCGGGGTAACTGCGCGGGTCAATTTCTAGGTTGATCCCTCCAAAAGCAGCCCCGGCACCGCAAGGTGCCGGGGCTTTTATGTGGCAGGCTAAAGTTCGTCCTCAGCCACGATCCGAGGCACCAGCAGGTGGATCCAGCCCAGCGCCAAAAGATAGGCTACTGCGGCCCCGTAAAACAGCGGCTGGTAGCCATAGCCGCCGGTCAGCAACCTCCCGGTTGCCTCTTGAATGCCGAACCCGGACAGGTTGCCAGCGATCGCGCCAATCGCCATCACCGTGGCCACCCGTGAGGTGGGTATGGCATCGGCTGCGAAGCCGAAGATGTTGGTCGAAAAGCCCTGATGCGCGAACAGCCCCAGCCCGATCAGAGTCGCCGCCGTCCACGGGCTGGCCGCGCTCAGCGCCAGGGGGATCGGCACGATGACTAACGCGAACAGCAGCATCGAGGTCTTGCGTGCGGCGTTAACGCTCAGCCCACGCGACAGCAACCACGGAAACAGCGAACCCCCAGACAATGCACCGATCGCCGCCAGCGTGAAGGCTAGGGCGGTGGGCCCAATCAGCTCTTTCTGACTGAGGTTGAAGACCTTGTGGAACAAATCAGGCAGCCAGAAGGTAAAGAACCACCAGAACATGTCGGTGATCGCCTTGGCCCCGGCAATCGCCCAGGCCTTGCGGTCCGACAAAGCTTCGCCAATCGCGGGGCGGGCCTTTTCGGTCGTGGCGGCGCGGGCCAGCGGCATCAGCTTGCGGGTGCCCAGAATCCACAACGCCAACCAGACAAAGCCCAGCGCGCCGGTGACCAGGAACGCCGCTTGCCAGCCATAGGCTAGCGCAAACGGCACCACCGTCAGCGGAGCGATAATATTACCGATGTTTGGCGCAGTGTTTACGATCCCCATCGCCATCGAGCGCAACCTGATCGGCAAATACTGCGCAGCTGATTTGACCGCCGCCGGGGTGTTGACCGATTCGGCCGCGACCAGCACCGCGCGCGCGACAACGAACTGGGTAACGTTCGCGGCAAAGGCATGCGCCATGCCCGCCAGGCTCCAGATCGCCACCGCCGCGCCGTAGGCCCGCTTGACCCCGAACCGGTCGATCAGCCAGCCAACAAAGATCAACGCGAACGCCGCCGACAATTGCGAGACCGAAGCGAAGTGCGCGAATTCCGCGTCGCCCCAACCATATGCTTTTTCGATGGTCGGCTTGAGCAGCGACAGCACTTGCCGGTCGATATAGTTGATGATGGTGCCAAAAAAGGTCAGCGCGATAAGCAGCCGCATGGCCCTGGTGGTACCCGGCTCGGCGCCCGGCGCAATCGCATGATCAGTGGTGTGCTGGTCCATTTGCAGTCTCCCAATGATGCAGCGTCGGTGCGCCGTCACGGTCAACATATAGCGGCGCTGTCATAAGGGAAGTGCGTTATGACACCGAGGGACACAGCCAGACATCGCGACAAGCCATGAGCAGCGCAGATGTTGTGCAAGGTTGGCTCAAAGTTGCTGAATTGTCGCGCTAAATGCGTTTCTCCCAACGGAATCCGCCCAGTCCGGACACGGCCCAGCTCCGCGGATCTAAGGGCATTCTGGCGAACGGCAGCTTTTCAGGCGGCGATCGCAACATTCAACGGCGTTGGGTGGGCTGCCCGTCCGTTGTCGGGACATTGGCGGCAAAGTGCGGTGCGGTCTGGTAATCCAGTGGGCTCATCAGGAGCTAAAATTAGGCGACTAACCCGCGAAAATTGCCTCGTGCCTGACCCGCTGGCGGAAGGTCACGTTTACGCGATTTGATACGAGCAGGTAGGGTAGCCAAATCATGACGCTGATTAATACCTTTTTGATATTCCCGGCGAGAAAGGCCTGCAACGGTGCGGCAATTTCGGGTGGCAATCCGCCGGCGCTGATGGTGTAGCGGGCAATCGCTACCTGCATCAGGACGTCGCACAGCCAGGTATAGGCCAGCATGCGCGGGAACAGCGGAGCGGCCTTGAGCGCCATGGCGATGCAGGCCGAATAGAGGAAACTGAGGTAAACCAGATCGAAGGTCATCGCATCGAACATGGCCAGCGCCCACGGCGGCGCCGCGCG
>JAYVML010000212.1:0-1785 GCA_043758955.1 Novosphingobium sp. | reverse complement strand
ACATCGGCCTCGCGGTCGCCGCCTCCTTGCTGCTGCTGCTGATTGCGGGCGGCGTGCTGGCGCTGGCCTGGCGCGGGCTGCGGCTATGAGGCGCGCGGTGACGCTGCTGCGCTGGCTGGCTTTCGTGGTCGCTGTCATCGTGCTTGACTTCCCGGTGATCTCCACGGTCGTCACTTCGATCAAGAGCGAGGCGGAGATCGTCAGCAGCGCCTCGCTGGTGATCGCGCACCCGACGCTGGCCAACTACGCCCGCGTCTTCGCCATCGCCGACCGTTTCAACATCCTGCGCTACCTCGCCAACAGCCTGGTCGCCGCCGGGCTGGGCACGCTCTTGGCAGTGGCGCTGAGCCTGCCGGCCGCCTATGCGCTGGTGCGGCTCGGCACCGCGCGGCGCTGGCTGCTGGCGGTGGCTGTGGAGCTACGCGCGGTGCCGCTGATTGTGTTCTCGATCCCGCTCTATCTGCTCTACCAGGCGGCCGGGCTGCTCGACACACGGATTGGCCTCGCGCTGATCCTGTGCCTGGTCAACCTGCCGCTGATGCTGGTGCTGTTCGCCGGTGCCGTGCGGGACCAGCCGATCGAGCTGGAGGAAGCCGCCCGGCTCGATGGCGCCACCACGCTGGCCATCCTGCTGCGGGTGACGCTGCCGATGGCGGCACCGATCCTGGCCTCCGCCATGGTCCTGGGCTTCGTCACCGCCTGGAACGAGTTTCTGTTCGGCCTGATGTTGACCACCCGCGCTGCGGTGCCGGTCACGGTCGGCGCGTCGTTCTTATTCGCCACCTCCGGCGGCGGCGTGCAATGGGGGGTGGCGGCGGCAGTGATGATGCTGGGCACGCTGCCACCGATGCTGGTGGGGCTGCTGGCCTACCGCCATGTCGGCCGCTCAATGACAGCGGGCGCAATCAAAGGCTAATTGGAGTCCATCACAAAACGTGGCAACAGGTGCGCTGATACTAGCGATCGTGAGGCCTGACTCACGCGGGCGATTCCCAAGAGGCCGCTGATGTGATTCAACATTCCCTTTCGAGGGAGGTTGCGATGGCGGCGGCGATAGGGTTGCGGGACGGCTTTACGGCGGCGGAGCTGCGGCGGCTGGCGCAGTCGCGTCGCGATGCCGGGCAGGTCCGTCGGCTTCTGGCGCTGGCGGTGATTTATGATGGTGGCAGCCGGAGCGAAGCGGCGCGGATCGGCGGCGTCGGCCTGCAAACGGTGCGGGACTGGGTGCTCCGGTTCAACCGCGAGGGGCCAGATGGCCTGGTCGACGGCAAAGCCCCCGGGGGTCGCCCGCGCCTCGATGCGACCCAGCGGGCGGCGCTGGCGGCGGCCGTCGAGAGTGGCCCGATCCCTGCGGCACACGGTGTTATGCGCTGGCGGCTGGTCGATCTCGCGGCGTGGGTCCACGACGAGTTCGCGGTGTCGATCAGCACCCAGACGCTGAGCCGCGAGCTGCGCGCGATGGGATACCGCAAGCTGACAGCACGCCCGCGCCATCATGCGCAGGACGCCGATGCCATCCCGGCGTTTAAAAAAACTTCCCTGCCCAGGTGGCAGCGATCCGGGCGGCGCTCCCCCGCGGCACACCCATAGAGTTGTGGTGGCAGGACGAGGCGCGGGTCGGCCAGAAGAACGGCATCACCCGCCGTTGGGCGCGGCGGGGAACACGACCGTCGGCACCCAAGGACCAGCGCACGACCTCGGCCTATATCTACGGCGCGATCTGCCCGACCGAGGGCAAGGGCGCGGCGCTCGTCCTGCCGCGCTGCAATACCGAAGGCATGACGC
>JAYVML010000211.1:0-15292 GCA_043758955.1 Novosphingobium sp. | reverse complement strand
GCCTCGGGCAAGTTCCGTGAAAGAGTCGCCGAGATCACGGGCGGTGCGCTGTGCGATCTGGTATACGATCCGGTTGGCGGCGACGTATTCGACGAAAGCACGCGCTGCGTGGCGTTTGGCGGCAAGCTGCTGGTTGTGGGGTTTGCAGGCGGGCGGATCGCCGATGTCTCAACCAACATCCCGCTAATCAAGGGCTTTTCGATTGTCGGCGTGCGCGCTGGGGAATATGCCCGGCGCTTTCCACAGCGCGGCGCGGCATTCCGCGATACTTTGTTGGCGATGGCAGCGCAGGGGCTGATCCGCCCGCACATTGACCGGGTGCTGCCGCTCAGTGACTGGCGTGAGGGCTTTGCGGCAATGGCGGCGCGTGAAATTGTCGGTAAGATCGTATTCGAACCCTAGCCGAACGAAAGAAGGGCGATCCTTAGGACCGCCCCCTCCCCCCTCTCCAAGCTCTCAAAAATCCTTACAGCCCGGCGATTGCCGTATCGATCAGCACCTTATCCGCGTTGGCGTCATGGTTTTCAGCGATCAATCCGCGCGCGGCCATGGTGGCAGCGTTGGCGGCGGTGGCGCGGACATCGGCCAGCGCGGCGCGTTCGGCCGCGCCAATCTTGTCCTGCGCCATTTTTTCGCGCCGCGCGATCAGCGCGCTGGTTTGCGCTTCAGCGTGCGCGATGATGGCTTCGGCCTCATGTCGGGCATGCTCGACCATCGCCGCAGCATCAGCTTGGGCCCCGGCGATCTTGGCTGAATACTGCGCGCGCAGCGCTTCGGCTTCGGCGCGCAGCGCTTTGGCCTGGTCAAGTTGTGCGCGGATTTCGGCGATCTGCTTGTCGAGCATCCCGGCAATGAGTTTGGGCACTCCGGCGCGCAGCATGACGCCGAACACCGTAAGCATCGACAGTGCGACCCAGCCGCCCGCGCTCATCCCTAGCGCAGTTGCTTCTTCGTGGTGCTCCGCCGCAGCGGCGAGCAGGATCAGGTTAGCCATTGGCCAATACCGCCTTCACAAACTTGGTCGCCGCCGCCGCCGTCACGCTCGCGCCCGAAACCTTGGCGACAATCTGCTGCGCGGCTTCGGCGGCTACGCTTTCGATGCTCGCCAGCGCGGCGCTGCGCGAAGCAGCGATGCGCGCTTCGGCCCTGGCCATCAATTTGGCGCTTGCGGCATCCGCCGCTGCCAACCGCGTTTCACCCGCTTTGGCAGCATTGGCTTTCGCCTCGATGGTGGTCGCCTGAGCATTACTACGCGCGGTCAAGTCGTTGGCGCGCAACTGCTCTTCAGCTGCATCGGCTTCGGCTTGGGAAGCTTGCGCCGCCGCCAGATCAGCCGCGATCGTTGCATCGCGGTGATCTATGGTCGCCTCAACCTTGGGCACGATGCCCTTGCCAACGACGTAGTAAATCCCCGCCAGCACCACCAGCAGCCAGAACCATTGCGACTGGTAGACCAGTGCGATTTGCGCGATTTGCGGCATGTATACTCTCGATCAAAATGTCGGCCGGAGGATTTACCCCTGGCCGACCATATCACGCTGAAATCACTGGGCGTAGAGGATGATCATCGAAACCGCGAAGGCCATCAGGCCGAGCAGTTCCGCAGCCGCGAAGCCAATGTACAGCGTGGTGGTCTGGCCAGCGGCTGCGCCCGGGTTGCGCAATGCACCCTGGAGAAAGCTGCCGAACACGTTGCCCACGCCGGCCGCCGCAGCGCCTGCGCCAATTGCCGCAAGACCGGCACCGATAACCTTTGCAGAAGCGAGATCCATTTTAAAAACTCCGATTGAAAATGCGTTGAACGAAAAGGGTTTGTTGAACTCAGTGAAGATTGACCGCGTCATTGATGTAGAGCGCGGTTAGCAGCGCGAAAACGTATGCCTGAATCGCCCCAACCAGCAATTCAAGCGCGCTAACCCCGGTCACAAAGACGAAGCACAGCGCCGAAATCGCGTAACCCATTGGCCCACCAGCGTTGAGCCCCTGCACCACGAAGTTGCCAAACACGTCAAGCAGCACGTGGCCCGCAAACATCGCGATAAATGGCCGCAGGCCAAGGCTGAACGGACGCACGATGAAGCTAACGAATTCCACGGGCGCGATAAACAACTTGAGCACAAACGGCGCGCCCTTAGGCACGAACAGCGAGAAAAAGTGCAGCCCGTGCTTCCAGAAACCAACCCCGAGTACGATGCCAAAGCTGACCAGGCTCATCACCATGGTGACGGAGAACTGACTGGTCACCGTAAACGGGTGCGCGCCCGGGACAATCCCGAACGGCATCGCGCCGATCCAGTTGGAAAACAGAATGAACACGAAGGCGGTGAACACCCACGGCAGATAGCGGCGGCCCTCGGCGCCGATCGACGAACGGGTAATATTGTCGAGGAAACCGGTCATTCCTTCGACTGCAACCTGCCACCGGCCCGGCACCAGCTGCCGCTTCATCCCGCCCCACATGAATGCCAGAACGGCGGCAAACACAATCAGCATCCACAGCGACGAATTGGTGAACTGGAATGGCGATGCAGTCAGCGTATCACTGCCAATCGGCGTGATCGTAAACTGGCTCATCGGATCAATTTTGGCTGCACCTGCCACTTTGCATTTATCCCTGCGTTAAAATCGCGGCTAGTTCTGGCGGTTGTTATTACCGCGCACCACTTGCAGGCAGGCGCCAGCAAAAGCCATGAACATAAGACCGAGCATGATCCACGGATGAGTCCCGAATAACTGATCGAGCCCCCAGCCGATGACGATCCCGCCGAGCGGATAACCTACCATGGTTGAGGCCACCTGCATCCCGACCGAGCGGCGTTGATCGCGCAGCGGCACATGTTCGCGCGCTAGCCGCTCGTCCTCAGCCTGCCGCGCCGCATCAAGGCGGTGTTGCAGCGAAACGAGTGCCGGGTCTTCAGCCGGCGGCGGGGTGGTCGGATCGGTTGAGTCTTGCACCACGAAGGTCAACAATCCCTGGTCTGAAAATTGGGGTCAAAAAGCGGACAAATCGAACGAAATTTGCCGGAAAGACAGGCTTTCCCGCGAAGCGCCGTCCCCTTAGGCAAGCAAGTGTCCGAAGTCAACCACAGCGCAAAAAGGGGCGCCGACCAGTGCTGTCAGCGCCCCGTAGTGCGGTATAAAAGTTCAGTTGACGGGCGCGTTTGCTGCCGGGCAGTGGCTATCGCGCATTGGTGCTTCCGCTGTGCGGGTCCGCCAAGCCCCGTCGGGCGACTGATACTTTTCGCCTGGCCTGGTTTTGAGGATCAAGCGACACCCAGTGGTGAAGGCATATTCCTCGACCGTCGAATGGTTAACCTCAGCGCGCTCGGCATAAATTGCGCGGCGCTTGATATTCACGTCGTCAGCCGTGCGGCGCACGTCCGAGCTGGGTGAAGAAGGGAAGCCGAGATAACCGTCGACCTGCTCACCCACCTGACCAGCGGCACGAGCGGCGATGTAGGCCGGATTGGCAGTCTCTGCTGCTACCGGCATCGCTGACAGTAACAGGCCGAGCGCCACGCCGCTCAATCCCGCGCGGCGCAGGTTAGAGGTATTGCGTTGGATCAACCGGGTCATCACTCAAAACTCCATTTTCAAAACACGTCAGGATTCTTGTCCACCGTGTTCGCGGCATCGGCCGCGAGGCGGTACACCACTTCCTGTTTGATATTGATGTTCAACTCAATCACGATCGGCTTGTCCGGCGCAGTCACCGAAACACATCCACCGAGCGCCAGTGCGCTGCCCAGCAACATCCCCGCAGCAGTTACTCCGCCGCGGTGCGGCCTCCGTCTCCTCATCGCGATATCCATTTCTGGGCCCTGCATGTGCCGGGTTTTCGCAGCGAAGGCGCGGTTGGTCAATTCGAAGCTGTTCATGGACTTGTCCTGCTGTCTGAATGCTGAATATCGTCGTTTTTCTGCGGCGGCGGCGCGCCCGCTGGCACGATCTCCGGCGGTTTTGCTGAAGGAACCGGAACCGGCTGCGGTTCACCGGGCGGTGGACTGGCGGGACCGATCAGCCCGAGGCTGCGCGGATCCTTCACGTAAGTTGGATCGTATAGCGATTTGAACGAGGTAATCAGCTGATGGAACGGGCCGCGGATATTGATGTTGAAGCGGATTGGCAGCTGGGCAAAACGCTGGGTTATGAAGTTACGTTTGGCGCCTTGACCCTGGCTGACCCCGTCAATCCGCAGCTTGGTCACGATCTCGCCGTCTAACCGGCCTTGCAGCCCGATTTCCATGTGTTTGAAATTAAGGCTGCGGAGCGCTTGAAACGCAAAATTCCCCATCGGTGACAAGTCTTTGTAGGTAAGCTCGCCAATGTACGAGAGATTGCCGTCTGGCGCGCGCGATACTAGGATGCCGTTTTCGATCCGCCCGCCATTTTGATCGAAAACCAACGGAAGTTCACCATCAAACATACCACTTGCGGAAATGTTGCTGAGGCCAATTCGTTGGACAAATTTCGCCAGATTGAGCGCGTTCACCTTGATCGTGAAATGCCGCACATCGGCCCCGCCAAGCACGAACCGGGTCGGCAGCAACTGAAGCGAGCCGTCGATAAATGGCCACTTCGCTCCGTTTACAACCAACAGATGGCCGGGTTCGAGCTGGTACGAGACATCGCCGTCGTTGACCTCGATCCCAGGATTGATCGAGGCGACATGTAGCGTCTGATTCGGCGCCGTGACCAGGGCCAGCAAATCATCGAAATGAACCGTCCCGCGCGCCCCTTTAACCGGGCCAAACTGAGCGGCGAAATCAAGGTTGTCGGTGGCGAAATCGCCGGTGCTGACGACGCCTGAGCGGTTCCAGTCGATCCGGCCCTGACCATAGACGGTGCCTTTTGCCAACGCGATCACGCCTTGACTGAGATAGGTCAGCGTGTCGGGTTGAAGCCCGCGATCAAATAGAATTCCCGGTACCAGCAGGTCGGCGTGGCCGCTGGCGGTATCGAGATCGTGCACGATCCTGGCCTCGGTCACCAGCCGATCAGACTTGGGTTCGCGCAGCAGCGCATTCGCTTTGAACGTGGTCGAACGCAAGCTGAGCGTCGCGTCGCGCGCCACCAGCGGATAGAACCGCGCATCCTTTAGCCGGTCCTTGACCGTCAGGCTGGCACCTTGGACAGTGAACTCCTTGTTCGCAAAGCGCCAGTTACCCGCCGCGTCCAGGACGTCGATCGGCACCGCGTTTAGCTTGAGTTCGGTGCCGGCAAATTTGCCCGTGATTGACGTGCCCAGCGTCGCATTGAGCAGCGCAATCTTGAGTGTGGTTGGGAAATTTTTCGGCCCCACCGACACGTCGATGCTGCGCGCAACCAGCGCTCCAGGCCAAGCCATCCCGACTGCCTTGCTGCGCAACCGGATTGCGGTGCTGCCAAGAGTCCCAGTAAGCGACAATCCGGCAGTTCCGGCGGAAACCCGCGTGCCACGCGCGTCGCTCCGCAGGATTGCGCCATCAGGTCCAGGGCAGACGGTCAGCGATTGTCCGATCAGCATGAGATTTGCGATCTTGAACCGGTCGAAGCTGAGCAGCGTGCAGCGGCGCAGCACTGCCAGACCAACGCCGGACGACCAGTTACCTTCAATCGGCAACGCCAGATTATCCACTCGTCCGCCGGGCACTGCCCCGGTGACCAGCGCGCGGCCGGCGAAGCCGAGCGCGCCCGTGGGTAATTGCACCAACTTGAACTCAGGCAAAGCGACCATGCTATCCCCGGCGCGGTACGGCGCCATTACCAGCGAAGCCAGCGCCCCCCCGCCGCCGCCGCCGCGACGTTCAAACCGCCCCTCAATATGCGGCAGACCGGGCCCGTCGGTGACCAGATTGCCGGCCAACAGCATCCCGCCCTGTCCGCCCAGCGTGACCGCCACGTGTGAGAGCGCAGCCAGCCGCGCGCCGCTGCCGCCGCGCCACAAAGCCCCGGGCAGGGTCAGATTGGTCAGCTGTCCGCTTTGCCGCAGCTGGAAGGTCGCGGCCAAACTGCTGCGCGATGTCTCGCGCGCTAAGGCACTGCGCAACTGACTGGCAAGCGTCGCGATCAGCGTTCCAGCACCCGATTTCTCGAGACTTGCCAATGTGACTTCCAAGGCATGTCCGGGCGACAGCCCCGATGCGCCCAGCGCGCCCTCGCTGCTGAAGCTGGCCATGCGGTCGTGGCTGCGCGCCATCCCTTCGAGCGCCACCGCGTCGGCCTTGATCCCGCCTGCTGCCAGTCCTTGACCCTTGAGTTTGTAAGCCACGGTAAGATCGCCCTTGGCCCACGATAAGTTGCCAGATCCGCTGGCGCTGGCCAGTTGATTACCCTTGAAGCCAAGCGTGCTGCTAGCCAGCGCATAGCTGCCATCAGCAGCATCGAACGCAGGCCCGAGCTTGGCAATCAGCTGCAAATTCGCGTCACGCAAGGTAAGCCGGCTTTTGGGGCAGTCGAGCGCCTGCAGCCGCACAGGTCCATCAAACTGGGGGGCGGCTGCGCTGACCGTGATTTGGCCATAGGCACTCAACCGCTGCAGGTTGCACGCGCCCAGATTCAGCGCCGGGGCGATGGCCGCCAGCGTCCCGGCAAAGCCACCCCGCAGATTGCCCGCCCCTTCGGCGGAGAGCCCAAGCGGTCCGGCGGCGCTGTCGATCCGCGCGCGACCACCGATCAGCGTCAGATCGAGATCAGGTAAACCCTTGGGTCCGCCCTTGTTCGCAAATAATACCTTGTCGAGCGAACCGAAGCTAATCTTGCCTTGGGCAATCCGCCCATATAGCCGCGGCCGAAATAGCGTGATACGGCCGATCGTGGGCAGGCCGAAAGTCGGCACGATCCCCACCTCGGCCCGTTCAACCGTAAAGTCTGGATGCGCCGGATCGCCAATCACGATGTCGGTCAGAATCTCGCGCGTGGCACCGATCTTCTGGATTTTGTAAGTCGCAGGCAAGCCCAAGTTTTCAAGTCGGTCGTTAATGACCTTGTGTGCAATCCGCTCACGCGCCAACCACGCGCCAAGCAGAACCATCGCCAGCACCGCTGCCAGTACGCTTACCATGCGCCAGCGACGGCGCCGCCGCGAGGCATTGGGTAAATCCTGCGCTTCTTTAATCTCTTGGCCGTCAGGTCCCGACATTGCTGCACCCTTGCGCGCGTCGCCCGGGAAAGGCAATGGAATGCGGCGAACAGGGAAGTGAACGCGTGGCAGAGAAAAACGATCCCCTGCATGACAGCGCCGGCCACCGCGCGCGGCTGCGCACCCGGCTGCTAGGCGGCGGGTCCGAGGCGCTGGCTGACTATGAACTGATCGAATATCTGCTGATGACTGCGGTCCCGCGCAAGGACATGAAACCGCTGGCAAAAGCGCTGCTCAAACGCTTCGGCGGGCTGGCCGGCGTGCTTAATGCCGAAGCGGCGGCTTTGGCCAATCACGCCGGGATGGGCGAAACCAGCGCGGCGGCGCTCAAGATCGTGGCGCTGGCTGCGCGACGGTTGGCGCGAACGGGGGTGCAGGAATCGCCCGTGCTGTCGAGCTGGCAGGTGTTAATCGATTATCTGACAATCGACATGGCGCACTTGCGCCACGAGCGCGTGCGCGTGCTTTATCTGGACACCAAAAACCGCCTCATCCTCGACGATCAGCTCAGCGACGGGACGCTTGATGAAGCGGCTATCCACCCGCGCGAGGTGGTCAAGAAAGCGCTCGACCTGGGCGCGTCGTCGTTGATCATGGTGCACAACCACCCCTCCGGCTCGCCCGAGCCGAGCCGCGCCGACGTGCAGATCACCAACAAGATTGCCGAGGCCGGACGGCTGCTTGGCATTACAGTCCACGACCACGTGATTATTGGCAAGGAAGGTTACGTCAGCCTGAAGGCCAAAGGGCTGATCTGATGTGTGTTGCTGCAATGGCCTGGATGGCGCATCCGCGCTGGCGGCTGGTGGCAATCGGCAATCGCGACGAGGCCCACGTGCGCGCTACCGCGCCCCTTGCCCGCTGGGACAATGGTGTGCTGGCTGGGCGGGATTTGCAGGCCGGGGGGACCTGGCTTGGAGTTCACTCGAATGGCCGGTTCGCTTTGGTCACCAACCGCCGACTGAAAGGTGGTCCGCTGCCCGGCAAGACCTCACGCGGGGCGCTGGTGACCGATTGGCTGACGAGAACGCCGCTGCCTGACTTGACCACGCTCAATCCGTTCAACCTGCTCACCGTGACGGATAGCCGGGCTGAACTGATGACCAATCATCCCGCCCCGCAGAGCCGCACGCTCCCCCCCGGCATCCACGGCCTAGCGAACGGCGCGCCGGACGAGCGCTGGTTCAAGACCGTGACGCTCGAAACCGCGCTGACCGCTTGGTTGGAGCGCGACGGCGAACCACCCGACTTGCTCCAACCGCTCGGCGATCAGCGCCCGGACCCCGCCGATCCGGATAATCCGTTCGCAGCCCCGTTCATCCGAGGCGAACACTATGGCACGCGTTGCTCGAGCGTGGTGGCGGTCGATCAGGCGGGCAGAGGCGTGATTATCGAGCGGAGTTTTGCTGAGGATGGTCAGGTAACTGGCGAAATCGCACTTAATTTTCGCTGGCCCGCTTAGCCGTATCGCGCCGCCAGCAAGTGCGGGCGATCCGCCGCTACCTTAACCACCAGTTCGCCAAATAGCCCATTGACCCAGGCGAACCACTTGCGGGTGTAACGCGTGGGATCATCCTGATCGAAGGATTCGTGCATGAACCCAGTGCCGGCGTGCGTGGCGCGCAGCGTTTTCAGCGCCCCGGCGATCACCGTGTCATCGCTGCTCGAAAGCGCGTGCACGATGATCGATATGGGCCAAATTTGCCGCTCGCCGATGTGCGGCCCGCCCACGCCCGCCGCCACGCGCCCTGAAAAGAACCACGGATTAGCCTCGCTCCACACGGCGGTGGCGGTGGTTTGCCAAAGCGGATTATCGCGCCGCACACAGTGCAGGTACGCCAGCCCCAGCAGCGACGGCACGTTGGCATCGTCCATAAACAAGTGGTTGCCATAGCCGTCGGTCTCATAGGCGAACACCCGCCGTCCATCGGGCAGCAGCATCGTGCCATGCTGATAGACCGCCGTCTCAACCTCGTCGGCCAGCGCACGCGCCTCGCCAGCCAGCGCTGCATCGTGAAGCACACCTTCGGCCAGCGCGGCCAATTCGCGCAAAGTTGCCACTGCAAACAGGTTGGCGGGAATGTTGCAGGGAAACGTACAGGCATCGTCCGAGGGGCGGAAGGCCGAATGGATCAGCCCAGTCTTGCGAGTCGGCACTCCGATCCCGGCGAGCGTGGTCTCGGTCGGCTGTTCGCTGCGCCGCTGGAAGCGGTACGGGCCGGGACCGCTGCGGCGCTGCTGCGCCTTAAACGTGGCGACGATGGCCTTCGCAGCCTCAGCCCAGACCGCGTCGAACGGCTCGGCATCGCCGCTCGCCTGCCAGTAATCGTAAGCCAGCCGCAGCACATAGCACAGCGAATCGACCTCCCATTTGCGCTCGGCGACCCCGGGCTTCATCTCGGTCTGGTCTATTTTTGACCAGTCGAGACTGCTCATGGCGGTAGGATCGCGCATGAAGGCGTTGGCGTAAGGATCGATCAACACACAGCGGGCGTGGCGGTGAATCAGTCCGCGATAAAGCTTGGTCAGCTGCGCATCACCGCGCGCCAGATGCAGGTAAGGCCGAAGCTGCGCCGCCGAATCGCGCAGCCACAGGCATGGGATGTCACCGGTGATGACGAAGGCATCGGGCTGGCCCGAAACCTCACCCATGAACACCGTGGTGTCGAGCGTATTGGGAAAGCAGTTCTGGAACAGCCAGGCCAGCTCCGGGTCGGCAATCAGCGTTGTGACGCGCTCGATCTCCCGCTCGACCGCCGGGCTGACAAACTGCCGCGCGCCGGGTGAAGGCCGATTGGACGTGAACATGCGAACCTCCTGCGCGCGCAGCCGCCGCGGCATTAGCGCCAGCGCCGCTGCGGCGGCGATAAACGAACGGCGACTGGTGACAAATGGCTGCACTAGCCGCGTGGTGGCGTGGTTTGCGAAAGTTGTCGAGGGTTTGGTTGGCCCGCCAAAACTTCTCCCCCAATGCGCCGTTTGCGTGCTAGCTTTAATCGGGCAATCGCAATGCGAAGGCGATGACAAGCTGCAGAATGAGCTGTGTTGGATGCGGCCGGCCCCTTGCCTTCCGGCCCCCCTCCCCCTAGCGGCTCCAGCATCTGCCCAACAGGAGTACGCTCGATGGTCCCCCGCTACGCCCGCCCCGCGATGACCGCGATCTGGGAGCCAGAGGCGCGGTTTCGGATCTGGTTTGAGATTGAGGCGCATGCCACGCAGAAGCTGGGCGAATTGGGCGTGGTGCCGCCAAGCGGGGCCAAGGCGCTGTGGGACTGGTGGGCGTCCAAACCCAAGATCGACGTCGCCGCGATTGACGCCATCGAGGCCGTGACCAAGCACGACGTGATCGCCTTCCTCGATTGGGTGGCGCAGCAGGTTGGGCCGGAGGCGCGGTTTATGCATCAGGGCATGACCAGTTCGGACGTGCTTGACACGACGCTGTCCGTGCAGCTGGCACAGGCATCGGACCTGCTGCTGGCCGATCTCGACGCGCTGCTGGCCGCGATCAAGCGCCGCGCGCTCGAACACAAGTACACCCCCACCATCGGTCGCAGCCATGGGATCCATGCCGAGCCGACGACCTTCGGGCTCAAGCTGGCAAGTGCCTATGCCGAGTTTGATCGGAACAAGGCGCGGCTGATAGCAGCGCGAGCCGAGATCGCGACCTGCGCGATCTCGGGCGCGGTCGGCACCTTTGCCAATATCGACCCGGCGGTTGAGGCCTATGTCGCGGAAAAGCTGGGCCTCGTCGTCGAGCCGGTGAGCACGCAAGTAATCCCGCGCGACCGGCACGCGATGTTCTTTGCGGTGCTGGGGGTGATCGCCAGTTCGATCGAACGGCTGGCGATTGAAGTGCGCCATTTGCAGCGGACCGAGGTGCTGGAAGCAGAGGAATATTTCTCGCCGGGGCAGAAGGGCTCGTCGGCGATGCCGCACAAGCGCAACCCGATCTTGACCGAAAACCTGACCGGGCTGGCGCGCATGGTACGCTCCGCCGTGACCCCGGCGCTGGAAAACGTCGCGCTGTGGCATGAGCGCGATATCTCGCACTCGTCGGTCGAGCGGTACATTGGACCAGATGCGACGATCACGCTCGATTTTGCCCTCGCCCGCCTCACCAGCGTGATCGACAAGCTGCTGATCTATCCCGAGCGGATGCAAAAGAACCTCGATAAAATGGGCGGGCTGGTCCACTCGCAGCGGGTGCTGCTGGCGCTGACCCAAGCCGGGCTGGAGCGCGACACAGCATACCGCCTGGTGCAGCGCAACGCGATGAAGGTTTGGGAGAGCGATGGGGCATTGAACCTGCTCGAACTGCTGCAAGCCGATAGCGAAGTGACCGCAGCGCTTTCACCAGCTGAGCTCGCGGAAAAGTTCAACCTCGATTATCACTTCAAGGCGGTCGACACCGTGTTCGAACGGGTGTTCGGCGAGTAGTTCGTCGTCCAGGGTTCGGCCCGGGACGACGCACCCTTCCCTTCATATTAATTCCCGCCTAGTATTGCTGCAGTTCACTGGCCCAAGGAAGGACTTACCCGATGCAGATCTTCCGCACCATTGGCTGGGTTATCCTGCTGATCGCGCTGACGGCGTTCATCGCAATCAACTGGAATTGGGTGCCCGTTCGGTTTTGGCCACAGGGCGATGGAACGTTTCTTTCCTTTCAGTGGCCGGTTGGGCTAGTCGCGCTGCTATTTTTCGTGATCGGTCTGGTGCCGATGTGGCTGCTACACAAAGGCGCCAGCTGGCGCTGGAACCGCCGGATCGGAACGTTGGAAAATTCAGTCCGGGCCGCCAGCACATCATCACCGGTTGCGGTTCCGGTCACGGCTCACCCAGATCCGGTAACACATGAACCAGTCGTTCGGTGGGAACCGCCAGCCCGCCCCCAATGAACACCAACCCGATCTACCTGGCGCTAGATTTCCCGCGACTGGATACCGCGCTGGAGGTCGCCAAAAAAGCGTCGGCGCATATCGGTGGGCTGAAGCTCGGGCTGGAATTCTTCCTCGCTCACGGTCACCACGGCGTACTTGAGGTCCACAAACTGGGCCTACCGATTTTCCTCGATCTGAAGCTGCACGATATTCCCAACACCGTCGCCGGGGCGATGCAGGCGATCCACGTACTCGAACCCGCAATTGTCACCGTCCATGCCAGCGGCGGGCAAGCCATGATGGAAGATGCTAAGGCGGCGGCGGGCGCGCATTGCCGGGTGGTCGGGGTGACCTTGCTGACCAGTCTTGATGAGGCCGACATGGCGGCTACCGGGATTAACGGCAACGCCCGCGATCAGGTGCTGCGACTGGCGGAACTGTCGCAAGCTGCCGGACTCGACGGGATTGTTTGCTCAGGCCATGAAGTGGCGGCGGTCCACGCGCAGTGGAAAGACGGCTTTCTGGTGGTGCCCGGCCTGCGCCTTGTCGATGCCGCACTCGGCGATCAAAAACGTGCAGTTACGCCGCGCGCCGCGCGCGATGCCGGGGCCAGCGTGCTGGTGATCGGGCGGCCAATTGCGCGCGCAGAAGACCCGGCCGCCGCCGCCCGCGCGATCGAAGCCACACTGTAGGTTCAGGTCGCGGTAAGGCGGGGCCGCATAGTCAGACTGTCAAGGAGAATTCCGTCCATGAACGCACTCAAGTATGCCCGCCTCGCCTTGATTGGCGCCCCGCTGGCGCTGGCGCTCGCACTTCCCGGTGTCGCTATCGCGCAAGCCGTCCAGGCTCCGATCGCCGCGACCAGCGCGCTGCTTACGCTGACCGCCGAGGGCAAGACCGCGCGCGTGCCCGACCTTGCCGTGTTCAACGCCGGGGTGACCAGCCAAGGCAAGACCGCCGGTGAGGCGCTGAGCGCCAATGCCGCCGATATGAGCCGCGTGATCGCCACGCTCAAGCGGGCCGGAATTGCTGACAAGGATATCCAGACTAACCAGATTAGCCTCAATCCGCTTTACGGCCCGCAGGTGATGGGCTCCAATGGGCAAATGATGCAAGAGCCGCGGATCGTCGGTTATCAGGCGACCAACACCGTCATGATCCGCTCGCGCGATATTAAGAACTTCGGCAAAGTGCTCGATGCGCTGGTCGGCGCCGGGGCCAATCAGGTCAACGGGCCCAGCTTCCAGCTCTCCGATCCCAGCGCGGCCAACGATGAAGCCCGGGTCAGCGCGGTCCGCAATGGCCGCGCCCGCGCTGAGCTTTATGCCCGCGCCGCTGGGATGCGGGTACTGCGGATCGTCTCAATCAGCGAGAGCGGCGGCTATTCTCCCCCGCAACCGATGTATGCCAGGGCGCTCAAAGCCGACGCCGAATCGACGCCAATTTCGGCCGGTGAGGTTGAAGCGGCGGTCAGTGTGGCGATGCAGTTCGAACTGGCGCCGTAAGCGACCCAGCGCTAGTGCGCGCGGCATGTCTGCCCCAGCGATCAAGATTTGCGGTATCACTACGGCTGAGACGCTCACGGCGGTGATCGCGGCCCGGGCTGACTATGTCGGCTTCAACTTCTATGTCCGCAGTCCGCGCTTTGTATCGCTCGATCAGGTCAAGCCATTAGCGGCGCAGGCAGCGGGCCGCATCAGCCGGGTCGGAGTGTTTGTCGATGATTGCGATACGGCGATGACCGCCGCAATCGCTGCTGCAAAGCTCGATGTTTTGCAGCTCCACGGCGGCGAAAGCCCAGCCCGCGTGGCACAGCTGCGGGCGGGCTTGGCCATACCCGTATGGAAAGTGATCAGCGTCTCTTCACGTGCGGACTTGGCGCGCGCAGCAGACTATGTGGGAGCCGCTGATTTTATCTTGCTCGATGCAAAAACTTCAAAAGGAGACTTGCCGGGCGGAATGGGATTGTCGTTCGACTGGGCTTTGCTGAGCGGCTGGCAGGCCCCGTTGCCGTGGGGATTGGCTGGGGGATTAACCGCCGCAAATGTCGGCACCGCCATTACGCTGACGGGCGCGCCACTGGTCGATACTTCGTCGGGCGTTGAAAGCGCGCCGGGGGTCAAAGACTGCGCGCTGATCGCGGCGTTTTGCGCGGCCGCGCGCACCGCCTAGCAAAAGGGCGGCCCGTTGCCGAACCGCCCTTGCTTCTAACCGCGGTGGCAGCCGCTTAGAAACTCATCCCAACGCCGCCAACGACCGAGTTCGAAGCTGGTCCGCCGTTGCGGGTGAAAAAGTGACGATATTCGGCCTTGAGGTAAAGCGGCCCGATGATGCTTTGTTCAATCCCGGCGCCCGTATGCCAGCTACCTTTGCAAAGGTCGCACGGTTTGGTGGAGTAACCACCGGCAACGAATAGCCTGGTTAGCGGCCCCGCCTTCACGCCAAACCGCCCGGTAACTCCATACGCCACTTTAGTTCCGGCCTGATCGATCTTGTCGGCCGAGACTTCGACGCCCGCGAAGGTCAGTGGAGCAAGATCGAAATCGACCCCGGCAGCGGCACCGTAAGTGGCTTTGGTCACACCATTTGACCCGATGGCACCCCCACGTACTTCAACGCGGGTGTCACTCGCCAGCGCCGGAGTGGCACAGGCCAACGAAGCGATGAGCGGCAGGACAAATTTACGCATGACATACTCCTTGGACGATTCAGCGCTGCATCAGGACAGGCCGCCACGGTGGCGTTGCTGACCTGTCGTCACAATGAACCATATGTTCAATCGTTCCTGAATGTCGGTCTATTGCGTTAAACTTATCACATATTACGATACTAATGGATTGTAATATTACCAGTAAGTTAACCATTGGTGGCAGCTCCAACACTGGACTTCACGGTGCCTCTCTGCCAAGCGCAGACACATCATGAGCGCTTCAAACCAAAAAAATTCTTTCCGCACCCAGCCCGACGAACGCGGGCATTTTGGCCAGTTTGGCGGGCGATATGTCGCCGAAACGTTGATGCCGCTGATTCTCGAACTGGAGTGCGAATATACTGCTGCCAAGGCTGATCCCGAATTCAAAGCCGAATTCGGCGACCTGCTTGCGCATTACGTCGGACGCCCCAGCCCGCTCTATTTTGCGCCGCGTTTGACTGAAGAACTGGGCGGCGCGCAAGTGTGGTTCAAGCGCGACGAGCTTAACCACACTGGCGCGCACAAGATCAACAATTGCATCGGGCAAATCCTGCTCGCGATCCGCATGGGCAAGACCCGGATCATCGCCGAAACCGGCGCGGG
>JAYVML010000210.1:0-2608 GCA_043758955.1 Novosphingobium sp. | reverse complement strand
GCCGCGTTCTTGGGCATCAGATGCTTGCCGCGTTGGATATAGCCCGAGGAGAAGTCGAAAATATCGTCTTCGGCCGGTTCGGCACCGGTCGGCATGGCTGGGGTCGCGGCGATGGCGCCGTAAGTATCCATCTGGCGCAGCAGGCGGGTGATATATTGCGCGACGATATCGACCCGCAGCGTCCAGCTGGCGTTGAGATAGCCAAAAATGCCCGCTAGATTGGGGACGTTTGAAAACATGCAGTTGCGGTAAAAATAGCGCTGTGAAAAATCGACCGCTGCGCCATCGACGCTGACCGCGATCTTGCCCGCAAAACTAAGTTTCAGGCCGGTTGCGGTGACAATGATATCGGCATCGAGATGCTTACCCGATTTGAGTTTGATCCCGCGCGCATCGAAACGGTCGATCTGGTCGGTCACCACCGAGGCCGTGCCGGCCTTTACCGCCGCGAAGAAATCGGCATCGGGCACCAGGCACAGCCGCTGATCCCACGGATTGTAGGGCGGAGTGAAAGCCGCTTCGTCATAGCTCTCACCCAGATGGCTGCGCAGCTGCTTGGTCAGAAACTGCTTGACCTTTTCGGGCTGGCTGCGCGCGCGTTTGAACATCAAGTCGCCCAGGAAAATGTTCTTGGCGCGGGTGATCCGGTAAGCGAGACTTTCGGGCAGCACCTTTCGCAACAGGTTGGCCATGCCGTCCTTGGCCGGGCGGCTGACCATCCAGGTCGGGGTGCGCTGCAGCATGGTGACATGCCCTGCACCGGAACTTGCCAGCGCCGGAACAATCGTCACGGCGGTTGCGCCAGATCCGATCACGACCACCTTTTTGCCAGCGTAATCGAGGTCGGCCGGCCAGAATTGCGGATGGATGACCGGCCCTTTGAAAGTGCCCTGCCCGGCAAAACCGGCGTCATGCGGCTGGTCGTAATCGTAATAGCCCGAACCCAGGAACAGGAACCGGCCCTGCACCCGTTGCTGCGCGCCGTCCTTGCCCTGGCTCGTCACGGTCCAGCGCGCGGCCGTGCTGTCCCACTCGGCCGAAAGGACTTTTTGGCCCATGCGCATGGCGGGGCCAAGGCCGTATTTGGCGGTAATTTGGTTCAGATAGGAAAGGATCGATGGACCATCGGCAATGGCGCGCTCGTGCGTCCACGGCTCGAACGAAAAACCCAGCGTGTGCATGTCGCTGTCCGAGCGAATGCCCGGATAACGGAACAGATCCCAGGTCCCGCCCAGGTTGTCGCGCTGATCGAGGATTGCCAGGGTCTTGCCGGGGCAATCCCGCTTGAGATGCACGGCCATGCCGATCCCCGAGATCCCGGCCCCGATGATAATCATGTCAAGGCACGGTTCGATGGCGGTAACTGCGTTCATTGGTCACGGTTCCCTCTGGCAGACTTCACCGTCGGCCTTAACCGAGCGCTTAACAAACTCTGTGCGGGATTGCCAGCGCGGCGCTGCTTTGCCACATGGCGCACATGTCAGTGATCGCAGCACGCCGCTATGCAGGCGGCAAACGACTTAAAGACGCGCTTCTGATCGATGGGGCGGAGCGCAGTCTGCCAGGTGGGCGGCAATTCGATTGGGTCGGATTGTGCGATCCCACGCCCGCAGAGCTCGATCTGGTCCGGCGGCAATTTTCCTTGCATCCGCTCGCAGTCGAAGATGCGGCGACGGCCGGGCAAACCCCCAAGCTGGAAATCTACGGGCAGCACCTGTTCATCATCGCGCGGTCGGCGATGATCGAGGAGGGTGAAAACATAGGCTACGGCCAGACCGCGATTTTCCTGGGTAACGATTTTATAGTGACCGTGCGGTTGGGCACGATCAGTGCGCACGACGAATTGCGCACCCGGCTCGAAAGCGATCCAGAACGGTTAGCCGAAGGACCGGACTATGTCGCGCATGCGATCCTCGATCATCTGGTGGATGGCTACCAACCGATCCTTGAACGGCTCGACGACGGCGTCCAGGTGATGGAGGAGCGCGCCATCGACGAATTCCCGCAGCCTTCGACGATCCGCCGGATTTTCCGTTTGCGCCGGCAACTGCGCCGGTTCGTGCGCGTGGTCGGGCCGATGGAGGAGGTCTGCGACCGGCTCGCCACGACCGAACTGGCGATGGTCGATCCGGGCGCGCGAATTTGGTTCCGCGATGTGCTCGATCATGTCCGCCGAACAATGCTGCGGATCGCCGACTTGCGCGAAACGATGTCGAGCATCGTCGAAACCGCCGCGATGCTCGAGCAGCACCGCCAAGGCGACACCACGCGGCAACTGGCCGGCTGGGCTGCGATCCTGGCGGTACCGACCGCGATTGCCGGGATCTACGGCATGAACTTCGATTTTTTGCCCGAACTGCACTACAAGTGGGGATATCCGATCGTTTTGGCGGTCATCTTTACGATTTGCAGCGCTTTGTACGTGCGGTTCAAACGGATCGGGTGGATCTGAACTTACGGCATGATCATGAACTGTTCCCAGCGGCCATGCGCGCCGGGTTCGGCGTAAGTACTCAGCACCAGCGTCTTTTTGGCAAAATGCAGTGCGAACACCCGGTTGACGAACCCGCCGCGCAGCCGCGGTGGGCGGGTCGCGGTGACCGACTTC
>JAYVML010000209.1:0-8083 GCA_043758955.1 Novosphingobium sp. | reverse complement strand
AGCATCAGCCGCGACAACCCAATCCAGCTCATCGAAATGCTGGTGCAGCGAGGTCGCACTTTCTTCATCCCACGGGACGTAAAATCCAATCCGCAGCGGCAGAGCGCCGGTATTCGCGCGGGCTAGACGCGGCAACTTGTGGCGAATGTGCGCGATACGGCTGAGGAACGGCACGGCCTGTTCGCGCTCGCGACCAAAAGCCAAGGCCGCAGTCGTGGGAACCTTGACCAAGGTGGCGGCAAAGACCAGGGCGGCAAATACGATCAGCGCGAGCAGCGCAAAACTCAGCCGTCCGACCAATCGGCGGCGGCGGCCCGTGCTGTCGAAGAAAACCGGCGATACCATGCTAATACTCCGGCGCGGCCCCGGTTGGCGCCACGCCTAGGCCCATCGTTCTTACTTGTGCATGAACGATGGGCGGATTCGCCTCACCCCTTAGGCTAGGACCACGCCTGGCGATAGAGTGCTTCGATCTCGGCAGTATTGGCCAATCGCGGGTTGTTAGCCGGTGAACCCGAGGCCAGCGCCTGCTGCGCCATCAGCGGAATCAGCTCGGCCCAGCGATGGGGATCGATGCCGTAGTCGCGCGGGCTGGGGACGGATAGATCGCCGTTGATCTGGTGGAGCGCCTCGACCAGCCGGGCGACCGCAGATTGATCAGCCTCGTCATCATCGGCCAAGCCCATTGCCCGCGCGCACACAGCATAGCGCGGCAGCGCGGCGGGGGCTGACCATTGCGTTACCACCGGCATCAGCATCGCGTTTGAGAGCCCGTGCGATACATGAAAATGCGCCCCAATCGGGCGGCTCATCCCGTGGACCAGCGCCACCGAGCTATTCGAAAAGGCAATCCCGGCTTGCAGTGCACCGAGCATCAACGCCTCTCGCGCGGCGCGGTCCTGCGGGTCGGAACAGGCGCGCGGCAGATTGGGCCAGATCAGCTGCATCGCCGATAGGGCCATGGTATCGGCAAACTGGTTGGCGCGTTTGGAAACAAAAGCCTCGACCGCGTGGACCAAGCTGTCGATCCCGGTATCGGCGGTCAGCCGCAACGGCTTGCTCAAAGTCAGTTCGTAGTCGACCAGCGCAATTGTCGGCAGATAGGCTAGCCCTGCGCAGAGCATTTTCTCGTCGGTCTCGGCATCTGTGATGACGGTGAAGCGGGTGGCTTCGGACCCGGTGCCGGCGGTGGTTGGAATAGCGATAATCGGGAGACCCGGCGCATCCTCCTGATGCGGCGCTTTAAGCTCGCGAACGCTGCGGTCACGTTTGACCGCAACCATCTTGGCGCTGTCGATCGGACTGCCGCCGCCAAGGCCAATCACGCAGTCGTGCGCGCCGCCAGCCAGAAAGGCGCAGGCCTCCTCGATCGAAGTGACGGTCGGATCAGGCACCACGCCGGTGAACGAGCGCACCGTGATTCCAGCTGCAACCAGCAGCCCTTCCACCCGTTCGAGCAGGCCAGAGCTGACCATCCACGCATCGGTCACGATCAGCGGGCGCGCCAGCCCAGCCGCGCTGAGCACCTCGGGCAGTTCGTTGAGCGCTCCGCCGCCGATACGAATGGTGCGCGGCAGGTGGATCGCCGCCATCAGCTAAGCAAATGCTCGATGCCATAGAACCGCGCGGCGTTGCCGGCATAGAGCGCGGCCTTGTCTTCGGCTGAAGCGCTGCGGGTCAGGTGCTTGAAGGCGTTCCACAGCACCGCATAGCTTGCGCCCCATTTGTCGACCGGATAATTGCTTTCGAACATGCCGCGCTGCGGCCCGAACGCCTCGATGCAGGTTTCGATATAGGGCCGCCACAGCGCCGCCAGCGTCTCGGAGGATAGTCCGGCGGCCGGGCCGTGGTCGGGCATCCCGGCGAATGACATCGCTAACCCGCCCAGCTTAACCGACACGTTGGGGCAGCCCGCCAATTCCTTGATCATCGCGCGCCAGGTATCAAACCGTTCGGGCAACTTGCCCTGATAGCTGGCCATACCCAGCGGGGTGCCGCAGTGATCGAGCACGATCTTCTGATCGGGAAAAGCGCGCGCGAGCGAGAGGACGTCGCCCAGCTGCGGTTCGAGCAACCACGCATCGAAGGTCAGCCCTAGTTCGCCCAGGTGCTTGAACCCCTCGCGGAACCTCGCATCGAGATAAAGCCCCTGCGGCGCATGGAACGGCGGCCCGAGCACATCAGGATCGGCATCCCACGCTACCGCATGCCGGATCCCTTTGAAACGCGGGGACGCGGCCATCAGCGCTTCAAGCACGCCTCGCGCCGCATCGCCACGCGCAAGATCGGCATGGCCGATGATTGCTTCGCACAGCCGCGCCGGGCCGTAGAGCCCGCTGGCGCTCTGTGCGGCGACGCCGTTCACATACTCGACTTCGCCCAGCACTTTCAGTTCGTCGGGCGCAGATGCGTTATAGAACGCCCCGCATTCCATGAAAACCGTCCCGACCACGTTGTGGCCGCTGCCGATCTCGGCCTGGATCTCATTGAAGGTGTAATAGGGCGAGAGCGCAATACTCGCGATGAACGGATGGCGCGGTTCAGGGAAGGCGGCCATCAGCGGACGCAAATCCCATAAATGGTGATGCGGATCGATAATCGGCAGGTCGGGTTCCAGGATCGTTTCGCTCATGTTGAGTCCTCTCGTCTTTGGGCTAGCTTATGACCGCCTTGGCGTTTGACAAGCGCTGATCGCCCTCGCACTAATCGAACGGTTAAAAAAGGGAGCGGGCGATGCACAGCGACACCGATTTTACTGGCAAACGTGTGCTGGTGGTGGGCGGGTCGAGCGGGATCGGCAACGGTATCGCCCAGTCCTTCCGGCTGCGCGGCGCGACGGTTCACGTCTGGGGTACGCGCGCAGCGGCGAGCGATTATGGCATTGACGAAGGTTCTGACCTTTCTGGCTTAGGCTACACCTGCGTCAATGTGGGTGATCCAGATGCAATCGCCGCGGCGAACCAGCCATTCGATCAGCTCGACGTACTGGTGCTGTGCCAGGGAACGGTGATCTACGGCCGCGGCGAATTCGAACGTGCTGGGTGGGACCGGGTGATGAGCATCAACCTGGATAGCCTGATCCATTGTGCCAATAAATTTCGCAGCCAGCTTGCCCGGAGCCGGGGCAGCGTGATCATTGTCAGCTCGGTCGCCGGGTTCAAAGCCAATATCGGCAACCCGGCTTATGCCGCCTCAAAGGCCGGAGCGGTGAGCCTGGTCAAGTCATTGGGACAAGCCTGGGCCGGCGAAGGGATCCGGGTCAATGGCTTGGCCCCCGGACTGGTCGCGACAAAAATGACCAAGATCACCACCGACCGGCCTGACCGACTGGCCGGCGCGCTGTCGCGAATTCCGCAAGGCCGACTGGGCACGCCCGCCGACATGGCCGGGGCCGCCTTGTTTCTCGCTTCGCCGCTCGCGTCCTATGTCACCGGGCATACCGTGGTGGTCGATGGCGGGCTAACGCTGTGAAGGCGCTGCGCTATCGCGGTGCGCGTGACATTCGGCACGAGGCTATGGACGATCCGCGGATCGAGAGCGAACACGACGCGATTGTCCAGATGACTGGCTGTTCTATCTGCGGCAGCGACCTGCATATTTACCACGGGCACGGCTTCAGCGATGATATCGGCTTCTGCGTTGGGCATGAGGCGGTGGGCGAAGTGGTTGAAATCGGGCGCAGCGTCACCCGGGTCAAGCTGGGCGATACCGTGATGATGCCGGCTGCGGTCGGTTGCGGGGCTTGCCGCTCTTGTTTGGCCGGGAACATCGCCAATTGCGAATTTGGGGCCGGGGCTTGCTATGGTCTTTCGGCCAGGTTGCAAGGCGTGCAATCCGAACTGTTCCGCGTTCCGGCGGCCGATATGAACGCGGTGAAGATCCCCGATGGGATCAGTCAAGATCAAGCGTTGATGATGACCGACGCAATGGCCACCGCGTGGTACGGCGCGCGCCGGGCCGAGATCAAACCGGGCAGCAGCGTGGCGATAATCGGGCTCGGGCCGATCGGGTTGATGGCGGTCGATGCAGCCTTCGTGATGGGCGCGCATGTGGTCTACGCGATCGACCCGGTGCCCGAACGCCGAGCCTTGGCTGCTGCGGCGGGGGCGACCGCGCTACATCCGCAGGACGCGCTGGAGACGATTCGCGAGGCCACGCAGGGCCGCAAGCTCGAATGCGTGGTCGAGGTGGTCGGAAGCGACGCTACGGTCGATCTGGCATTGCGGCTGGTTGCGCGGCGCGGAACTGTGTCGGTGATCGGGGTGCAGCAATCGAAGCGGTATTCTTTCCCGCTAGAGCGGGCGTTCGGCGCCGGATTGACCTTCCGCGCCGGGACCTGTTCGGTGCCCGAAGAACTGCTGGTGCTGTTCCCGCTCGTCCAATCGGGCCGGCTGCGGCCCGAACGCTATATTACGCACCATCTGCCGCTGTCTGCGGGGGCCGAAGCGTACCGATTGTTCGAAGCGCGCGAGGCGGGCGTGCTCAAGATAGTGTTAGGGCCGGGTTAAATCATAGTCAGCGCCCCGCTGCGCTGCTATCCCCTTGTGAACATGACGACTGATTCCCCTGAAACCCCTGCCTCGCTTGAGCGTGCCGCGCTGTCCCGCGCTCTGACGCGTGTCGCCATGCAAGACCGCGCGGCGCTGCAAGAGGTCTATCAGCGTACCTCGCGGAAGCTTTTTGGGATCTGCCTGCGTATCTTTGGCGAACGCGCCGAAGCAGAGGATGCCATGCAGGAAGTTTATTTGACGATCTGGAACCGCGCCGGCAGTTTCGATCCGGCGCGTGGCAGTCCGATCACCTGGCTCGCCACGCTGACGCGCAACCGCGCCATCGATATGTTGCGCAGTTCGGGCCGCCGACCCACCGCGCCGCTCGAACTGGCCGACAATGTTGCCGATGATGCCCCCGATGCCGAAGCCGCCTTGATCGCCCACGGCGACGATGCGCGGGTCCTCCACTGCATCGAAACCTTGCCCCAAGGCGACGCGACCATGATCCGCACCGCCTTTTTTGAAGGCGCGACTTACGCCGAACTGGCGAACCGAGTCGCTTTGCCGCTGGGGACGGTCAAAAGCCGGATCCGCCGCGCTCTGCTGAAATTGCGGGGGTGCCTCGAATGAGTGATGATGACGACCTGTTGGCGGCCGAGCTGGCACTGGGACTGGCCGATGATCCCGCGGTTGCAGCGCTTCGTGGCAGCGATCCGGAATTTGCCGATCGCGTAACGTGGTGGGAACAGCGGCTGGCGGGGCTGACCATGCCACTGGGCACTGAGCCTTCACCGGAGCTGTGGGCGCGGATCGTGGTCAGGTTACCGCAGAATGACAATCTGGGCGAAGGCTCACCAGGCAGATTGCTGCGTTGGAAGGTCATCAGCGGCGCGCTGGCGGCGGTATCGGCACTGGCGCTGTTCATGCTTGCCCAGCGGCCGCAAATCGAACTGCCGCCTCAGCCTGGGGCTCCGCAAGTGGCCAGTTTAGCGGGCGACAAGGGCAGTGCTTTGGCGATCAGCTATGACAGCACTGCCCGGCGCCTGACCATCGCGCCGGTTCAACTCGACCCGGGCAAGGGCGATGCCGAATTGTGGGTGATTCCGGTCGGCTCAACCGAGGCCATTTCGCTGGGCGTAATCGATGCACACAAGCCCAGCTCGCACCAGCTTGATCCGGTCCACGCGCGGCTGGTTGCGGCTGGGGCGACCTTTGCAATTTCGCTCGAACCGACCGGCGGTTCGCCCACCGGTCACGCCACCGGACCGATCGTCGCCAGCGGTAAATTGGTCGAAACCTGAAAATTTAATTTGATGCGGGGTGCATCTGCGCCGCGCATCAAAGCGTAACTTGGCTGCTGGAGCGATTGAACGCCCGGCACCCAAGGAGAATTTCCCGATGAAACTCAAATTCGCCCTCGTCGCCACCGCGCTGGTGATGGTCGTTGCTCCCGCTACCGCGCATAAAATGACGCATAAGATGATGCATATGTCCAACCCGATGGTTGGGGGTGCAGCAATGTACCCGACCAAGAATATCATCGAAAACGCCGTCAACTCGAAGGACCACACCACGCTGGTCGCCGCCGTCAAGGCCGCCGGTCTGGTTGAAACTCTGTCGGGTCCGGGTCCGTTCACTGTATTCGCGCCGACCAACGCTGCGTTTGCCCGGTTGCCCGCTGGGACCGTCGACACCCTGCTTAAGCCTGAGAACAAGGGCACGCTGGCTTCAGTGCTGACCTATCATGTTGTTGCCGGCCGGATCACCAGTGGCCAGTTGATCAAGATGATCAACATGGGTCACGGCAAAGCGGTGATCACCACCGTTAACGGCGCAAAGCTGACCGCCAAGAAGATGGGTAAAAATGTGGTGCTGGTCGATAGCAAGGGCGGTGTTGCCACAGTTACAACCGCCAATGTGATGCAGTCCAATGGCGTGATCCACGTGATCAACCGCGTTTTGCTGCCTTAATCTATCTGTCTTGCGCGCGCGGAAATGGACGCCGCGCGCGCTGGGACGGGCTCCGCTGCTGATCGCGTTTCCCCATTGGCGGCGGGGCCCGACCTTACATTGACGCTTATGATCCGATTTGCTGACTTCGTTGGGCGCTACTTACTTTGGATGCGCTCATTCGAACTGGACCCCGCTGCTTCCCCCCACTCTCGGGCGGCGGGGTCCAACCTTTTCTAAAGGCACGCTTCGCTAGTTGCGCGAAGCATTGGCAGCACTGAGCACCGCGCGAACGCTGGCGGTGGCGACGTCTTCATCGATGCCCACCCCCCAAACCGTTTGCCCGGTCGGCGTAATGCATTCGACATAGGCGGCGGCGCGGGCATCCGATCCGGCGGTCAACGCATGCTCGGTGTAATCCTTGACTTCGAGCGCAACGCCAAAGGTATCGGCGATGGTGGCCACCACCGATGAAATCAGCCCATTGCCGCGGCCCGAAACCGATTGTTCCTGGTCATCCACCGCGATCTTTCCTGCGAACACGCGCGTGCCGTCGGCGGCTTTGCTCTCTTCATAATCGAGCAATTGGAAATGCTGCGGGGTGTTCACATGATAGACCCGCTGGAACACCTCCCAGATATCCCCCGCAAACAGCTCCCGCCCTGCTTTATCGGCAAGTTCCTGCACATGGCCCGAAAAATGCGCCTGCATTTTCTTTGGCAGCTTGAGCCCCTGGTCCTGTTCCAGCACCCAGGCGAAACCGCCTTTGCCGCTCTGCGAATTGACCCGGATCACCGCTTCATAATCGCGCCCCAGATCGGCCGGGTCGATTGGGAGGTAAGGCATCTCCCACGTCTGGTCGTTTTGGACCTCGCGCGCGGCGAAGCCCTTTTTGATCGCGTCCTGATGGCTGCCCGAAAACGAGGTGTAAACCAGTTCGCCCACATAGGGATGGCGCGGGTGGATCGGCAGCTGGTTGCAATAGGCGACGGTCGCCGCGATCTCATCGATGTTTGAGAAATCTAGGCCCGGATCTATTCCTTGGGTGTACATATTCAGCGCAACTGTCACCAAATCGCAGTTCCCGGTGCGCTCGCCATTGCCGAATAGGCAGCCCTCGACCCGGTCGGCGCCGGCCATCAGCCCGAGTTCGCACGCTGCGATCCCGGTACCGCGATCGTTGTGGGTGTGGAGGCTGATTACTACGGCCTCGCGGTTGGGGATCAGCCGCCCGAACAATTCGATCTGATCGGCATAGACATTGGCAGTGGCGCATTCGACCGTGGCCGGCAGGTTGAAGATGATCGGTTTGTCAGCGCTGGGCTGAAGCACCTCCATCACCGCCGCGCAGACCTCGACCGAGTATTCGACCTCGGCGGTCGAGAAGGTTTCGGGGCTGTATTCGAAGGTCCATTCGGTGGTGTGATACTTCGCCGCCTGATCGCGCAGCACCTTGGCACCGTCGATGGCGATCTGCTTGATTTCATCTTTCGACATCCCGAACACGATCCGCCGCCACGCCGGGCTGACCGCGTTGTAGAGATGGACAATCGCTTTATCCGCACCTTCGAGGCTGGCGAAGCTGGTCTCAATCAAATCGCGGCGTGATTGGGTCAGCACCTGGATCAGCACGTCGTCCG
>JAYVML010000208.1:0-1540 GCA_043758955.1 Novosphingobium sp. | reverse complement strand
AGCCCCATACTGCTCCAGCACCGGGTCGATCCCGGTCCCGTCTGGCGGCACCGAGGAGATTATCTGGGCAGCGTCTGCCAGCGCCAGCCGCACTGCGCCCGCGTCATCATACGACAGCGTTCCCTCCCGCCCGGTCGAAACGACTTCCCAGCCGACCGCCTGCGCCTGCGCGGCGATCCGTGCGGCGGTATAACCCAGTCCGAAGATAAACAAGCGTGGCTTCATAGGGTGGTCTCACTGGGGCTTGAGGCCATCTTGCGGCATTGGCGGCGGGGTGACCATTTGCGCGTCCGGCACATGGTCTTTTTTCCACTGCATCGCCATCCGCACCCTAGTCGCGCCAGAGGGATGATCGAAGAACAACGCTTCCTCGAGCGGGCCGGGTTCAATCTTGCGATATTCGGACAGCTTCATCGCGATCGAGGCAAAGGCGTCAGGTTCCTGCGCGGTGGCAAGCCCGAAGGCGTCGGCCTGGCTTTCATCGACCCGCACCAGCGTTTTGGTCAGCGGGGTGGCGAGCAGCGAAAATACTGCAATCAGGATACCCAGCACTGGCATCGAGGCCGGATCACCCACATCGCGTACCTTCCACCGCGCGCCGTACTTGGCGATCAGCACGGGTGCAATCCGCGACACCAGAAACAGAATCGAGGCGGCGAGCAGGCTCAGGAACAGCAGGCCCCACCACACATGATTGAGCACGTAATGCCCCATCTCATGCCCCATCACCGCCGCAATCTCTGCCTCGCTGCTGCGGTTCAGCAGATTATCGTTGAGGCTGATCCGGATCGTGGGTCCGATGCCCGAGACGTTAGCCGAAATCCGTTTGGTCTGCTTTGAAGCGTCGAACAGGTAAATATGCTCGGACGGAATCTGCTTGGCCTGCGCCATGGCCACGATCCGGTCACGCACAGGTCCGGCAGGTAACTCGGTATATTTGTTGAACAGCGGCGCGATATAAACCGGCCCGATCAGCATGCCAAACGCCAGAAACGCCGCGATCACGCCGGTCGCCAAGAGCCACCAGTTTTTGGGGAAACGCCGGATTACGGCATAAACTGCCATCGCCAAGAGCGGGAAGACGACCAGCGAGATGCCAAGTGATTTGACCATGTCAATCAACCACGCGGCAAAAGTCTGGTTCATCAGGCCGTATTGTCCCTCACGAACAAAGTCGGTGTAGATCGACCACGGCAGGGTCAGTAACCAGCCGGCCAGCGCATAGCACAGCGCGGTGAGCCAGGTGATTCCGGCCGCGCGCTTGAACAGCCGCTCGCCCAGATTGCGGAACCGCGCCGACAGCCCAAACTTCAGCAGTAGACCATCCACTAGCACCAAAACCATGGTGCCCCACATGATCAGCCAATAGCCTCCCTCAAAATAGGCATCAGATTTGGCCCGCGCCGGTCCTTGCAGAATATTGAGCCAGGCCCGGGTCGCAGTTTCGACATCGAAATTGGCGGCATGCGCGGCGCACGGCAGCATGATCATCGCCACGGCGGCCAAAGGTGCAGCGAGTGGCAGATATTTGTGACGCATT
>JAYVML010000207.1:0-26157 GCA_043758955.1 Novosphingobium sp. | reverse complement strand
AGATCGAGCACCATCCGGCCCGACGGCAGCCGCCGCGGCTCGGTTCGAAAATCGTCGTAACACCACTGCTTGATCTGGCGCTCGCCACACATCAATTTGGGATCGGCATCTAACTGGACATCAGGTTCCACCAGCTGCGGGACTGGCTGACCATTGAGAATAATCTGCCCGCCCACTACCGCAATACGGTCACCCGGCAGCGCAACTACGCGCTTAATCAGATCATCGGTGCGGTTCTTAGGTACCACGATCACAATATCGCCGTATTGAGGGGTGCCTGGCAGCACCCGCCAGGTCCCGCGCGGCAGCACGTGAAAGCTGGCCGAAGCCCAGTTCCAGCCAAATGGAAATTTTGACACCACCAGCCGGTCACCCACCAGCAGGTTGGGCATCATCGAGATTGAGGGGATATAGAACGGCTTGGCGACGAAGCTGTGGAAGGTTAGCACCGCCAACAGCATCCATACCAGCCCGCGCAGCTCGCCGATCCAGTCGACGGGATCGTGGGTATCCTTGATCGCGGCCGCAGCAGGTTCGGCCAACGGCGGCTTAGGATCGGCCAGGGTATCTTCCAATTCTGTCACAATTTGCGCGCCTCGATGATCACAAAGGCCTGCGCCCACGGGTGGTCATCCGTTAGGGTGAGATGGATCACCGCCTCATGCCCGGCGGGCGTGATCGCGGCAAGGCGGGCCGCAGCACCGCCGGTGAGGTTGAGCGTGGGGGCGCCGCTGCGGGCATTGACGACGCCGATATCCTTCATAAACACCCCGGCCTTGAATCCGGTTCCGACCGCTTTGGAAAAAGCTTCTTTGGCCGCAAAGCGCTTGGCCAGCGTGCCAGCTTTGGTAAACGGGCGTTTGGCGGCCTTGGCGCGTTCGACCGCGGTAAAAACGCGCAGCTCGAACCGCTCGCCAAAGCGGTTGAGTGAGTTCTGGATGCGTTCGATATTGCACAGGTCCGAGCCGATCGAGAGGATCACCGCGCCGCATCCATCAATTCGCGCATTTTCAGTACGGCGACTTCGAGCCCAGTGAAGATCGCTTCGCCCACCAGATAATGTCCGATGTTAAGTTCGGCCAATTGCGGGATCACGGCGACAGGCTGGACATTGTCATAGGTCAGGCCGTGCCCGGCGTGCGGCTCAATGCCGTTTTTGGCGGCGAGAGCGGCCATGTCGGTCAGACGGCGCAGTTCGGCCGCGACCTGCTCTCCTTTAGCGTGGGCGTATTCGCCGGTGTGCAGCTCGACGACTGGCACCCGCAGCCGCAGCGCGGCTTCGATCTGGCGTTCTTCGGGCGCAATGAACAGGCTGACGCGGATCCCTGCATCGGCCAGCCGCGCGACAATCGGCGCAAGCCGGTTGTGCTGCCCGGCGGCATCGAGCCCGCCCTCGGTGGTGCGCTCCTCGCGCCGTTCGGGCACGATGCAGGCGGCGTGCGGTTTGTGGCGCAGCGCGATCGTCAGCATCTCGTCGGTTGCGGCCATCTCCAGGTTAAGCGGTAAGTCGGTCGCCGCTTGGATTCGCGCCAGATCTTCATCACGGATATGGCGGCGATCTTCGCGCAGGTGTGCGGTGATCCCGTCGCCGCCGCAGGTCGCGACAATCTGGGCTGCGCGGACTGGATCGGGATGATCGCCGCCCCGCGCGTTGCGGATCGTCGCAACGTGATCAATGTTCACACCCAGACGGAGGCGGCGGATCATCACTACTTTGCCCGGCTGCCGGGCTTGATTGCTTTGCTCGCGGCCAGTTCGGGCGGCAGTTCATCGGCGGCATAAGTTGGAAAATTAATCGCGATCAGCGGGAAAAACGGTACACCCAGATCCACAGCTCCGTTCGAACGATCCACCAGCGCGGCGGCGGCGATAACCTCGCCCCCGGCTTCCTCGATCGCGCGAATCGCTTCGCGGCTGGAGAGCCCGGTGGTGACCACGTCCTCGACCATCAGCACTTTGTCGCCCGGCTCGAGCGCGAAGCCGCGGCGCAGTTCGAAGGTGCCTTCGGGGCGCTCGACGAACATCGCATCGACCCCGAGCGCGCGGCCCAACTCGTGGCCGATGATCACCCCACCCATCGCCGGGGCGACGACTTTGCCAATGTCTTTGCGCAGCTCACGCGGGATCGTTGCGGCTAGCGCGGAGGCCAGCCGGGCAGCGCGCAGCGGGTCCATAAGCACGCGGGCGCACTGCAAATAATGCGCGCTATGGCGCCCCGACGAGAGCAGGAAGTGGCCTTCAAGCAAGGCTTTGCTGGCACGAAACTCGGCCAGCACTTCGTCTTCCTGCATGATCGTAACAAGCCTTTCGCGCGATTTGCCGGGTGCAAACGATGCCCAACGGGGACCCTCGCAAAAAATCCCCCTAGAGGCGCTTGAGGTGCCCGTAAAGCGCGCGTATAGGCCCCCCACAATTAGACGACTCCCATTAGGGCGCAGGGAGCACCGCAGGGCTGCACCTCGACCCGTTTAGCGAAAGCAAGTGGAACGATGACAATCGGCCAAACCGCCCGCCAAGTGGGCACTGCGATCAAGGCAATCGCTTCATCATTGGCTCTGGTGCTGGCTTTCACGACGACTTTGCCCGCCGTGGCGCAGGCTGCTCCCGCCCCGTCTGCGGTCACTGCTCCAGCAACTGTCGCGCCTAGCGCAACTCCGGCGGCAACACCGGCTGCTCCTGCCATCGATCCCAATGATCCGCACTTTAAGGTTGCTGCGGGTGGCTACACCCCGCTCAAGCCAGTCGAAGGCGTTGGCATGCCGATTCCCGGCGGGATTAACGTGCAGGACCAGTATTCACCTACCGGACATCAAGCCTACGCGATGCATTCCTGGCTCGTCTACCTAATGGTTGCGATCACAGTGTTTGTTCTACTGCTACTGTTGATCGTGATCGTGCGCTTTAACAAGCGTGCTAATCCGGTTCCGTCGAAGATCGCGCACAACACACTGCTCGAAGTCGCTTGGACCGGCGTGCCGATCCTGATCTTGGTGGCAATTTCAGTCCCCTCGATCAGCTTGCTGCGTGCGCAATTTAAGCCTGCGCCTAAAAATGCATTGACTGTCAAGGCGACTGGCAACCAGTGGTATTGGACGTATCAGTATCCAGATAACGGTAAAATCGAAGTTATCTCGAATATGCTCAAGGAGCCGGGCGAAGCCCAGCCCGGTGAACGTACGCGCACCCTCGCTGATGGTCCCCAGCATCTTGCAGTCGATAACCGCATGGTCGTGCCGGTAGGCGAAGACATTCGCTTGCAAACCACCGGGGCGGACGTGATCCACGCTTTTGCGGTGCCGTCACTTTGGTTCCAAATTGCCGCTATTCCCGGGAGGCTAAATGAAAAAGTGCTACGGGTTGAAAAGCCGGGCGTTTACTTTGGCCAGTGCTCGGAGTTGTGCGGGGTCAAGCACGGCTATATGCCAATCGTAGTCGAAGCTCTGCCGCGCGACCAATTCAACGCCTGGGTGATCGCCCAAGGCGGCAAGATCGACGGCGCGCCCGATGCTGCGCCCGCCGTCGCTGTTACCGTACCAACCACTGCCACTCCTGCTGCCAAGCCGGCCGCCTGAGCAAAACAGTCTAGAAGGACAGAGGTTTCCCCATGGCTACCACCGCCGACCACTTTCAGGCCCACGCCGAGGATCACGGGCATCATGATCATAAGCCGGGCTTCTTCGCCCGCTGGTTCATGTCAACCAACCACAAGGACATCGGTACGCTATACCTGATCTTTGCGATAAGTGCGGGGGTCATTGGTGGTGCCATCTCGGGGCTGATGCGGCTCGAACTGGCTCACCCCGGGATTCAATACCTTGGTTCAATCGCGTCATTCCTGGGCGAAAAGAACCCCAGCTTCGATACCCAATTGCACCTGTGGAACGTGCTGATCACTGCGCACGGTCTGATCATGGTGTTCTTTATGGTTATGCCTGCCCTGATTGGGGGCTTTGGCAACTGGTTTGTGCCGTTGATGATCGGCGCGCCCGACATGGCCTTCCCGCGGATGAACAACATCTCGTTTTGGATGACCGTGGCAGGGTTCACCAGCCTCATGATTTCAGCCTTTGTGCCAGGTGATACCACGGGCAATGGCGCTGGCATTGGCTGGACCGCTTATGCCCCGCTATCGACTTATGGTGCGCAAGGTCCGGCGACTGACTTTGCAATCTTCTCGCTCCATCTTGCCGGCGCGGCATCTATCATGGGGGCGATCAACTTCATCACCACCATCTTTAACATGCGCGCGCCGGGGATGACCCTGCATAAGATGCCGCTGTTTGTGTGGTCAATTCTAGTGACCGCATTCCTGTTGCTGCTTGCCCTGCCAGTTCTGGCTGCGGCAATTACTATGCTAATCACCGATCGCAATTTCCACACGACCTTTTTCGATTACAAGGGCGGCGGCGATCCGGTGCTATTCCAGCACTTGTTCTGGTTTTTTGGCCACCCCGAAGTGTATATCATGATCCTCCCGGGTTTCGGCATCATCAGCCAGATCATCTCAACCTTCTCGAACAAGCCGGTATTCGGCTACCTGGGAATGGCCTATGCAATGGTCGCGATTGGCGTCGTTGGCTTCGTCGTTTGGGCGCATCACATGTACACCACCGGTCTGAGCCTCGACACCAAGATGTACTTCACGCTAGCCACGATGGTGATCGCGGTGCCAACCGGTATCAAGATTTTCAGCTGGATCGCGACGATGTGGGGCGGCTCGATCGAATTCAAGAGCCCGATGGTATGGGCGCTTGGCTTCATCTTCCTTTTCACAGTGGGCGGTGTGACCGGCGTTTACCTAGCCAACGGCGGGATCGACGATATGCCGCACGCGACCTATTTCGTTGTTGCGCATTTTCATTACGTGCTCTCGCTGGGCGCAGTCACCTCCTTGTTCGCGGGCTTCTACTATTGGTTCCCAAAGATGAGCGGCAAGATGCACTCAGAACTTCTGGCGCATGTGCACTTCTGGGTGTTCTTCATCGGCGTGAACGTGATATTTTTCCCACAGCACTTTCTCGGGTTGCAAGGCATGCCGCGCCGCTATCCGGACTACGCCCCCGCCTTCGAACATTGGAATACGGTTTCGTCGTATGGTTATCTGGTGATGGCCAGCTCGATGGTAGTCTTCTTTATTAACATCATCTACGCTTTCACGGCCGGCAAGCCAGCCCCCGATAATTATTGGGGTGAAGGTGCGACGACGCTGGAATGGACACTGTCGAGCCCGCCGCCATTCCACCAGTTTGAGACGCTCCCTGTTATTGAAGACACGCCGCATCATTGATCTGCCGGCGCGTTTGCGAAATGGGTCAACGCCCCGGTCGCTGCGACCGGGGCGCATTCGTTTGAGGAGATTACAATGACTGACCGGCAGCGCTCCATCCTGATCACTGGGGCGGCTTCCGGCATCGGCCGCGCCGCTGCGGTGCTGTTTGCCGAACACGGCTGGCTGGTTGGGGCGGCCGACCGCGATGAAGCGGGACTGGCCAGTTTGGCCGCCACAAGTGACCAGATCGTAGCGCTCGCGCTCGATGTGGCGGACCGGGGTGCAGTTGTCGGGGTTATGGCCACATTTGCCGAGCATACGGGTGGCATGCTCGATTGCCTGCTCAGCAACGCCGGGGTCGACGCGAAGGGGCCGTTCGGCGAAATGGCGTGGGACCGGGTCCGGCTATTGGTTGAGGTCAATCTGCTCGGCGGGATGAGTGTAATCCATGCCGCGCTACCGCTGCTGCGCGCCACGCCCAATTCGCTGTGCCTGTCGACCGCATCGGCCTCAGCGATTTTTGGCGTTGGCGGAATGGCGGTCTATTCGGCGACCAAGCACGGTGTGCGCGGCCTGACCGAAGCGTTGTCGGTTGAATTGGCCGGCAGCGGCGTGCGCGCGGCGGACATTTTGCCCGGAATTGTCGATACCGGCATGCTCTCCGCGCAGGACAAGGCGCAGCTGCCGTCAACCGGAATGTGGCGGGTGATGCCTGCGCAGACGGTGGCGCAGGCAGCTTGGGATGCCTACCACGGTGATGCACTGCACTGGTTTGTTCCGGCTGAGCTGGCCGAGCTTGATCGCCAGTCCACCGCCGCGCCCGAAGCGGTTCGCGATGCCCTTATCGCGGGTAAGATGGTCTGATCGCATTCCGTTTTAACAGGACGAACCAGTGCCCGAATTCCGCATGATCGACGTGGGTGAGGTGACGCTGCGCTGCGCCATCGAAGGCCCAACGGCTGGCACAGCGCCGCTCGTCATCATGGTCCATGGGTTCCCTGAAAGCTGGTATTCGTGGCGGCATCAACTAGGCCCGATTGCCGACGCCGGGTTCACCGCCTGCGCGATCGACGTGCGCGGTTACGGGGGTTCGGACAAACCGACCGGCATCGCGGCTTATGCGATGGAGCGACTGGTGGGCGATCTGGTCGGTCTGCGCGATGCCCTGGCCCCGCGCGAGCCCGCGGTGCTGATCGGGCACGACTGGGGCGCGCCGATCGTGTGGAATTCGGCCTTTACCAACCCGCAGTTGTTTCGCGCGGTGGCGGGCCTGTCGGTGCCGTTCAGCGGTGCCCCGCAGCGCCCGTTTACCGAGATTTTTCGTGAGCATTTCACTTCGCAGGGGCGGTTTTTTTACCAGGAATATTTCCAGCAGCCCGGCGTCGCTGAGGCTGAAGCCGAGGCCGATCCACGCGGATGGGTGCGAAAGATGATGTATTCGATCTGCGGCGATGTGCCGGCGGGAGACTATTGGACCAAGCCGGCCAGCGCGACCTTTCTTGACGGGCTGCCCGATGTGACTGACCCCGATGGATTGCCGGCGTGGCTAACCAAGGCCGATCTGGATTACTACGAGGCCGAGTTCACCGCTTCGGGCTTTGCCGGACCGCTGAACCGGTACCGTAACCACGAGGCCGATTTCGAGTGGCTGCGGAACTGGCAGGGCCAGCGGATCGAGCAACCGTGCCTGTTCATTGGCGGCAGCCGCGATCCCGCCACCACGCTGTTCGGTGCAGTGGATGACCCGGTCGTGATGATGCGGCTGTTCGCGCCCAAAGTCGAAGGCCATGTGCTCGCCGGGGTTGGGCACTGGACCCAGCAAGAGCGACCGGGCGAAGTGAACACGCTGCTAATCGACTGGTTGAAGCGCCTGTAACTCGCGCCTATAGGCCGCGAGACTCATGACCACTGTTCCACTTCAAACGCTTTCCTTGCCCACCGATTGGCGCGATTTCTGGTCGCTGACCAAGCCGCGGGTGATGAGCCTGGTGATCTTCACCGGGCTGTGCGGACTGCTCGCCGCGCCGCCGGGAGTTAACCCGGTGATCGGCTTTACCGCGATCTTGTGCATCGCGCTCGGCGCTGGGGGTTCGGCCGCACTTAATCAATGGTGGGAAGCCGATCTCGACGCCAAGATGAAGCGCACGGCCAGTCGCCCACTGCCTGCGGGGCGGATGGACCGCAAGGCGGCGCGCGATTTCGGCATTGCGCTATCGATCGGCTCGGTGCTGATCATGGGGCTGGCGGTGGGCTGGCTGACGGCCACGATCCTGGCCTTCTCGATTTTTTATTATGCGGTGATCTACACGATCTGGCTCAAGCCGCGCACCCCGCAGAACATCGTAATCGGCGGCGGCGCAGGGGCCTTTCCGCCACTGATCGGGTGGATCGCAGCGACCGGCAAGATCGAGCTGATGCCGGTGCTGCTGTTCGCGATCATCTTTTTCTGGACGCCGCCGCATTTTTGGGCACTCGCTCTGTTTGTCGAGACTGATTATGCTGCAGCGGGTATTCCGATGATGCCGGTCGTGGCCGGACACCGCTCCACCCGCCGTCAAATCCTGATCTATGCGGTGCTGCTGCTGCCGATCGCGCTCGCCCCGTTCCTGCTCGGGCTGGCCGGTTGGCTATACGGCCTCTCGGCTTTGTTGCTGGGCGCCGCCTTCCTGCTACTCAGCTTGCGGGTCGCCACGTTCCGCACCGCTGCAAACGATGCTGACATGCGTGCCGAACGGCGACTGTTCAAATTCTCGATCCTGTACCTGTTCGTGCTGTTTGCCGCTTTGGTGGCGGACCGCCTTATCCTTGGATGACCCTTCATGACCCTGCTTGACCCCAATGCCGAACGCCAGCGGATCATCAAGGGCCGCAACCGCGCGCTGGCACTGGTGCTGTTGGGCCTCGCGGTGTTGTTCTTTGCAATTACCATCGTCAAAAGGATGCCCTGAACGTGGCTTCAATCGTCACACCGGATCCTCGCCGTAACCTCCGAGTCGGGCTGATGGCGCTGACCTTTGCACTGGTCATGCTGGGCATGGGTTTTGCCGCAGTACCGCTCTACCGGATGTTCTGCCAAGCTACCGGGTTCGGCGGCACCACCCAGCGTGCAAGTGCAGCCGAAGCCAGCGGGGTTCAGGTCGCGGCGCAGCGCATCTCGGTGCGCTTTGATGGCAATGTCGAGGGCGGGATGCCATGGCGCTTTGGCCCCGAGCAAGTGACACAGGAGATGCAGATCGGCGAGCGGCGGATTGCGTATTTTTATGCCGAGAACCTGTCTGACCACGCGATCACCGGGGTCGCCAGTTTCAATGTCGAGCCTGAGCTGGTCGGGCTATACTTCAAGAAGATCCAGTGCTTTTGCTTCAATCAGCAAACGCTGAAGCCGCACGAAAAGGTGCGCATGCCGGTGATCTATTTTGTCGATCCAGCGATCCTCAAAGACCCCGAAAGCGCCGCCACCACACAGATCACGCTAAGCTATACCTTCCACGTCTCAGCCGACCAGAGCGCGGCCCAAGGCGCGCCGGTGAAACCTGCATCAAAGGCACTGGACCCGGCGCGGACGGCGCGATAAGGGCGGATGAAATGTGCTCCGGCGAACCAAACTTGCCGGGAGTTTGAACGACAGGGACCGAAAGCATTATGGCCGGCACCAAGAACCACCAGTACCACATCCTCGATCCCGATATCATGCCGTTCATGGGCGCCATTGCCGCCTTGACCATGACCAGCGGGCTGGTGCTGTTCATGCATGGCATCGCGGCGGGCAGGTTTGTTTTCCCGCTCGGCTTGGCCGGGATCCTTTTCACCATGTGGCAGTGGTGGACCAAGGTCGTGGCCGAAGCGCACCAGGGTCATCATACCCCAGTTGTTCAGCTGCACCTGCGCTATGGAATGATCCTGTTCATCGCGTCCGAAGTGATGTTCTTCGTTGGCTGGTTTTGGTCGTTCTTCGATTTTTCGCTGTTTCCTTCGACGATCTCGGACGTGGTCGGCGGGCAGTGGCCGCCCAAGGCCTTGGAAGCGGTGATGAATGCGTTCGATCTGCCGCTGCTCAACACGCTGATTCTGCTGTGCTCGGGCACTACGGTCACCTGGGCGCACCACGCGCTCATCCACGGCGATCGGGCTGGACTAAAGAAGGGGCTATGGGCTACGATCCTGCTGGGGATACTGTTCACCAGCTTGCAGGCTTACGAATATATCCACGCGCCGTTCCCGTTCGGTCAGAACACTTATGGCTCGGCGTTTTACATGGCGACCGGCTTTCACGGGTTTCACGTGATCATCGGTACCATCTTCCTCGCGGTGTGCCTCAAGCGCACTTACAATGGCGACTTCACCCCGCGCCAGCACTTCGGCTTTGAAGCAGCAGCATGGTACTGGCACTTCGTCGATGTGGTCTGGTTGTTCCTGTTCCTGTGCATCTATGTGTGGGGTAACTGGGGCTTCGCGGTCGAATAGCAACCAGCGGAAAGCTATAGCCGAAAGGGCAGCCCGGGCTTCCCGCGGCTGCCCTTTTCGCATTTCGAGGTAAGTAGCAGTGACCATGCTTAAACGCATTCCGATCATCCCCACGTTAATCGTGCTAATCGCGGTCGGCATCATGGTCCGGCTGGGGTTCTGGCAACTTGACCGGATGCACCAGAAGGAAGCGCTGCTGGCGCGTTATGCTGCGGCGGCGCAGCTTTCCAGCGATATTCAGCCCGAACAGTTTGGCGGTGACCGCGACTCGATCCTCTACCGCCATACTGCTTTCATCTGCAGGACGGTCGGCGAACCTTCGGCGATCGCCGGGCTCAGCGCCAAGGACGAAAGCGGGATTGCCCACACCGTACTATGCCAAGCCGCGCGCAGCATCGGCACAGATAAGGCAACATTCCCGGTCACAGTCACGCTCGGCTGGTCGAGCAACCCCGCTGCGCCGGCGTGGGCCGGTGGCGCAGTCGCAGGAACCATTGCACCGATGGGCAAAACAGCGGTGCGGGTGGTGGCCGATCCGCCACTGGCCGGCCTCGCCGCCAACGCCCGGCCTGATCCGGCCAATCTTCCCAACAACCATTGGTCCTATGCGATCCAGTGGTTCGCCTTTGCCCTGACCGCGCTGCTGATCTATGGTTTGGCTCTGCGCAAGCGGCTTGCCGCGCCCGGCGCTGCGGGTTAACCGCCAAGCCTATGGAATATATCTCAACCCGCGGCCGCGCGCCGGCGCTCGATTTTGCCGACGCGACGCTGGCTGGGCTGGCCAACGACGGCGGGCTGTATTTGCCCCGCGAATGGCCGTGCTTCACCCCTCAAGAAATCGCTGCGATGGCTGGGCTGCCTTATGCCGAGCTGGCCGCACGGGTCATGCAGCCGTTCGTTGGGAACAGCCTGACGCCCGCGCGGTTGCTCGAACTGACCACACTGGCTTATGGCCGGTTCGCGCATGCAGCGGTGACCCCGCTGCGGCAGCTCGATCAGCAACAGTGGCTGCTCGAATTGTTTCACGGACCCACGCTAGCGTTCAAGGACGTGGCATTGCAATTGCTGGGGCTGCTGTTCGAAGAATTCCTCGCACGCGGCGGCGATCCGCTGACCATTGTGGGCGCAACTTCGGGCGATACCGGCTCGGCGGCGATTGACGCGGTGGCCGGGCGGGTACGGATCGACATTTTTATGCTCCACCCCAAAGGCCGGGTGAGCGATGTGCAGCGCCGCCAGATGACCACGGTGCTCGCCCCCAATGTGCACAATATCGCGGTCGAAGGGACGTTCGACGATGCGCAGATGATGGTCAAACGGATGTTCAATGACCCCGCGATGACCAGCAGGTTCGCGATCGGAGCGGTAAATTCGATCAACTGGGCGCGGCTAATGGCGCAGGTGGTCTATTACTTCGCCGCAGCGCTGCAGCTGGGCGCTCCACAGCGCGCGGTGGCGTTCGCGGTGCCGACTGGCAATTTCGGCGACGCGTTCGCGGGCTATGTCGCCGCGCAAATGGGCTTGCCGGTGGCGCGATTGATCGTGGCGACCAACGTCAACGATATCCTCCACCGCGCATTGACCAGCGGGGATTATTCGGCCGGGACCGTCACCCCCACGGCGGCGCCCTCAATGGATATCCAGGTCTCCTCCAACTTCGAGCGATTGCTGTTCGATCTGGGCGGGCGCGACGGGATAGCGCTGGCGGAACAAATGGCGGGGTTCGAGGCGACCAAGGCGATGCAGCTCACCAATCTGCAGCGCGCGGGTGCGGCCAAGCTGTTTTCCAGCGCGCGGGCCGATGCTGACCAGATGGCGCAGGCGCTGCGGTGGGCTTACGAACACACCGGCGAGCTGCTCGATCCGCACACCGCGATCGGGCTTCACGCGGCGCGCGCGGCGGATCTGCCAAAAGAAATTCCGGTGGTCACACTGGCCACCGCGCACCCGGCCAAATTCGGCGACGCGGTCGAGCGCGCGACCGGTCAGCGGCCTATCCTGCCCGCGCGGATGGGCGACCTGTTCGAGCGTGAGGAGCGACTGGTGGATTTGCCGGGCGGCTATGATGCGGTGGCGGAATATGTCGCCAAGCATGCCGTGCCGCGCGACTGATGGCCGCATTGACGCTTCAGCCGCAGCTGCTCGTGGGGGATGGCTGGGAGGACTACCGCCTGATTGACAGCGGGCATGGCCGCAAACTGGAAAGCTATGGCCCGTACCAGTTCATTCGTCCGGATGCGCAGGCGCTGTGGACCCCGCGACTGGACCGCTGGCGGGCCGAAGGCGAATTCGTTCCCGGATCGGATGAGGACGGCGGTGGCCGCTGGCAATATGCCGCGCCGGTGCCGGCGGACGGCTGGCCACTCCGCCGCGGTACGGTCGCGTTCACCGCTCAGTGCACGCCGTTCCGTCACCTTGGCTTTTTCCCCGACATGGCTCCGGTATGGGATTGGATGAGCGGGCAGCTCTCTGGTCAACCCGCCCTGCGCCGGGATGACGCAGCTTTGAGCACGCTCAACCTGTTCGGCTATACCGGGGTCGGCACTCTGACGCTGTCCGAATTTGGCCCGGTCACCCACGTCGATGCCTCAAAGAAGTCAGTCGCGCAGGCGCGCGCCAATGCCGAGCTATCGGGTATGACCGAACGCCCGATCCGGTGGATCGTCGATGATGCGGCCAAATTCGCCGCGCGCGAAGTGCGGCGCGGCAAGCAGTATGACGGGATCATCCTCGATCCGCCCAAATTCGGGCGCGGGCCCGAAGGCGAGGTCTGGCGGCTGGAGGAACATTTGCCGGGGTTGCTCGCCGATTGCCGCGCACTGCTCAGCGCCGAAAGCCGGTTCCTGTTCCTCACCGTCTACGCGGTGCGGATGTCGTCGCTGGCGCTGGCCGGGCTGATGGACGAACTGTTCGCCGATCTGCCTGGCATCATCGAGCACGGCGATCTTGCCGCGCGCGAGGAGGCGCCGGACGGCAGGCTACTGCCCACGGCAATCTTCGCGCGCTGGTCCAATCCCGGTTAAGGGAACGCATGGCCGATTCGCTTATCCTTCAAGTCTCCGAATTCGAGCACGATGTCCTGACCGGCATCTACTCGGAGGAAACCGGGCGTCCGCAGCCGCTGCGTTTTGCGATCACGGTCAAGCTGGCCTGCGCGCCGCATTACGCGCCCGATACCCCGCTGAGCGCCAGCAAGAATTACATGGACCTGAAGTTTGCGGCGAGCGAGGCACTGCCGCAGGGGGTGCACTTCAAACTGATTGAGGCGGTTGCCGATCATATCTGCGCGACGCTGTTCGTTCAGGATCCTCGAGTTGAGTCAGTGACGGTCAAGATCGTCAAGCTGGCGATCAGCGAAAATGGCGAGAAGATCGGTATCACGCTGACCCGCGAGCGGCGCTGATGGCAGTGCTCGAAGTCGAGCCGCTGCCGGATCTGCCAAGCGCCGCCGCGGCCGTTTTTCATCGAGACTTTCTGCCCCGCGCTGCCGCCTTGCTGAACAGCGGCGCGCCATGTCTGACTTTGATTTTCACCGCCGCCGATCACACGCATCGCGGTTGGCGGTTGGCGGTGGTCCAGATTTTGGCGCGCGAATATGCGCCAGCGCGGGTCAATGCGCTGGCTGGCGGAAACGCCGCCGCGATCAAAGCGGCGCTGGCCTATCTCGAGGCGGCCGCGGGCGTCACCGGGCAATATTTTCCACTTGATGGCGTGGGGGCTGGTCCTGTGGTAATCTCTACCGAATGAGCACGCTCGCGCCACTTGTTGACCAGTTCCAGCGGCGGATCAGCTATCTGCGGCTTTCCGTGACCGACCGCTGCGATTTGCGCTGTGCCTATTGCATGCCCGAACGTCAGACCTTCCTGCCGCGCAGTGAAGTGCTGAGCTTAGAGGAACTCTATCAGCTCGCGCTGGGTTTTATCGCCCGCGGGGTGACCAAGATCCGGCTAACCGGAGGCGAGCCGCTGGTACGGCGTGACATGATCCAGCTGGTGCAAGCGCTCGGCCGTCAGCTGGGCAGCGGGCTCGAAGAACTGATGCTGACGACCAACGGCACCCGGCTCGCCGAATTTGCCGATGATCTGGCGGCTGCCGGGATCAAACGGATCAACGTCTCGCTCGATACGCTTGACCGTGCCAAGTTCGCGGCCCTGGCCCGGCGCGACAGCCTGCCGCAAGTGCTCGAAGGACTGGCGGCGGCGCGCGCGGCAGGTCTGGCGGTTAAACTCAACACCGTTGCGCTGAAAGGGATTAACCAGGACGAACTGCCTGAACTGATCGCTTGGGCGCACGGGCAGGGCTTCGACCTGACCCTGATCGAGGTGATGCCACTGGGAGAGGTGGAGACCGACCGGTTCGATCACTACCTTCCGCTAGACGCGGTGCGCGCCGCGCTCGAAGCGCGCTTTACGCTGACCCCCAGCGATCACCGCAGCGGCGGCCCGGCGCGATATTTTGATGTGGCCGAAACCGCCAATGGAAAGGGGGGACGGCTGGGGCTGATTACCCCGCTCACGAACAACTTCTGTGAGGACTGCAACCGCGTGCGGGTGACCGCCACCGGTCAGCTATACGCGTGCCTGGGCGGGACCGAGCAGGTCGACCTGCGGGCTGCCTTGCGCGGCGAGGACCCCGACGCGGCGCTGTCCGCCGGGCTCGATCAAGCGATGCGGATCAAGCCCTTGCGGCATCACTTTGCGATTCGCGCGCCCGGTGCTGCCCCCGCATTGGCGCGGCACATGTCGCTGACCGGCGGCTGACTTGCCCGCGCGGCTGGTCTTCTTGGGGCGGCTGGAAGATGCTGCCGGCGCGAGCGAGCGGGTAGTCGCACCCGGCCCGCTCGAAGCGGTACTGGCGAACATTGAGCCCGATCTGGCGGTGGCTTTGCTGGGCGATCGGGTGCGGATGGCGCTTAACGGCGTGCTGATCGCCGAACGCGGCGGGGTTGTGCTGCGCGACAATGACGAATTGGCCTTTCTTCCTCCCGTCAGTGGCGGCTGAGATGACGGCCGATGTGCGCTTACTAAGTGCCCCATTCGATCCGGTCAGCGAGCTGGCGGCGTTTAACGCGGCGCAGCACAGGGCCGGGGGAATCGTGAGCTTCCTGGGCCAGGTTCGCGCTGACGGCACCGAATTGCTCGAACTGCGTCATTATGCCCCGCTGACGCTGCCGGCCATGCGCGAACTGGGGGCGGTCTGCGCGGCGCGCTGGCAGCTGGACGGGTTGCTGATCCTGCACCGAACCGGGCAACTGGCCCCGGGCGAGCCGATTGTGCTGGTCGCGGCGGCCGCACCGCATCGCCGGCAAGCCTTTGCCGCGGCTGACTATGCGATGGATTACCTCAAGAGCGAATCATGGTTCTGGAAGCGCGAGCGGCGCGGCGGGGTGTGGCGCTGGATTGAGCCGCGCGCCGACGACTATGCCGGGTTGGCGCGTTGGGCATAATCTAAAAGCCTCAGCTTCCTAGCCGGGCCCGCAGTTCGCCGAGCACTTGATCCTGCCGTGCGATCAGTCCGGTCACCGTGTCGCGTGCGGTGCCGATTGCGCCGGGATCTTCGCCGCGCACCCGGGTATCGTTGTACAGCGTATCAAGGTCAGCCAGTGCGAGCATCGCTTCTGATCGCGCGACCTCCAACTCGGACACCGCGATCGTCGCCACTGCCCAGGATTCGCTGCCCATTTTTGCTCCGCCGCTCGATCCGACCAGCGATCGTGCGCGCGGCTCGCGCTGGCGAAACTTCGCATCGGCGCGCTGCGCTGCGCTAACCAGCGGGCCGACCTGCCCGGTGACAGCGGCGCTCGGCGCGGGCAGAACCACAACTTCCGGCGCGGCCGGGGCATCGAATGTTGCGGTCAATCGCTCGGCCGGGCGGCGCGCGAGCGAGGGATATACGCCGGTGTCTCTTGCGCAAGCGCCCAGCAGCAGCACGGCGGCAAGCAGGATCGAAGTGGTCAGGCGGTTAGGCATCACGCTGCCTTAGCAACACCGGTACGCCGCGCCAATGGTCCGTGCACTCACCAGCCATCCGCAGCACCTCGCAAAACGCGCGATCTCGCCGTTGACACGCTTCGCGGGTTCATTTAGGGGCACCCACTCTTCTGGTCTCCTGCCGTCAGGCGGGGGCCGGGACGCTGTCCGATTGGCCGGGCAGTCAGGTGAAATGAACGGATAAGAGCACCATGTTCGCTGTAGTGCGCACGGGCGGCAAGCAATACCGAGTTGCCGCCGGAGACAAAATCGCGGTCGAAAAGCTGGCTGGTGAAGCCGGTGAGACCATTACGCTGGGCGACGTTTTGCTGGCCGGTGACGGCGGTGAAACCAAGGACATCAAGGGTGTCGTGGTTTCGGCCGAAATCATCGCGCAGGCCAAGAGCGAAAAAGTCGTGGTGTTCAAGAAGCGCCGCCGCCATAACTATCGCCGCAAGAACGGTCACCGCCAGCAGCTAACCCTGCTGCGCATCCTGGCCGTTGGCGACGAAAAGAAGGCTCCCAAGAAGGAGGCTGCGCCTAAGGCCGAAGCAGCGCCTAAGGTTGAAGCAGCGCCTAAGGTTGAAGCAGCGCCTAAGGCGGAAGTAACCCCCAAGGCAGCAGCGCCCAAGGCAGTAGCGCCCAAGGCAGCAGCAACCCCCAAGGCCGCTGATGCACCTGTCAAGAAGGCTCCGGCCAAGAAAGCCACGCCCAAGGCTGCAAAGCCTGCTGAATAAGAATTCGGAGTAGACCCAGATGGCACATAAAAAAGCAGGCGGCTCCTCGCGCAATGGTCGCGATTCGGCGGGCCGCCGCCTTGGCGTTAAAAAGTTCGGCGGTCAGGACGTGATCGGCGGCAACATTATCATTCGCCAGCGCGGCACCCGTGTTTATCCGGGCGCCAATGTCGGCATCGGCAAGGATCATACCTTGTTCGCGCTGACCGTGGGCCGCGTGCGATTTCACGCGGGCAAGCTCGGCCGCAAATATGTGTCGGTCGATATGGCGGTTGCCGCAGAATAAATCGGATGGTTGCTAACGGGCCATCTTGACGGGTGGCCCCGCTGGACTTCGGTCTGGCCAGATGAGGGAGAGGGCCAGCCCGTCTCCCTCTTTTCGTCTCTCCCTCAGCACAATGTTGCCCGAACGCCGCGCCAGCGGCGCGGCTCGGCGCAAACCGTAATGGCACTGTCATGCCCGGGGGCTATGCCGCCGGAGCAGGGCGAACGAAGTGGGAGACGTACAATGTTCATTCGCAGCGAAAGACTGTTCCTGCGCCCCGGCTGGCCCGAAGACTGGCCGGATCTATTGGCCCGGATCGCGGATGAGGCGGTGGTCAAAAACCTCGCCAAGGCGCCGTGGCCCTATACCGCCGATCACGCCCGCACCTTTGCGCAAAAACCGCAGGATCCGCGGTGTCCGCACTTCTTCGTAACGCTGCCCTCCGGCGCTGCGCCGGGAGAGCTGCTGGGCTGCGTTGGACTGAGCCGCAATGGCGACGAGGTTGAGCTGGGCTATTGGTTCGGGCGCGATCATTGGGGGCGGGGCTATGCCACCGAGGCGGCGCGCGCCGTGCTGCGGTTGGCGCGCACGCTGGGTCACCGGCGGATCGTGGCCAAACACTTCACCGATAATCCAAACTCCGGCCGGGTGCTGGCTAAGCTGGGGTTTCGTTCGACCGGCGAACTACGCTCGAGCTTCAGTCTGGCGCGGGGCTGCGAAGCCCCCGCGCTGGTGCATTCGGTTGAGTTCAGCGCGGCGTCGGACAGCGATGGCGATAATGATGGCTTCGCCGGGATGCGCGCAGCTTAAAGGTGCCTTCTTGTTTCGGACTTACCCCAGCACGGCGTCAGCAAATTCGCTGGTCGTCTTGCTGATCAGCGCGCGGTCATCGTGGTTCCACGGGTGAAAACCGGGCAGGAAGTATGAACACCAGGCCGGAAACACGCGGCGCAGTATTCCGGGCGAGCCGACCAGATACCAGGCCAGTTGCAGTTTGACCTTGGGACCAGTGATCCCATCCTGCGCCAGCAGTTCGAGCGTGTCGTTCCAGCGGTTTTTGAGGAAACTGCCCGAAACCAGCAGCATCATGATGGATTTGAGCTTCCAGCGCCGCCGCTTGCTCCATGTGCGGGTCGCATCGAGAAACGTATCATAGGCGACGCCTTTATGCTCGATCTCTTCCACCGAGTGCCAACGCCACATCGCCGCACTATCAGGTTCGGCCCCGGCGAAGTGTTTGGGGTTGGAGAGGAAATCGTTGGCCATCATTGCGGTGTAGTGTTCCAGCGCAATGGTCACGGCGAGATTGACAATCGGTGGACGATCTTTGGTCAGTGCCAGATTGGCTTCGAGCCGCCGGTCGATCGCATCAAGATCATAGCCCGCCTCGATAGCCGCCTTGTTGAACACCAGATGTTCGCGGGTGTGATTGATTTCCTGCTTCACAAACGCGCGTATCTCACCCGCAAGCTTGGGCGAAACGCCTTCACGGTGCGCTTTGACGGACTCGATAAACATCGCCTCGCCGCGCGGGAAGGTGGCGGACAGTGCATTGTGCCAGTGAGTCGCCACCGGGTTGCCGGCCAGCCACCACTTACCGGGCTTGTTGTCGCGACCAAACCGCAAGTCGCGCACGGTGATGGTCAGGTCGGCCGGGGTCGGCACCTTTGGCACGTAGTCTGCTGGCTTGCCCGATGGCGCTGCGGGTTCTACGTCGAGGGGAAGCAGGGTCATTGCGTTCATAATGATCCACTTAAGGTAACTGACACTAATGTCAATAAGAAAACGCCTGACTCAAGAGGAGAGCCGCACCGCCGCGGTCGAAGCGGCACGCGCCTTGCTGATCGAGCTTGGCCCACAAGCCGTCACGCTAAAGGCCGTCGCCGCGCGCATCGGACGCACCCATGCCAATTTGCTGCACCACTTTGGCTCCGCTCTGGGGCTGCAAAAGGGGCTGGCGGAACACTTGTCGCGCACCGTCTGCGCCACGATAGCCGACGCAGTATTTGCCCAGCGCGCCGGACTTGGCTCAGCGCGCGAAATTGTCGATCTGGTGTTCGATGCGTTCGGCAAGGAAGGCGCGGGCGCGCTGGCTTCGTGGATGCTGCTGTCGGGTAACGAAGATGCACTCGATCCGATTATCGAAGAAGTGCACGATCTAGTCGAACGTTTGGGCCCGGGGGTCGAAAGCATCGAGCGGATGCGCGAAACGACGCTGGCGCTGATCCTGATGGCGCTGGGCGATGCGCTGCTAGGCGGGGCCATGGCCAAGGCACTCGACCTGCCGCGCGACACGGCGCGCCTCACGGCCGAGAGGCTGCTGAGCGATTCGGCCGCGCATGCGCATGCTATCGCGGATTAGGATTCCTCGGATACCATCCAGCGCGGGGTGTGCGTCGGGCTGATCGTATCGATCCGCCGATGATCGACTGCCAGCCCCAGTTCGGGATAGGCAGTGCGCTGCCGCGCCGGGTCGCTTTCGCTCAGCGGCACCACCACCAGCCGCCGATTGACCTTAGACCGCCAGTTCATACGCGCGGTGTTCTCTTGCCCGACATAGCAACCCTTGGTGAAACTGACCCCGCCCAACTCGGCAGCATTGCACTCCAGCCACAGCAGATCGCTCAGCTCGGCCGAACCTTCGCACACGCCTAATGACAGGCGGTGTGCCAACCAAGCAGCATCGGTGCTGTCACCTTCAGCCGCGCCCAGCCAACGATGGCCCAGTCTGGCGAGCCGCGGGTCAGCCGGGACATCAAGACCGGGTTGCCAGTGCACGGCCACTGCCGGATCGAGCGCAATTCCAATTTTGCGCCGCAGCCGGTACATCGACAGCCGCTTGATTAGCGCTTCGGCCTGCGCCGCTTCGCAATCGAGCAGCAAATCGTTGCCATCGTTCCAGACCAGAAAATCGAACTGCACCTTGCCCTGCGGGGTGAGCAATGCAGTCCACACCGGCAATGCTCCCGCAACATCATTGGTCACCAGCCCCTGAAGAAAATCGCGCAGGTCTTCGCCTAGCTCGGTGGCAATCAGGCGGATTACGGCGCGGTTAGTCAGGCGGGTGGCGGTCATGCTGCCTAGGTGGGGATTAACCGTGCGCTTGGCAAATGGCGATCACAGTTCGGCGGTGATGTAGGCCTGTATATTGCGCTGGGTATTGTAGCCATAGACTCCGCTGCCCAAGGTTACCAACTGGAACGCGTCAAACACGTTATACAGCGTTACCTTGGCAGTAAAAGCCTTGCCCGCCAGCTTGAACTTGTAGCGCGCGCCAAACCCGGCACGGGTCGAACCCGCGACATAGACGGCGTTGTCGATCGTGCCAAAGGCGCCACTGTCATGATTGACATAGGTATTAAGCGTTACCGCTTTGGCGAACGGCAGCGTCCAGTCGAGGTTAAACCGCGTGCGCAACTGCGGCTGGCCGACCGGCCGCGCGCCGAGCGGCTGGGCAATTAACGGCGAGGCGGTGACGCGCGGGTCGAGCCACACTCCGCCGGCGACGATGCGCAGGTTATTGGTGGGGTTGGTGGTCAGGCTGAATTCCACGCCTTTGTGCTGCTGCGTGCCCAGCACACCGTAAAAATTGGTAGTGTCGATATCGATGTAAGGCTTGGTGATCTGGAAATATCCCAAAATCACCGTCGTTTCTTTGATCGGTGACCAGCGCAGCCCGAAATCGTATTGCCTGGTGCTAATCGCGGGCAGAACCTGATTGGCGTTGCTGGCATAGCCCGGTGCGGTACCGGCATCTTCGAGCCCGCGCACATAGCTGCCGTAGATTGTCAGGCGGGGCGTGAGCGTCGCGGCAGCGCTAAAATAGGGCAGGGTCTCGTCGCTGGTTCCGCGCGCGATTGGCAGCCCAGGGGCGACGACGACCTTGACGTAATGCGTGCGTTGCAGCCCTGCGGTGAACTCACCCAGCCCCTTCCACTTGAGGCTATAGGAAAGACCGCCAGTGGTTTGACGGGTGCGATCGTCGGTTAGCGCGGTGAAGGCGAACACCGGCTTGGCGACATGAATTTGCTCGTTGAGATCCGCTGTGCCCAGATCGACCAGATCGCCGCCGCCATAATGCCCAGTGACCGAACGGCCGCGCAAGGTCGCGGTCACGAGGTGCTGGCGCGGGCCATCGGCGAACCGTCGCGATAGCCTGATTTCGCCGCTCGTTGAAGCCGATGCGCTGGCCGGGCTGGCGTAAACCTGCCGATCGGTGCCGCCACCCGCATCGACGAAAATCAGGTTCGAAAAGCCGCCATGATCTTTGTAACTTGACCGGAACAATCCCGTGCGCAGGGTCCAATCGCCCAGGTTGGCATGACCGATCACCCCGTAACTGTCAGAATGACTGTCGCTGCGTGCCCAGTCTGGACCCGGATAACGACCGCGCTCCATCCGCGCAGGCAGGAAATTGCCAGCCGTGATGTAGAGCCCGCCGCGGGTATTGTCGCTAAACTGCTGGTGGTTAGCGAAGGCCAGGACTTCGACATTGGGCGCCGGACGCCAGCGCGGCACCACACCCAGATTGTATCCGGTGGATCCGCCGCCGTTGTTGTAGCGATTTTGAAATACGCCCAGGCCGGTCGCCACTGCCAGCGTTTTGCCGGCCAGCGGAATTTGCGCGTCAAGCTCGAACCCGTGGCCGCCAAAGCTATCGGCCGAAAGGAACGGTGCGACGCTTAATTTGTCGCCTGCTTTCTTGAGCTGTAAATCGACCACCCCGGTCGGTGCGGGGAAGGCATAACCTTGCGCTGCCGGGCCGACCCGGATCGTTTCGCCGTCGAGCACACGACTGCTGAGCCCGCCCTGGATATCGAAATACATGCCTTCCATGCGAAAATTGCCGGCGGTGCCTGGGGAAAACCCGCGGACATTGCCTTCGTCATAGACGCCGATCTGTTCGTGCCCGGTGGAGGTGCCAAAGGCATCCTCGGCGCTTTCGACCGCACTTTCCGTGTTCGCTTGGGCGAGTGCTGGAGACGCCGTTCCGACACTGAGCATCAGGATCGGAGCCAGTGCCAACGAACTGGCGCAATAGCGTAACATCAACTTCTCCCCAAGACTTCGGCTCGCTCGACCGGCTGTGTGTTGCTGATGTAATACGACAAGTCGCAATGTCGCAGCGGGTTCGATGGGTGTGCCAGCCGGATCGACGAATGACAGGGTGCGCAACCGCGCCTGCTATGGCATGGGCATCCGCCATGGCCTCTGCAGCGACTCTTACCCCGATCACCCAAAAGCTTACCATCGCGCGCCCCGATGATTGGCACGTTCACTTGCGCGATGGCGCCGTGATGGCGGGGGTGGTGGCGCATACAGCGCGCCAATTCGCCCGGGCGATTATCATGCCTAACCTGTCGCCACCAATTACTACGGTAGCCGCAGCGGCGGCATATCGGGCGCGGATTCTGGCGGCCTTGCCAGCGGGTTCAGACTTCGTTCCGCTGATGACCAGCTACCTGACCGACGGAACCGATCCGGACGAACTGGAGCGCGGTGTGGGGGAAGGCGTGTTCACTGCCGCCAAGCTTTATCCCGCGCATGCGACCACCGGATCAGTGCACGGCGTGACCGATGTTGCCCATATTCGTGGGGCGCTTGAGCGGATGCAGCGGATCGGCTTGCCATTGTTGGTGCATGGCGAAGTGACCGATCCTGACGTCGATATCTTCGACCGCGAGGCAGTGTTCATCGATCGCGTGCTGGCTCCGCTGGTCCGCGAAATGCCCGAATTGAAAGTGGTGTTCGAACATATCACCACCGCCGATGCCGCGCAGTTCGTGACCGACGCAGCTGCAAATGTCGCGGCGACGATTACCCCGCAGCACCTCCATATCAACCGCAATGCGATGTTCGCTGGGGGGATTCGTCCGCACGCCTATTGCTTGCCGGTGGCTAAACGCGAGCTTCATCGGCTGACGCTGCGCAAGGCGGCGACGTCAGCCTCGGCCAAATTCTTTCTTGGCACCGATAGCGCGCCGCATGCCGTCGCCGCCAAGGAAGCCGCCTGCGGCTGTGCGGGGATCTTCAATGCGGCCTATGCGCTCGAAAGCTATATCACGGTGTTCGATCAGGAGGACGCGCTAGACCGGTTCGAGGCCTTTGCTTCGCTTAATGGCCCAGCCTTTTATGGCCTACCGGTCAACGCGGCGACGATCACGCTGGAACGTGCTGACCAGCCCGTGCCTGCCCAGATCGACGCAAACGGCACCCCTATTGTCCCCTTCCACGCCGACGAAACATTAGGTTGGCGACTCGCGGAGTAAACGAGCGCTGCGCTGGGCGATGATATCCCAAACGAACACCGCAATGGCGCTCCAGATCAGCACAAAACACGCGAGCTGCACCGCGTTCAGTGGTTCGCCGAACACAAACACGCCCAGGAAAAACACGATCGTCGGCGCGCAGAATTGCACCATACCCAGGCTGGAATAGTCCATCCGGCGCGCAGCAGCAGCAAACAGAAGCAGCGGCACGCCGGTGATCGCCCCGCCAGCTATCATCAGTGCAGCTCCGTCCGCACCTCGCTCCATCGCCGATCCATTCGGGCCTTGAGCAAACCACCAGACCGCCAAGACGGCCGGCACCAGCAACAGCAATGTCTCAATCGTCAGGCCCGGCAGCGATTCGACCGCGACCAGCTTGCGCACCAGTCCATAGGCCGAGAAGCTTACCGCCAGCGTCAGGCTGATCCACAGCATCTCGCGCGCATCCCACGCCAACAGCGAGACGCCTAGTGCGGCCAGCCCAACCGCCAACCATTGCCGCCGGGTCAGCCGCTCGCCCAACAGCAGCGTGCCTGCCAGCACATTGACCAGCGGGTTGATATAGTATCCCAGGCTCGCCGCGAACACGTGGCCCGATTGGATCGCGATCACATAGACGGTCCAGTTGACCGCGATCAGCAGCGCGCTCAGCGCCAACAGCGCGACATTGCGCGGGCGGCTCATGGCATCGAGCAGAACCTGCCCTTGTTTGCGCCAAACGATAACCCCCACGCACAGCGGCAGCGTCCAGATGATCCGCCAGCCGATGAATTCGTAAGGCGGCACCCAATGCACCAGCCGCAGGTACAAGGGCATAATTCCCCAGATCAAGTAAGCGCCAAGCGCAAGCGGCAAGCCGCCGTGCGGCTGCGATGAGTCCCCCTTCAGCATGGTTGGCGCGCTAGCTGCGGCTGGCCGCTTGAGCAAGCGCAACCCGCGTTGCCGCTGGTTCAGGTTGGCGAGCTTAGTGGCCCGCCTCCGGATCGGCGTAAGCAATTGGGCCTTGATTCGCGGGATACGCAGCAGTCGGGTCGCAAGCTGGTGCTGCGGGGGGCGTTGTCGCCACGATGACGACGCCCCCAATCCTGCGCGGCTGGCGCTGCGCCATGTCATACAGGCTTTGCACCCGGCTGGCCGATGCGGCATGTATGCAACGCGCAATTCCCTGCACAGCTGGCTGGAAAACTATCGATGCCGCGTCCGGTTCTTCCTTTTTTGGCTGCGCTGCTGGCGCTGGCTGGCTGTTCCGGCGCGGACAAAACTGCCGACGCCAATTCTGAACGCGATCCGGCGGCAGCGGCGGCGCTCAACGATCCGATTATGGTCGACCCCGATCTCGCTTGGCAAAATCGAGGTAACTCGGCGTTGTCGGGCGGAGGTCCGGCGCAGGGCGACTTACCAGCTTTCACACACAGTCCAGAAGAAGCCGATGCGGCGCGGGCGGGCGCGCAGGCCATGTTGGGCAGGGCACCGCCTGCGGCTCCCGGCCCGGTCGGCATAAGCCCCAAATCGCGGTTAGCCGGCGCCCTGACCATGCCCGCATTGGCCGCCGCCGCCGGGATCGCTTCACCGGGCTGTGCTGATCAACTGGTCTTCACCATGGCCTGGGCGGCGCGGCTGCCCCTCAGTGTGCCGATCTATCCGCGCGGCCATGCGATCATGGCGGCGGGCAGCGACACTGCCGGGTGTAACGTCCGCGCGATACGCTTCGTCACACTGGTAACAATCAGCGATGCGGTGAATTTTTATTACGCCAGTGCGCGGGCGGCCAAACTTCCCGCCGAGCACCGCTGCGAGGGCAGCGATGACGTGGTCGCCGGCACGCAAGGCAGAGCAGCTTACGCGGTCTATGTCCGTCAGCGCAGCGACGGTCTGACCGAAGTGGATATCTTGACCGCCGGGCTATAGCTCAGGTGTCGCGCAAGCCCACGCCGAGCATGGCGCGCGGCTGGGCCATCTCGTTCGAGGCGACCGGATAGGCGCAGTAGTCGGCCGCGTAATAGGCACTTGGGCGGTGATTGCCCGACAGCCCAACCCCGCCAAACGGCGCCCCCGAACTGGCGCCGTTGGTCGGGCGGTTCCAGTTGATCACTCCGGCGCGAACGTTGGCCCAAAAGCGATCGTATTCCTGCGGGGTGCCGCCAACCAGCGAAGCCGAAAGGCCGAAGCGAGTGTTGTTGGCTTCTGCAATCGCCTCGTCGAAATCGTCAACCCGTACGACTTGCAACAGCGGCCCAAACAGCTCGACATCGAGGCGATCCTTGACCGCGCTAACATCGATGATCGAGGGCGACAGAAATGGCAGGTCATCGCGTGGGCGGACCAAGTGCTTGATCGCCTTGCCGCCATGGCTGAGCAGATAGAGAAAGCTTTCGGTCAGTCCGTCGGCCGCGTCATTGTCGATCACCGGGCCCATGAACGGCGCCGGATCATCGAACGGCGCGCCCACGATCACGCGGTCCGCCAGGTTTTTCACTTCGGCGATCAGGGCATCGTACATGCTCGATTTGACGATCAGCCGCCGCGCAGCGGTGCAGCGCTGACCCGCGCTGGTAAAGGCTGACTGGACCACCAACGCGGCGGCGTCGGTTACTTTGGGCGTGTTCCACACTACCAGCGGATTGTTGCCGCCCATCTCCAGCGCCAGAATCTTGTCGGGCCGGGCCGCCAGCCGCCGGTTGATCGCGATCCCGGTGTGCGCCGAGCCAGTGAACAGCACCCCGTTTATTCCGTCGTGCCCGACCAACGCCTGACCTTCTTCCGGACCACCGACCAGCAGCTGCACCACGGCCGCCGAGACCCCCGCGCGGTGGAAACACTGCAACAGCAATTCCCCGGTCGCCGGGGTCTTTTCGGAGGGCTTGAACACAATCGCGTTGCCCGCAATCAGCGCCGGCACGATATGACCATTGGGCAGATGCGCGGGGAAATTGTATGGTCCCAGCACAGCCATCACGCCGTGCGGCTTGTGACGCAGCGAAGCGGTGCCCTGCATGGCATTGTCAAGTTTGCGCTGGGCGGTGCGCTCGGCATAGGCACGGATCGAAATCTCGACCTTGCCGATCACGCTTTCAACTTCGGTCCGGGCTTCCCACATCGGCTTGCCAGTCTCACGCGCGATCAGCGTTGCCAGTTTGTCGCTTACCTTGCGCACCTCATTGGCGAAGCGCCGCATCAGCTCCAT
>JAYVML010000206.1:0-2319 GCA_043758955.1 Novosphingobium sp. | reverse complement strand
CAACTGGATGAGCGATGCCGGCTTCCTGCGCCGCCTGAACGTGTCGGTACGGCGGCCTAATATCTTTGGCGATGTGTCATGGTGCCGCGCCGACATTGTCGAAAAACGCATCGACGACGGCGCATATGTCGTAGACTTGGCGTTGCGGGTGGAAAACCAACTGGGCGAGGTCACGGCCAAAGGCACGGCGACAATCGCACTTCCTGCGCGGACTCAATTCGCCTAAAATTTCGATGGTAAAGGCAATTAGATTGCCAATCCATTAGCCCATGCGGAACCCTGTAAACAATCGGCGGCGCCAAACAAGGCAATGTAGGGGCAATCATTCCGCCGGGTATGGCGTCGCTTGCTGCACCTGAACTCCGCCAGCCAGACGCCCTGCACCCGCGACAGACCGAGGGTCACTTGTTGGCGCCCCTAGACTAGGCTGCGATCCGCTAAAAGCCAGCAGATCGCAGCTCACGTCATAACCTAATTCTTGATGCTCAAGGTAACCCCGTAGGTGGCCGGCTGTCCGACGAACCTGACGGTCGTATCAAGGTAATGAGCAGCATTGGTCACATAGTACTTGTTGAAGATATTTTTGCCCCACGCCATCAACTTGTAGCGTTTATCACCGAATTCAAAGCCCACCCGAGCGTCGACAACGGCGTATGCCGGTATGACAAACGGCTGGCCAATGCCGGGCGCGTGCCGGTCGTTTGTGAGAGTGCGGAACTGGATGGTGCGGCCGTTCAGCGTCGATACCGATGATGATTGTCCGCGCAGGTCGGCACCGAAGATGATCGTACTTCCACCGATGTCGTGGCGATACTCGGTATTTAAGCTATAGGACCAATTTGGCGTAAACGGCAGTTCGCTGCCGGTAAAGTCGCATTGTCCCGGAGTAGTGGGGGTACCGCAGCTGTTGCCGTATGCCGACGGCCCGACGAAGTGCGCGCCATTCTTAGTGCGCACTTTTGAATCGAGGTACGTCACCGATCCACCTAGGGTGAGCCCACTTGCTGGACGAACTGTCAGTTCTGCCTCGGCTCCCAACACCCGCGATTTAGGGACATTTATGAGGATATCGAGCACATCGAAAATCGGATCGACGATCTTTCCGCGAATCTGCTTGTTGGTGTAATCGTAGTAGAAGACCGAGCTGTTCAGCTGTACTTTGCGGTCAGCCAGAGCCAGCTTGAGACCCGCTTCGTACGACAATACCGATTCCTGTGTCACCGGAAAATAGGCCACGTACGTCGCACTGGCGAGCGTGGGAAAGCTGCCTGCCTTGTAACCGCGCGAGACATTCGCGTAAAATAACGTATCCGCGTTAGGCTTATAATCAAGCCCGGCGCGCCAGGAGACGTTGTTCTCTGAAAGCGTGTTCTTGATACGATCGCCTGGAACTCCTTTGCTGTTCAGCACATAGCAGCCGTTGACACCGATCGGTGTAAATGGATTACCGGAAAATCCTCCGATGATGTTGAACAGTGTTGAAACCAAGCCGTCGCCGTTACCTTTCGAGCACAATTCTGCGCGGTTACGGGAGTTGGTGTAGCGACCGCCCAGCTTCAAAGTCAGGGCACTACTCAATTTATATTCGCCGTTCGCAAAGAAGGCGTAGTTGCGGATATTCTGCAGGACTTCGCTGCCCGTGGTGTTGATAAACAGAGTGCCTGGGGCTGACGATGATCCGTTGGCAAAGGTCAGGCCCTGATCCTCGAAAGTGCGGCTGCTCTCATAATTTGCGCCAACAACCCAGCGGAACGATCCTTTGCCCGCGTTGGCGACACGCAGTTCCTGGTTGAAGGAATGGATCTTCGCCAAGCCGTCGCCGATGTTGGCCACCGCTTGGGCCGTTCCGTCCTTGTCACTGTAAAGGTGCTGGTCATAGTCAAGATAGGATGTGAGCGAGGTTAGCGTCGCCACATCGCCGAGATCGAGGTCAGCACGGAGTGCGCCCTGAATGAATTTGCGGTTACTCCGCGGGGACAGGTCGGGCGTCGTCTTTGGGATGACTGTAAAATTGCCATTCGCAGGGTCCTTGAAAACGAAATAATTAGCCGTCCTGGTGAAGTCGGAAGACCGGGGATCCTGTGTCCCAAACGGAGCTGCAAGCACACCTGGTTGCACCGAAGCCGGGTTCTGCGCACGCACCGCGATCAATTGGGCTGCCTGGGGTTCACTCTTGTCCTGCCAAGCGGTCACAGTGGCGCGCAAGCGCAAAGCAGGGGTCGGCTCAACTGTGAAGGTAAGGCGGCCGGCAATGTATTTCTGCGCACCGTTGCGGTCGCCCGGACGGGTCAGGCTGTACTGCCAGCCATCACTATGCAA
>JAYVML010000205.1:0-3249 GCA_043758955.1 Novosphingobium sp. | reverse complement strand
TGCGCGTCGATTCGGTGACCGGATCGGGATCGTTGCTCCAGTCCCAGATCTTGCCGCGCACCCGCTCGTAATTTAACGTTGGATCGTACAAGACGCCGCCGTCGATCCCAAGGTCGCGCGCCTCGGCCTTGCCCATCGCCGCCAGCAGGTTGAAGCCCGCGACATAGGCGTTGCGCTGCGCGGTGGCGCGCTGGACTTGCGCGGTGAGCAATTCCTGCTCGGCGTTGAGAATATCGAGGATCGTGCGGTTGCCGACGCTGTTTTCGGCGCGCACCCCTTCCAGGCTAAGCGCCGAGGCATCCACCGCCACTTGCGACGAAGCAATCAGCGCCTGCGCCGCTTGCCACTGTGCGAAGGCTGACCGGACGTTAGCGACCACCGCGCGCTCGACCCCGATCACCTGCTCGCTCGCCGCATCCTGACGGTCTTGGGCGGCGCGGCGCTGCGCCGCTGGCAGGCCGCCTTGGAAAATCGGGATGGTAGCGCGCACGCCGGCTTGTGCGGTGGTTGATTTCTGCGTGAAGTGGATCGGACCCGAGCTGCCCAAAGTGCCAAGATAATCGACATAATCGGTCCCGGCGAACAGGCTGACGCGCGGCAACCGGCCCGCACTGGCCACCTTGACATCGAATCCCGCGGCCGTGGCGCGCTGCTGCGCGGCGGCGAGATCTGGGTTGTGATCGAGCGCAATCGCCACCGCCTCACCGGCCGAGCCGGGCATCCCGGCCAGCGGCGGCGGCGGTTGCAGGTCGACCGGCGGTTTGCCGACGACCTGAATATAGCGTTCGCGCGCGGCGATCAGATTGGCTTCGGCGTTGCGGACTTGCCCGCGCGCCAGTGCCAGCCGCGAATTGGATTGCGCCACATCGGTGCGGGTCAGATCGCCGATTTCGAACCGGTCTTGGCTGGCTTGCGAATTGACCTGCAATTGGCTGACGTTGGAGCGGTTCAGCTTGACCACTTCCTGCGCCAGAATGACGTCCATGTAAGCCGCGACCACTTGCGAAAACAGCCCGCTTTCCACCCCGCGCAGGTCATCTTGCCCGGCCAGCACCCGGGTGTTGGCCGCGCGCACCGAATTTTTAACCGCGCCGCCGCTGTAAATTGGCACGCCCAGCTGCGCCTGCGCATCGAACGCGCGCGCGGGCGAGGTGAACGAGTTGGGACTGGTCTTGAGGTATTCGGTATAAGTTGTGGTTCCGGCCAGCGAAGGCAGCCCGGCCGCGCGTGCAATCGGGACGTTTTCATCAACCGCGCGTTGCTGTGCGCGGGCGGCCTGCAGCGTCGGGTTGGACACATAAGCCAGCGCCAGCGCGTCGCGCAGTTCGTCAGCCAGTGCCGGCCCGGCGATCAACGAAGCCGCACCCGCCAACAGCATGCCCCGCGCCAGACGCGAAACTCTTTGCTTGACCATGTGCTTAGAAACTCCAGCTATTGGCCCGGGCGAACGGGCCCAGTACCGGTATTCCGACTTCGGCCAGCGGGAACAATTGCACCTCGCCGCCCAGCTTGCGGCCGCTGGCCAGGCGGGTCACACCGCGCAGGACCATCCCGGTCACCACCCGCCCGCCATCGGCAACAGTTGCAGCGAGTGCGGCGGGAAATTGTTCGATCGCTCCATCGATGAGCAGCAGATCGTAAGGCTGCCGTCCCAGTTTAACCGTGGCAGCGGCCGCAGCGTCGATGCTATCGACCACCGCCCCCATAGCTTCGACCAGTGCCGCCAGGTAGGTGCTGCCGCCGCTGATCACCAGGACTCGCTCGCCGGCAGCAGGCAGCGCCTCGCTCAGCATCAGGCCTTGCACCAGCGGCGCGGGCAGGGCGTGATCGTTGCCCCAGGATATTGCCCGGTCAATATAAGCATGGCCGCGCGCTGCGGCCGGAACATGGTCTTCGCGGGCCACCTTGGCCATTGCCGCCAGCACGCGTGCGTGATTGACCCCGCTGACGCGCAGCTGGCTGTCGATCATCGCGCGGCGTGCCGCAGCGGTATCGGTGGCAGCGCCGGTGTCAGCAACCGTGATAGCAGTCATCAGAGCGGCCCTTTCAGCGTGCTGTATTACATAACTAAAACAGCTAGGCAATCGCTTGCCTCATAAGCGATGGCACATGCTGCGCCAAGCGCTTTGACGGGCGGGCAAAGCTGAGCCTATTGGGGGGGCGAAGTTTGTGCAGGACAAGGAGCCAGGGTGTGGCTGACATGGTAACTATCCGCGAGGCTGACCTGATTGAAAGCGTCGCAGACGCGCTGCAATTTATCAGCTATTACCACCCGATGGATTACATCCGGGCACTCGGCGCGGCCTATCAGGCCGAACAGGGGCCGGCGGCGAAAGATGCGATTGCGCAGATCCTGACCAACAGCCGGATGTGCGCCGAGGGTCACCGGCCGATCTGCCAGGACACGGGAATCGTCAATGTGCTGATCGAATGGGGCCAGGACTGCCGGCTCGCATCAGAGCGCTCGTTGCAGGAAGTGGTCGATGAAGGGGTGCGCCAGGCTTACCTGAATCCCGACAATAAATTGCGTGCTTCGATTTTGGCTGACCCGGCCTTCACCCGCCGCAACACCCGCGATAATACGCCCAGCGTAGTTCATGTGACGATGGTCCCGGGCCGCACGGTCAGCATCGATGTCGCGGCGAAAGGCGGGGGAAGCGAAAACAAATCCAAGTTCAAGATGATGAACCCCAGCGATTCGATCCAGGACTGGGTAGCCGAAATGCTGCCGCAGATGGGGGCCGGCTGGTGCCCACCCGGGATGCTGGGGATCGGTATCGGCGGCACCGCAGAACACTGCATGCAGCTTGCCAAGCAGGCCTTGATGGAGCCGATTGACATGGCCCAGCTCAAGCAGCGCGGACCGCAAACGGATCTCGAGAAAATGCGGATTGAAATTTTCGACCGGGTCAATGCGCTCGGCATCGGCGCGCAGGGGCTGGGCGGGCTTTCGACCGTGCTCGACGTCAAGATTCTTGATGCGCCATGCCACGCGGCGGGCAAACCGGTAGGGATGATCCCCAACTGCGCCGCCACCCGCCACGCCCATTTCACACTCGACGGTTCTGGTCCCAGCTTCCTCGAGGCGCCCAAGCTTGACGAATGGCCTGACGTGCACTGGCAGCCAGACCAAGCCGCCAAGCGCGTCAATCTTGACGGTCTAACCCGCGCGGAAGTGCAAAGCTGGAAGCAGGGCGACCGGCTGCTGCTGAATGGCAAGATGCTGACCGGACGTGATGCCGCGCACAA
>JAYVML010000204.1:0-1739 GCA_043758955.1 Novosphingobium sp. | reverse complement strand
TTACCGGCAATCAGGGGCTCGGCGCTGCCGAAGAAGACTGGGTAATGGACGGCTGGACCGATCTATCCCGCCGCATCCGGGCACGCATTATGCAGCTACCACGAGACCAGATGAACCCGGCGAACATGCTCGCGGCTTACGAGGACTCCGATTTCGAGAAGATGGAAGAAATCCGCGCGCGAGTCGATCAAATCGTTGCTGACCGCGCGACCGCGCAAAAACTCAAGGCTTGGTATCGGCAGCTGTGCAAGCGCCCCTGCTTTCACGATGCTTATCTGCAAGCGTTCAACGAGCCAGGCACACACCTGATCGATACTGACGGCAAGGGCGTGGAGGCGATTACGACGCGGGGCCCTGTCGTTGATGGAACCGAATATGAAGTCGACTGCATCATTTATGCGTCAGGCTTTGAAGTCGGCACTGCATACCAACGTCGCGCCGGTTTTGACCTGCGGGGGCGCGGCGGGGTGAGGATATCCGAGGTGTGGGAAGACGGAATGCGCAGCAAGCATGGCATTCATGTCCATGGATTTCCCAATGCGTTCTTCGTTCAGCCCACACAGGGTGCCAACCTTATATCGAACGTGCCGCACAATCTTACTGAGGCGGGCGCAACCATTGCCCTGATCGTCAAAGAAGCTCGCGCACGGGGTGCCAGCGAGGTCGAGGTGACCGCGGAAGCGCAAGAGGAGTGGGTTAGCCTGTTGCTCAGCGGGGCTGGCCGGATGATTGGATCGCTCGATTGCACGCCAGGCTACTATAATAACGAGGGGCAGAAGCCGGGGATGGCCGCGAAACTGGCGGTCGGATATCCGGCCGGGGCGCTGGAGTATTTTCGCTATCTTGAGGCTTGGCGAAAGTCGGGGAAGTTTGAAGGTCTTGAATTCCGCTGATCCGCTGGATCCTGACCACATGCGAGTTGGCGATCATCTGGAGTTAAAAACTGATTGTTTTCGACGAAATCTGCAGGTTCCTATTCCCAGCATCACCTGGGGTTCAGATTTGCAAGCATGCCGTAGGGCCGGACACTCATTGGCGGCAAAGCCATGGGCTGTGGTATTGACACTCAAGAGACGCAAAAAAGGAATCGCAGCTCAATGAAATACGTCCCGCTAGGCAAGTCCGGTCTCAAGGTTTCGCAGCTGTGTCTTGGCTGCATGAGCTATGGCGATGCCGCGCGCGGCGGGCATGGCTGGGTGCTCGACGAGGAAACCAGTCGGCCATTTTTTCGCCAGGCGATCGAGGCGGGGATCAACTTTTTCGACACCGCCAACGTTTATTCAAACGGCAGCTCGGAGGAGTTCACCGGCCGCGCGCTCAAGGAATATGGCCGCCGCGATGAACTGGTGATCGCTACCAAGGTTGCCGGTCCGATGGGCAAGGGCCCGAACCAGGTCGGGTTGTCACGCAAAGCGATCATGCAGGAGGTCGACGCCAGCCTGCGACGGCTGGGAATGGACTACATCGATCTTTACCAAATTCACCGCCTCGATCCGTTCACGCCGATGGAGGAAATTCTCGAAGCGCTTCACGATGTCGTTAAATCGGGCAAGGTCCGTTACATTGGGGCTTCGTCGATGTACGCTTGGCAATTCGCCAAGATGCTCCATTTCTCTGACCGGAACGGTTGGACTCGGTTCGTGTCGATGCAAAACCACTTGAATCTGCTTTACCGCGAAGAAGAGCGAGAGATGTTGCCGCTATGCATGGCGGAAGGCATCGGAGTGATCCCATGGAGT
>JAYVML010000203.1:0-18554 GCA_043758955.1 Novosphingobium sp. | reverse complement strand
TCGGCGATGTTCGACCGTAGCTTTGTGACATATTCGAACGAAGCCAAGCACGAATCGCTTGGAGTGTCGAACGACATCATCGAGGCATTTGGTGCCGTTTCGATCGCTTGTGCCTGGGCGATGGCGCAAGGCGCGCTGCGCCATAGCCATGCTGATGTGACCGTCTCGATCAGCGGCATTGCCGGACCAGATGGCGGCACCGCGCAAAAGCCGGTTGGCACTGTGGTGTTCGCCCGGGCGCTGCGCGGCAGTGACGTAGTGCTGGCGGAGGAGCGCTGGTTTGACGTGGCGAGCCGCACCGAAGTGCGGCATCAGGCGGCGCTGGTCGCGCTCGAATTGTTGTTGCCGTAAAGCTGATGCGCGCGCTGTTCAAAGGCTGACACCATCTTACGAAAAGCGCGATCAAAATACTGCCCGGCGAGCGCTTCGAACATGGCGTTGCGAAAAGTGAAACTGACCGCAAAATCGATTTCGCAGCCATGCTTGGTCGGGCGGAATTTCCAAGTGTTGTCCAGATCGCGCAGCGGCCCGTCAATATATTGGACAGTGATCTCCACCGGACGCTGCTTGGCCACGCGTGAGGTGAACTTTTCGCGCAAGGCATTGAACCCCACCAGCATATCGGCAATCATTTCGGTGTCGCTGTCAGTGCGCACACGGGTTCCGACCACCCATGGCAGAAATTCGGGATAGCGCGCAACATCTGCGACCAGATCGAACATCTGCTCGGCGGAAAACGGCAATTGCCGCGTTTCACTAATTCCCGGCATCAGGTGCGCTGTGCCACCTTGCCCAATGACACCCGATCATCCTGAGCATGTCGAAGGGCGCGCGCGGCGCGCATCACGCGAAAATCATCGCCGGCGTGATAGCTCGAGCGGGTCAGCGGGCTGGCCGCGACCTGCAGAAAGCCCTTGGCCCGCGCGACCGCACCATAGGCGTCGAACGCTTTGGGGGTGACGAATTCGATCACCTTGGTGTGCCGCAGAGTAGGTTGCAGATATTGCCCCATGGTCAGGAAATCGATCCCGACCGTGCGCATGTCATCCATCACCTGATGAATTTCGAGCCGTCCCTCGCCCAGCCCCAGCATCACGCCGGATTTGGTGAAGATCAGCGGATCGTGGACCTTGACCTCTTCGAGCAATCGCAGCGATGCGTAATAGCGGGCACCCGGGCGGATCGTTGGATACAGCCGCGGGACAGTTTCCAGGTTGTGATTGTAAACGTCGGGCCCGGCGGCCACGATCGCCTCAACCGCGCCGCGCATCTTGCCGCGAAAATCGGGAGTGAGAATTTCAATCGTGGTGCCCGGTGTGGTGCGGCGCAGCGCCTCGATCACTTTCACGAACTGCCCGGCCCCGCCATCGGGCAAGTCATCACGGTCAACCGAAGTGATCACGATATGCTGAAGTCCAAGCTTTGCCGCAGCGATCGCGACGTTTTCGGGCTCAAGCAGATCGACGCTGCGCGGCATTCCGGTCTTGACGTTGCAAAACGCACAAGCGCGGGTGCAGACATCGCCAAGGATCATCACCGTGGCGTGCTTTTTGGTCCAGCATTCGCCGATATTGGGGCACGCGGCCTCTTCGCACACGGTGTTAAGTCCCAGATCGCGCATCAACTGCCGCGTCTCACCATATCCCTTGCTGGTCGGGGCTTTAACCCTGATCCAATCGGGTTTGCGCAATCTCTCAAGCTCCGGAGGACGCAGAGCGGGCGGTGCAGAGGCGAGATCGTTCATGGCGCTCAGATAGTCGCAAGCGGCAAGGGTTGCCAGCCGGAAAATGTGACGGCACAAGCCGCGCCATGACCATGGATTCGCCGCGCGGATTGGACCGCTTGATTTCCGGCTACCGTCGCTTTCGCGACCATGGCTGGGCGACCAACCGCGATCGCTGGGCCGCCTTGGGCGAAGGTCAGCAGCCCGATGTGATGATCATCGCCTGTTCGGACAGCCGCGTCGACCCGTCGCAGATCTTCGATGTCGATCCGGGCGAGGTATTCGTGGTACGCAATGTCGCGGCGATGGTCCCGCCGTTCGAGACTTCTCCAGGTCATCACGGCGTTTCCGCCGCGCTCGAATTTGCGGTGCAGTTCCTCAAAGTCAAAGAGATTGTGGTCATGGGCCACGGGATGTGCGGCGGGTGCAAGGCTGCGCTGACCCGTGAGATGCACGGCACCGAGCCAGGCGAAGGAGGGTTTATCGCCGATTGGATCGCCATGCTCGATGAAGTGCGCGAGCAAGTTGTGCGCGATCACGGCAGCGAAGGTGCCGCAGCCGAACGGGCGATGGAACACGCCGGGGTCAAGGTCAGCCTTGCCAATCTGCGTACCTTTCCGTGCATCCGCCAGAAGGAGCGCAGCGGCGAATTGCGGCTGACCGGTGCATTCTTTGCTATTTCAGACGGACTGCTACATTTGCTCGACGAGGATAGCGGCCATTTCTCGCCGCTCTGACAAGCATTAAAAAGGGCGGCAGTCGCCCGCCGCCCTTTCAGTTATTATCGCAGCCGAAGCTTACTTGCCGGCGGCCTTGGCCTTGGCATAAGCCGACCACAGCATGGCGATCGGCGCGCGGGCGTCGGTCACCTTGGCAAAGTTGGCCAGAGCATCCGCATATTTACCTTGGTCGGCTTGGGCGATGCCCAGACGCAGATAAATACGGGAGACATCGGTCCCCGGTTTGGTCAGGGCGAGTTCGTACAATTCTTCCGCCTTGGCCGGCAGATCATAACTCAGGAACGTATCCGCCGCTGCGGTGATCGTCAGTGAGGTTCCTTTAGGACCGCGCGCATCGCGTTCTTGTGCCGGGAGCGAAGCCCGGTCGGCACCGACCCGGGCGGTCGATTCCTTCTTGGCATCCATCACGAACTGGTCGTTTGGCTTGAGCATGCCTGCGGCAACCCCCGCGTCGATGATTTTCAGCGCCTCGCCCGGCATGCCACGCTTGGTCGCCGCTTGCACATATTCGACGTAATCACGCTCTTCCGAGAAGCTGCCCGTGCGCTGCATCAGTCGCAACAGGTCCAACTGGTCCAGCCCCTGATAGCCATTGAGGTCGCGGACAACAGCAATGGCCAGCGACCAGTTTTCCTTGGTCGGATATAACGCAACCAATTCATTGGAAAACATGGTCGCTTCAGTCGGCAGTTTGCCACGGTAAGCGGTGGCGATTCCGTAACGCATCCAACCTTCGGGCGCAGCCGCACCGGATTTGACCACAGCCGCCTGCAACACCTTGAGTCCAGCCGCAGTCTGGTTATCCTTGATATAGGAGTCGGCCAAGTTGATCAGGGCCTCGCCGGGCGCCGCACCGGCATCACTGGCAGCCTGGAACGCGGCCCGCGCGGCCGCATAGTCTTTAAGTTCCATCGACAAGTTGCCAAGCACCATCAGGTACTTTGGTTTGTCAGCTGCGTTGATCTTGCCGCTGTCGAGCTGGAACTGAATGCCCCGGCGTTGAATCGGCGGATCCATCGCCAGAGTGCCCAGCGAAAGCAACAACTGGCCTGACAGGAACTTGTCATCGGCGCTGGTGATTACGTTAGCAGTCCGTTCGACCGCGGCCTTTTCAGCCGTCAGCAAAGACCCAACGGCCGCCGCTGCCGCATCATAACGGGCGCGGGCATCAGTCTGGGCCTGTCTGCCCTGCGCGTTCTTCAATACGGCCTGGGCAGTGGTTGCAGCCTGGCGAGCGGCGATCACGTCTGGTCGTTTGCCGGCAGCTTCTAGCATAGCCTTCGCGGCGACATAGACTGGGATGAAAGCCTTTGACGGAGCCAGTTTGACTTCGTTGGCCTTTTGGTCGGCGGCTGGCTTGGCTTTGGCCAGGACCGGTGTCGCGCTACCAGCGGTAACGCCAACAGCCAGTGCCAAACCCAGCGCAGTGCGGGTGAAAAACTTGGTTCGAATCATCGCAACTCTCTCCTTCTCAGACGACCCGTGCCGGGCACAATACCCTGTGCGGCAAGCCGAAATTCTCAATTTCGCCATAGGCGCGGGCGCGCCCCCTTGGCAACAGGTGAGCGCACTAGGTGGGAACTGGTGAACTGCATTTGAATAGCAGCACGGGCAGTTGTTCAGTTTGCGGGCTTGAAGTGTGGAAAACCGGGGGGTGGGCGCCGCTTTTGGTGGCCTTAGAGCCGGTCTTGGCCTAGGATGATGTCGACCCAAATCCCACCAGCAGCGAAATGAACCTGAGCGCGTGAGCGACGACCCCGAAATTCCTGAATCTACCCCCGCACCCAGTGGCCCTGCGGGCGAATATCAGCGCGTCGATATCGTCGATGAAATGAAAACCAGCTACCTCGATTACGCGATGAGCGTGATCGTGGCCCGCGCCCTGCCCGATGTGCGCGACGGGTTGAAGCCGGTCCACCGGCGGATCCTGTTTGCCGCGCAAGAAGGCGGCATGGTCGCCGGTAAGCCTTATCGAAAATGCGCCAAAATCGTCGGCGACGTAATGGGCAATTATCACCCGCACGGTGATAGCGCGATCTACTTCGCACTGGTCCGGATGGCGCAGGATTGGTCGATGCGGGTGCCCTTGGTCGATGGCCAGGGCAATTTCGGCTCAATGGATCCCGACATGCCCGCCTCGATGCGCTATACCGAAGCGCGGCTGGCCAAGGTCGCCAACGCGCTGCTCGACGATCTCGACAAGGACACGGTCGACTTCCAGGACAATTACGATGGATCGCGCCGCGAACCGCAAGTCCTGCCCGCGCGCTACCCGAACCTGCTGGTCAACGGTGCCGGGGGGATCGCGGTCGGCATGGCGACCAACATTCCGCCGCACAATCTGGGCGAAGTGATCGACGCCTGCCTTGCCTATATCGACAACCCAGAGATTACTTCTGAACAGCTGATCGAGATCATCCCCGGCCCCGATTTCCCCACTGCCCCGATCATTCTGGGCCAAGCTGGTGCGCGATCAGCCTACCTCACCGGGCGCGGATCGGTGCTGCAGCGTTGCCGCCATGAGATCGAAGAAGGCCGCGGTGATCGCCGCTCGATCGTGCTGACCTCGATCCCCTATCAGGTCGGCAAGAACGGGCTGGTCGAAAAGATCGCCGAGGCGGCCAAGGACAAGCGGATCGAGGGCGTATCGGACATCCGCGACGAATCGAGCCGACTTGGCGTGCGTGTGGTCATCGACCTCAAGCGCGATGCCACCCCCGAAGTGGTGCTCAACCAGCTGTGGCGCCACACCCCCGCGCAATCGAGCTTCCCGGCCAATATGCTGGCGATCCGCGGCGGCCGCCCCGAAGTGCTGGCGCTGCGCGATTTCATCAGTGCGTTCATCACCTTCCGCGAGGAAGTGATCACCCGGCGCACCAAGTTCGAGCTGAACAAGGCGCGTGACCGGGCGCACATCTTGCTCGGGCTGGTGATCGCGGTCACCAATCTGGATGAAGTGGTGAAGATCATTCGCGGCGCGCGCAATCCCGCCGCCGCGCGCGAAGCGCTGTCCACCCGTGATTGGCCGATTGGTGATATCGCGCAATATATCCGGCTGATCGAAGCGATTGAGCCCGATGCCGAACAAGCGGGCGGCACTTACCGGCTCTCCGATGCGCAAGTCCGCGCGATCCTTGATCTGCGGCTGCACCGGCTGACTGCGCTGGGCCGTGACGAGATCGGCGGCGAGCTGAAGGAACTTTCGCTGGCGATTGAAGAATTCCTCTCGATCCTGGGCGACCGGGTGAAGCTGTACGGGGTGATGATCGGTGAGCTTCGCGCGGTGCGCGATATGTTCGCGACGCCGCGCGTGTCTGAGATTGCCCCGGCCTGGGACGGGCTGGATGATGAAGACCTGATCGAACGCGATGACATGGTCGTGACCGTAACGCTGGATGGCTATATCAAACGCACCCCGCTCTCCACGTTCCGCGCGCAAAACCGCGGCGGCAAGGGCCGCGCCGGGATGGCGACCAAGGACGAAGACGCGGTGACGACGATGTTCGTTACCTCCACCCACAACCCGGTGCTGTTCTTCTCGACCGCGGGCAAAGTGTACCGGCTCAAAGTCTGGAAGCTGCCCGAAGGCGGCCCGGCCACACGCGGCCGCCCGATCGTCAATCTGCTGCCCGCGCTCGATACCGGTGAGACGATCCAGACGGTGCTGGCGCTGCCAGAAGACGAGGCCGAATGGGGCAAGCTGTCGGTGGTGTTCGCCACCGCCAAGGGCTCGGTCCGCCGCAACGCGATGGACGCCTTTGCCAACATCCCGACCAACGGCAAGTTCGCGATGCGGTTCGATGAAGGCTCCGAAGATCATTTGATCGGCGTAGCTTTGCTCGAGGCCGGAGACGACGTGCTGCTGGTCACCCGCGCGGGCAAGGCGATCCGCTTTGCTGGTGATGAGGTGCGCGAATTCACCAGCCGGACCTCGACCGGGGTGCGCGGGATGACGCTGAAGGGCGATGATCAGGTGATCTCACTCTCGATCCTGCATCGCGTTGGCATGAAGGATCAGGACGAGCGTGATGAATATCTGCGTTTCGCTGGCTGGAAGCCCGAAAAGGAAGGCGAAATGGCCGATCAGGAGCGGTTCGCTTATCTGTCCGACAGCGAGCAATTTATCCTGACGGTCTGCGCCAATGGCTATGGCAAGCTCAGCTCGGCTTACGAATATCGCCGCACCGGGCGCGGCGGGCAGGGCATTACCAATATCGACAACATCGGCCGCAACGGACCCGTTGTGGCGAGCTTCGCGGCCACCCGGGCCGACCAGCTTGTCTTGGTCACCGATCAGGCGAAATTGATCCGCCTGCCGCTTGATAGTTTGCGCGTGATTGGGCGCGGCAGCGCGGGGGTGCGGCTGTTCAACGTCGCCGATAACGAACACGTGGTTAGCGCGGTGCGGCTGGCCGAGACCGGTCAAGATGACGCTGCCGACGCTGCCGACGAGGTCGATGATCAAGCTGATACGGATGCCGCGCCGCCACCGGAAGCCACCGAGGTATGACCTTGCGGGTTGAGCCTTCGGGGGCGGCGTGCGGCGCGCGCGTCACCGGGCTCGACTTGTCCCGGCCGCTTTCCGCAGAAACAATTGCGGCGGTGCGGCTGGCCTGGCTTGAGCACCACGTCCTCGCCATCCCCGATCAGACGATAGGCGACGATGATCTGGAACGCTTCACGCTCTACTTCGGCGAGTTTGGCAACGATCCCTTCTTCGCCCCGATCCCGGGCCGCCAGAACATCGCCGCGATCCGGCGTGAAGCCAATGAGCAAAGCCCGCTATTCGCCGAAAACTGGCATTCCGACTGGAGCTTTCAGGCCCGCCCGCCCGCAGGCACCTGCCTGCTAGCGATCGACATTCCGCCCGTGGGCGGCGACACCCTGTTCGCTAACCAGCACGCGGCGTGGGAGGCCCTGCCCGCTACGCGTCAGGCCGAACTGGCGGACTTGATCGCGGTCCACTCGGCGCGCCTCGCCTATGCGCCAACGGGCACTTACGGGGAAAAGGACAAGGGCCGGAGCATGGACATCCGCCCCGGCGAGGCCGCTCTGGCCACGCAGGCACACCCGCTGGTCCAGCCGCATCCCGAAACCGGGCGTCGCGCGCTCTATTCGACGCTGGGATATATCGTCGGGATCGAGGGGATGTCCGACGATCAGGCGATTCCGCTGCTGCTCGACCTGCAAAAATGGCAGGGCGATGAGCGCTTCGTCTACGCCAATAAGTGGGAGCCCGGCATGCTGATCATGTGGGACAACCGCTCGGTGCTGCACAAGGCTACTGGGGGGTATGAAGGTTTCCGGCGGGAATTGCACCGGACGACGATTGCCGCCTGGGATGGGGCTTAGGTATCTTCGACAACGGAGCGTCATAGTTGAGAAGGACTGTATTTTGGTCCTGGCCTCATCGTCAATTTTCCTACACCGCCCAAACCTGCCATAGCCTGCCCAACGCTCGACAACGCAGTTGAACCGCATCGTGGGTTAGCTGCGATATGTGATTTTCGTGCGAAATTGTTCGCAATCGCTTGAAATTGCACGTATTTATCGCAAGCCCAGTACAAATTTCTTGCACCTTTGCGCCGCCTATTGACCTCGGGGTGCCCTTTCTCAACAGCTCTAAACCCCGGCTAGACCGCTTTTTGCATGCTGTGTGCTGCGCGCTTCGAAATCCTCCCCGGCACGGGCATGCATTCTTCAGATAGCGCGTTCGCGCTTGCTTAGCTCACCCACTACTCCGATGCAGACCAGGAACTGCCCGAAGTAATACAGCGGCCAGATCAGCAAGCCTGGCAAGGAACTCTGTGCAAGCACACCGGTTCGCGCAAAAATAAACAGATCTGATGCAACGAACATGACGGCGCCTAGCCCCACACGGTAACGCGGGAAGCTGCTGAGCCAGGCACTCGCCGCCATCGCGCCCAGCCCAAGCGCGTAGACCGCGACAAGCGGACTTGCCGTCAGCTCCCACGCAATCAACGGGGTCAGCACCAGCAATGCGAGCCCCGTCAACTTCTGGCTTGAGCTCAGCGCCGCGCGGCGGTGGCGCAAGTACAGCTGGATCGCAACCAAGTGCCCCGCCAGAAACGCCGCCGCGCCCCATTCCATCGCGAGCTCGATTAACACGTCACCCAGCGCGCCAAATGCCATCACGGCTGCAATCTGCCGGGCATCGGCAGAGCGGCCCCTGACCAGCGCATAGACCGCCAGCAGAGCAACACCGGCACCCTTCCACGCTAGCTGATAGAGACCCGGCAACTGCGAATCCGCTATGAAGTAATAGCTGATTCCTGCCGCCAGACTGCCCAGCAGCCACGGCCGTTGTTCAATCAAGGCGCGTCTTGGCATTGGCGATTCCCCTCGGCGTCGATGCTTGGCGTTGGAATTTGCCGTGCGCAAGGCTAGGCCCCAGGCAATGACTTACGATGTGCACATTATCGGCGGCGGGCTCGCCGGAAGCGAAGCAGCTTGGCAACTCGCGCGGCGCGGATTGACCGTGCGCTTGTCTGAAATGCGCGGGGGCGGCGATATGACTCCTGCTCACCAAGGGACAGGACTCGCCGAACTGGTCTGTTCGAACAGCTTTCGATCAGACGATCATGAAAAGAATGCAGTTGGCTTGCTCCATCAGGAAATGCGCGAACTCGATTCTGTCATCATGGCCGCCGCAGCTATCGCGCAAGTCCCGGCCGGATCCGCGCTGGCAGTTGACCGGGATGTGTTTTCAAGCGCGGTCGAAACCGCTCTGGCCGCGCAGCCCAGCCTGACGGTGGTGCGCGAGCGAATCCATGCGCTGCCCAGTGCCGGCCTCACCATCGTCGCCACCGGCCCGCTGACTTCGGGGGCACTGGCGGACTCTATCGCTGCAGCCACAGGTGCTGACAGTCTGGCGTTCTTCGATGCGATCGCGCCGATCATCCACCGCGATTCGATTGACATGGACATCTGCTGGATGGCCGCGCGTTGGGACAAGGGTTCCGAAACGTCGATCGCGCTGGGCAGCGATGGTAAAGACTACATCAACTGCCCGATGAACCGCGAACAGTATGCCGCGTTTCACCAAGGATTGCTGGACGGCGAGAAGACCGAGTTCCGCGAATGGGAAGCCAGCACGCCCTATTTTGAAGGTTGCATGCCAATCGAAGTGATGGCTGCTCGGGGCCTAGATACGCTGCGGTTCGGACCGATGAAGCCGGTCGGTCTGGATAACCCGCATACGGCGACGCCCGAACATCCCAGTGGACGCTGGGCCCATGCGGTGGTGCAGCTGCGCCAGGACAACAAGCTCGGCACGCTGTGGAACATGGTCGGCTTCCAGACCAAGCTTAAGCACGCTGAACAAGTGCGGCTGTTCCGCACCATTCCCGGGCTGGAGCAGGCGGAATTCGCGCGGCTGGGCGGGCTGCACCGTAACACGTTCCTTAATTCGCCGGAGCTGCTTGATCGGCAACTGCGGCTCAAATCTGCGCCGCATATCCGCTTTGCCGGGCAAATCACCGGCTGCGAAGGTTATGTCGAAAGCGCCGCGATTGGCCTGCTGGCGGGGCTGATGACCGCGGCTGAATTGGCCGGAACGGACTGGACCGCCCCGCCCCGCACGACCGCGCTGGGCGCGTTGTTGTCACACATCACCGGCGATGCAGTGGCCGAGACCTATCAGCCGATGAACGTCAACTTCGGACTGTTCCCACCGGTGGATGAAGCGGTCAAAAAGAAGCAGCGCAAGGAAGCCTATACTGATCGCGCCAAGGCCGATCTGGCAGAATGGCTTAGCTAACCCTTCAGCACCCGCACGCCGATTTCTTCGACGGTTTTAGTTTGGTCGTGGCGAATTCCGGCCGGGTCAGGCTACCATTGCCGTCCGCATCGGCTTTTTTGAACCGGTTCGAGCTGACCACCGACCACTCTTCGAAACTGAGCAAATTGTTGTGATCGGTATCGAGCTTGTGGAACGCCGCGACGCGCGGCTGCAGCGCCTCGACCCGCGTGATCAGATTATCACGGTTGCGGTCAAGCCGGTTGAAACGCTTTTCCTCGCGGGTGGCTTTGCTTGCTCCGGGCGGGGCCGTGCCTTCCATCCCGTCACCGTCTTCGCTGGGCAGCTCCTCGATTGGCAGGCCGGTTACTTCGGCTTGAGACATTTGCTGCGGGGGCGGCGCAGCAGCATTAACCGACGCTTGGCCCTGCCACCAAAATAATCCTGCGCCTGCCAGCATAAGCGCAGAAACCGCGCCCAAAATAATGCGATTCATCGCGTCAGCTCCAATATGGCGTAAGCTTAGCTTAAATACCGAGCAAGCCAAGTCTGACAGCGCGCAGCCCCGCCATTGGTCCGGGCATAAGTGGCCCGTTGCCGCGTTGGCGTGCGGCCAATCCGTGGAGCACCTGCAATGGCCGCAATTCGCGTGGGAGCCGGACGCGGAGCCAATTTTGCTGCGCGATCAAACCGAGAGCCATGGCTTTCTGATCCGGATCGGACAGCGCGGCGGCCAGTTCTGCCAAAGCCCACCCCCGCGCCGCCCGCCCGGTCTCGCGTTCGGCCTCAGCCAGGTTAAGTCGGGCGGCCAAGCCGGCGCAGGCCTGCGCGCGCGCTTCGGCAATCTGCTGCATCGCGCGCATTTGCAGCGGCTCATCGTCCAGCAGCAGTTCCCAACCGTCAACCAGCGCGCGCAAGCTGTCCACCTGATCACCCCAGGCTGCCAGCAACGCCAACAGTGGTTCGCCCGGCTGGCGTGCGGCTGCTGGTTTGGTCAACTCATCGCGCCACCATGCAAGTTTGATCTGCGCCAGCAGCGGTTCGTGCGTGCTGCGCACCACTGCGCCAAGCCGCGCATCGAGCGCGAACAAGCCGAGCCACAGCGCGCGGGCGGGCGCCGGGGCATAGGCCAATGCCAGTCGGCGCTCGACCGAAATGCTGGCGGCTTGTACGGAATATTCCATCGCGCCATCCTTTAGCGGCGCAATGCACACGTGCAATGCTGGCGCGCATTCGTCGCTCGAGCGAAAAGAGTTTGTTAACCCTGCTACTAAACAGCCCGAAAACTAACCGGCTGTATCAGACGGCTGGGTGGCATAACAATTTGCAGGGGGCGTCATGCTCAGTTCGATCAACCGCATGCTCTGCGAATTAAAGTCCCACACTGGGGGCAGCGCTATATTACTGACCGCGATTGGACTGCCGATACTGATCGGCGGAGCCGGAGCCGCAGTCGACTTTTCGCAGTGGTATTCTTGGAAGCACGAACTGCAACAGGCGACCGATCAAGGCGCACTGGCCTCAGCATGGGCGATGACCAAGGTCGCATCAAGCGCTGATTATCAGGTCAGGGGCAAGCAGGATTATGTTAATAATCTGGCGCTGACGGCTGGCTTTGCATCAGCTCCAACTATCAAGCTGGCGAGCTATTCCAATGGCAATAACAACAGCGTGGTCGTGTCGGCGACCGCCACCAAGATGCTCCCGTTTTCCAGCTTCATCACCGGTAGAAGTGTGACGGTCAGTGCGTACTCCCAAGCCAGTTTCAAAGCCGGCAACAATTATTCCGCCTGCTTGATCGCCGTGGGCAAAAATGGCACCACATTCACGGTCGGCGGTAACGCCAACGTAGTCGCCCGATGCGGACTCGCGGCCTTATCTTGTTCCAACGATGCACTGACAATCGATTCTTCCGCGACTGTGGTCACCGATTCTATCGCAACCTGTGGGACTGCGACAGTGCCCACCGCCAATCAAGCTGTGCTGTCTGAGAACGTGTCTGGGTTGAAGGACATTTTCGGGGATTTGTCTCCGCCGACGAACAACACACCGCAAACCTATAAATGCGTGGGCCACGGCTCGAGTGCGCTCGCTGCGCCCGCTGCGGGGACGTATACTGGAGGGCTCACAGTCAGTTGCAAGACCACGCTGGGCAAGGGTATCTACGTTATCAACGGAGGGACGCTTGATCTTTCGGCCAACTACCCGGTGACCGGCACCAATGTGATGTTCGTCTTGAAGAATGGCGCTACCCTTAAACTGGGCGGCAGCGGTAACGCCGGGGTGATCACACTAACCCCAATGCAATCGTCTGATTTTTCGGCATTAGGCTATTCTTCGACGCTATCTGATCGATACGCGAACATGCTGATATTCGAGGATCGCAATAACAATCCGTCTCAGGATCATATCATTAACGGAAATTCGAATTCGCTATTTCAGGGGACGATCTATCTGCCTGCTGGCACGGCGCGACTCAATGGTACGGCGAGTATAGACAGTTCCTGCCTGCAAATCTCTGCCAATAAAATCACGGTATCTGGCAATGCCTATCTTGATACGCGGTGCAGCACGCAAACCAACGATGCGGGCACCGCGATCGCAACCGTAAATTTGGTCGCGTGATGTTTGGCTTGCCAGCCCTTATCCGCAGTGTGTGTAGCAACACGCGGGGATCGGTCGTGATCGAAACTGCAATCGTCGCACCGGTTTTGGTGCTGCTCTCGCTGGGTACATTTGACGTCAGCCGGATGGTCGCCCGTCAGCACGAATTACAGACCGGCGCGACCGATTTGGAGGGGATCGTGCTAGCAGTCGCCCAAGGCTCGGCGACAGACGTAAACACTATCCGCAGCGCCTTGTCGTCCTCGCTCAATCTGCCGTTAAGCAAGGTGACCGTGGCGAAGGTTTATCGTTGTGCCAGCAGCACAACCTTGGTTGCGGCGGCTAGCGCATGCTCCGACCCTAGCAATATTGCGGTTTACGTGCAGGTCAATTTGACTGACACTTACACCCCGATCTGGACGAAATTCGGCGTCGGCAGCCCGTTGAATTATAACCTGGTCCGAACGGTGCAAGTATCGTGACCCGGAGGACGCAACGCGCGTTATTGCGCGACACAAACGGCACCGCGCTGGTAGAATTTGCGATTCTGGCACCAACAATTTTTGCGTTAATGTTCGGCGTGCTGCAAGTGGGCTTGCACATGTTTGCCTATAATGCCGTCCGATCGGTTGCGTCCGATACGGCACGCTATACCATCATCGAATATCAGAAGAAGGATTTTCTCTCCACCACGCAGATCCAGGACAAGGCGGTTGCTTACGCGGTCAATGCTCCTTACGGGCTTAGCGTCAACAGCTTCACCGCGACGGCTACCAAACCGATTTCCGACATTGTCGGTACCACTAAAATTATGCTGACGATTACATACATTCCACCAAATATGCTGGGTTTCTTCAATATTGGATCTCCGACGATCACGGTGACGCGGCCGGTTTACGTAGCGACCTAAGCAATCAGCGGTCTCGGTTTGGGCGTGCGGACCCGCTTCAATAAGATCCCTGAATGGCAATTGGACTGGCGGCTTGCCAGGCTCCTGCAAGGCTACTGCAAGGAAACTCGCAGCGATCACGTAGCAAGCCCTCTCCGAATATCTTCCGACGCTGCAGCGAAGGCGGCTAAACTGGCTGATGCCTTCAACAGGATCGAAGAGCAGCTGGATGACTTGAGAATTTGCAAGTGATCGCAAACTTGCAACTTGCTGGTCTCGATGGTCCAGTTTGGCCTATTGTATAATATGCACACCACCTGCGATGCTGCAGGGTGCGATCGAGCATGCTGCGCGCCTTGCTACGCACTCGGTCCGGCGGCGCCATGGTCGAATATGCTTTGGGCGTGCCGCTCTTGCTGGCTGCTGGCCTGTGGTGTGCCGAAAAGGCCAATTGCGCATTAGACAACATAAAATCAGCCAGTCGGCGGAGCCACTGGCCGACATTGCCTCGCGGATCAGCAATATAAGCACACTGCAGAACCGCCAGATCTACGCAAGCCATATCAGTGCAAAGCGGGCGCAAGATCGATCTTTATGACAATATCCGGGTCATCATCTCCAGCCTTGAGTTCAACCGCAAAAACAATCTATATATTCATCGGCAGCGCTGCCGCGATCTTTCCCAGATATACCGACAAAATCCAGGATCGCCGGATCCTGTTCAAAATTGAGACAAGTGCACTGGCAATGCCTCTGTCAGCACCAACGGCACCTTCGACTTGAGTTCAGCGGTAGCAAACCTTGCGTACCGCTGCGGCAATGCGCGCGGCGTCGATCAGCGCGAGCTTTTCCAAATTCGCGGCATAAGGCAGCGGGACATCTTCATCGCAAACCCGCAAGACCGGTGCATCAAGATGATCGAAGCCGTCTTCCATGCAAATCGCCATCACCTCGGAGGCGATCGAGCAGGTCGGCCAGCCCTCCTCGGCGATGACCAACCGGTTGGTCTTGGCCAGCGAAGCCAGCACGGCTTCCCGGTCGAGCGGGCGCAGCGTGCGCAGATCGAGCACCTCGGCCTCGATCCCCTCACCCGCCAGCGTTTCAGCGGCTTCGAGCGCAAGCCCGACGCCGATTGAATAGGACACAATCGTCACGTCGCCGCCTTCGCGCATCACCCGCGCTTTGCCGATTGGCAAAACGTGATCGTCAAGCTCGGGCAGTTCGAAACTGCGCCCGTAGAGCAGTTCGTTCTCGAGGAACACGACCGGGTCGTCGCTGCGAATGGCGGCCTTGAGCAAACCTTTTGCATCGGCCGCATCGTAGGGCGCGATCACGATCAGGCCCGGAACGCTGGCATACCATGGACCGAAATTCTGACTATGCTGAGCGCCGACTCGGGTCGCCGCACCGTTGGGGCCACGGAAGACAATCGGACAGCGCATCTGCCCGCCCGACATATAATTCGTTTTGGCGGCCGAATTAATAACATGATCAATCGCTTGCATTGCAAAGTTGAAGGTCATGAATTCGACGATCGGGCGCAGGCCGCCCATCGCCGCGCCGGTGCCGATCCCGGCAAAGCCGTATTCGGTGATCGGCGTATCAATAACGCGCTTTGGACCGAATTCATCGAGTAGCCCTTGGGTGACTTTGTATGCACCCTGATACTGCGCGACTTCCTCACCCATCACGAACACGCTGGCATCGCGGCGCATTTCCTCGGCCATGGCATCGCGCAATGCTTCGCGCAGCGTGACGGTGGCAATGTTGGTGCCGGAGGGGACGGCTGGCTTGACGCGTTTTTGCCCTGCCATTTCGTCGTCCCCGACTTGATCTGGGGTCGCGGGCGGCGGGATGATTGCCTGCGCTTCAAGGGCAGCGGCCCCGGCCTGCGCCGGGACGACGGGAGTTTCCGCCTCTTCGCCTATAACCGCTATCACCGTGCCGACTTTCACGCCTTCGGTGCCTTCGGGGATCAAGATTTTTCCGATCACACCATCGTCGATCGCTTCGAATTCCATCGTGGCCTTGTCGGTCTCAATTTCCGCCAAAATGTCGCCCGATTTAACCGTATCGCCCTCCTTGACCAGCCACTTGGCCAATGTGCCCTCCTCCATTGTAGGGGAAAGCGCTGGCATCTTAAGTTCGATCCCCATCAGTAGCTCTCCACTAGCACGTCGGTGTAGAGTTCGGGCGGATCGGGCTCGGGCGAACTTTCTGCAAAGTCAGCCGCTTCGATGACCTTGCTGCGAATCTGCTTCTCCAATTCCTTGAGCTTTTCCTCGGTCAAACCGCGCCCCAGCAATTCAGTCTTGGCGGCGTCAATCGGATCATGCTTTTCGCGCATTTCCTGCACTTCTTCCCGCGAGCGGTACTTCGCTGGGTCAGACATCGAGTGGCCGCGATAGCGATAGGTCTGCAATTCCATCAACACCGGCCCGGCACCGCTGCGCACGTGAGCAAAAGCCAGTTCAGCGGCCGCCCGGACCTCAAGCACGTCCATTCCATTGACATGCATGCCCGGGATCCGAAATGCGGTGCCGCGACGATAAAAATGGGTTTCGGCCGAGCCGCGGGTGACTGCGGTGCCCATCGCATAGCCATTGTTCTCAACCACGAAGACAATCGGTAGTTTCCACAATGCGGCCATATTGAACGCCTCGTAAACTTGGCCTTGGTTGGCCGCGCCATCGCCGAAATAGGCAAGACACAGTCCACCATCGTCTCGGTACTGGTGCGCAAAGGCCAGCCCTGCGCCCAATGGCACTTGCGCGCCGACGATGCCGTGGCCGCCGTAGAATTTGTGCTCGGTCGAGAACATGTGCATCGACCCGCCCTTGCCGCGCGAGATCCCGGCGGCGCGCCCAGTCAATTCAGCCATGATCACCTTAGGATCGATCCCATAGGCCAGCATATGGCCGTGATCGCGGTAACCGGTGATCACACTGTCTTGCCCCGGCTTCAGTGCCGATTGCAGCCCCACTGCCACAGCTTCCTGGCCAATATAGAGGTGGCAGAATCCGCCGATGAGCCCCAGTCCATACAGCTGCCCGGCTTTTTCCTCGAATCGCCGAATCAGCAGCATCTGCTGGTAAAAGCCGAGCAGTTCTTCGTCGCTGGCGGCATAGCGTGGATTGGCCAGATGTGCGTCATGCAGGCTGCGCAATTCGAAGTTGTCGTCGCCGGAAGCAGCCTTGGCAGGCGCTTTTCGGCGAGTGGCGGGCTTAGCCAAGATCAGATCCCCTGGAAAATGCAATGCAAGGTCGGTGCTGGGATACAGCATATAGGACGTGTTAGCCGTAAGGGAAACTGTCCCATACCTATTTCAGGAGTGGAAATTGGAAGATTGATGCAGCGGCGCGAGCCAGGCTGTGGCTCAATGAAGCAGCATTACCATCTCGTCCGGGTGAACGACGTTGAGCTGAGCGCGGAGCAATTGCCCGGCCATATCGGGATCAACGTGATTGGGATCGAGCAGGGCAACGCGGTTTTTCAACTCATCGCGCTGAGTATTGAGTTGTTGCAGCTCTTTCTGCCGCTCGGCCAGCATCCGGTTGTTTTCGCTCCAGGCCATCAGCCCACTGGGGCCAAACAGCACCCATCCGCCCATTGCCAAGAGGCAAAACAGCGCCAGCCCTTGCGATACCCGCTCTCGCACCAAACGAATTGAACCTCGGTTCCCCATTTACCCTTAGAATCACAATTGATTCAGTAGTTCAAGCTTTAAATGTCACAGCCGGTCGAAGGAGGTCGCAAGCTACCGGGGCAGATCGCTACATTCTAAAATTGCGAGACCGTCTGCTCGCGCGAATCTGGTGATTATCGACAAGCTGGTGCGCCCGAGTGGATTCGAACCACCGGCCCCCAGATTAGGAACGTACGCAATAAAATCCATAAAATATTCATATCTCGTTATATTATCTCTTTATAGCTCGAGATTCGTGCAAATTTCATGTCCCTTAGAGACGCTTGCAGACACTTGCAGACACTTACAGGTTGGGATAGCTATTTTATGGTAGTCATAAAGGAGCTTATCCATGCCCCGCCAAGCCGACGAAACAGACGCTCGCGCTCGTCACGACACAGCAACACTTCGGTGGTCGGCGGTGGTGGCTGCGCTGCCCGGTCACTGGCAATCGCGTCCGCACAATACACTTGCCCCCGAATGCAGATCGTTTTGCGAGCCGCAATGCATGGGGCCTGGCGTACCGTGTCGAGCGGTTCAACCGCTTTGACCGTCCCTTCGAAAAGATGTTCCGACTGCAGCGCAAGCTTGGTGGGGTGCAGGGCCTTGCGGCGGGCCTTGAGCGCCCCAAGGGCATGTGGGCGCGGACTTACGCCCAGCACCTTGCTCAGCCCCCGCCAGTCGCTCCACTGCCTTCAGGGAATGCGCCGAAGCCATAGTTACGGCTGATCACCCACCAAGTTTCCACGCACTGCGATTGCCCTTGGGTGCGCCCACATTCGTGGCTTAGTGCATCCTGCCCCGCCGCTTGCGCTTGTAGCTGACTGAGTTAATTTGAAGAAGATTGACGACTGAGGGAGGCGGGGCGTCCTAAGGTATAAGTGACCGATCCAATAACTCAGGACGATAAGGAGGGTTCACTTCAGGCAAGGGATTTGCCTTCACAGTCTCAGAGGAATCAATTACTGAGGCGCACTTAGGGCTCAGTCGAGTAAAATAGGGGGGTTCATTCATGGGCGTTGGCTTAGCCATGTTTCTGATCGCCCTTATCTGGATCGCAATCCAGTATCCCAAAGTTGTCAGGAACGTGATCGTCACGATTTTAGCAGTGGCGGGTTTGTTATTTCTCATTGGGGCACTTCGAAAAATAGGTC
>JAYVML010000202.1:0-16112 GCA_043758955.1 Novosphingobium sp. | reverse complement strand
GCGCGGGTGCTGGTCGATGGCGGCAAGGTGACCGGGGTCAAGCTGGAAAGCGGCGAGGAGATTGCGGCCAATGTGGTCGCCTCGAACGCTGGGCCAGCGCTGCTGTATAAACAGCTGGTAGATCCGAGCGATCTGGACGCCGATTTCACGCGCCGGATTGCGGGGTTCAAAACCTGTTCGGGCACCTTCCGGATGAATGTTGCGCTGAGCGAGCTGCCCTCGTTCACCGTGCTGCCGGGCAAGGAACAGGCCGAGCATCACACCGCCGGGATCATCATCGCGCCGGGCATGGATTACATGGATCAGGCGTTTTACGACGCCGAGCAGCACGGCTGGTCTAAGCAGCCGATTGTCGAAATCAAGATTCCGTCAACCGTCGATGACAGCCTGGCCCCGCCGGGCAGCCACGTCGCCAGCCTGTTCTGCCAGCAGTTCGATCCGAAGGTTGATTGGGACACGCACCGTGAGGCGGTGGCCGATCTGATTATCGACACGGTCAATGCCCATGCGCCCAATTTCAAGGCCAGCGTGATCGCGCGGCAGATCCACTCGCCGCTCGATCTGGAGCGCAAATTTGGTCTGATCGGCGGCGATATCATGCACGGCAATATGGGGATCGATCAGCTGTGGTCAGCCCGCCCGGTGCTGGGCCACGGCGATTATCGCGGGCCGATCAAGGGGCTCTATATGTGCGGCGCGGGTACCCACCCGGGCGGCGGGGTGACCGGCGCACCGGGGCACAACGCCGCGGCTGCTATTCTGGCGGACCGGCCGTTGTTGCGGAAGATTTTGCGGTCTTGACGAACGGATAGAGCGCCAGGCCGAGCGCGATCAGCCCGCCGCCATAGAGCATTGCCTCCAGCCCCAGCCCCCATTCGGCCCACAGCGTGAAGGCGGCCGCAATCAGCGCGGCGACGACCACCAGCGCTTGGCCGCGTAGCAGTTTGAGCGCCGCCAGCGCGCTCAGCAGATAGGCCACCAACCCGGCCGCGATGCTGACCGAGCCGATGAATTCGAACAGCTTGCCCATGCCTTTCTGCGCGTTGAGTAAGGCCATAATCGAGAGCAACAGGCTGGAGATGATGTGTCCGCGCAGCGGAATGCCGCGCGCGCTTTCTTTGGCGAACCACGCCGGAAATACCCCGCCGCGCGCCATCGCCCACGGCATTTCGCCTTGCACCAGGATCCAGCCGTTGAGCGCCCCGAAGGCGCTGATCGCGGCGAACAGCGCGACCACCTGGGCAACCCCGCTGCCGAAGGTCTTGCCCAAGAACGCGGCCACCGGCGCAGGCGAAGCGGCGGCTTCGCCGACCGGCATGTAGAATGCGAAGGCGAGCGAGATGCCGAGGTAAATCAGCCCAGTCAGCGCCACGCCGATCAGCGTTGCGCGCGGCACGTTGCGCGCCGGGTCCTGCACTTTGTCCGCAGGGACGGTGGCGGATTCGAGCCCAAGGAAGCCCCAGAAGGTCAGCCCGGCGGCGACCGCGATATTGCCCGAGGTCAGCGGCACGCCCGGGTCGGGCGCGTGCGGCGCGCCGCTTAGCGCGAACCACAGCGCGAGCAGGATCAGGCCAAAGAGCGGGATCACCTTGAGCAGCGTGGTTACGGCCTGAACCTGCCCGGCGGCGCGCACGCCCGCCAGGTTGACCAGCGTTAGGAGCCACACGAACCCTACCGCCAGCACCGCTGGTAAACCCGGCACAGTCCCGATTCCGGGAAAAATCAGGCTGAGGTTGCTGACCACGGCAATGGCAATCGCGCCGTTGCCAACCCAGGTCATCACCCAGTACGACCACGCCGCGACATAGCCCGCCAGCGGGCCGAATGCCGCGTCGGCATAAGCATAGGGGCCACCGGCGCGTGGCACTTTGGCACTGAGCCGCGCGAAGATCAGCGCCAGACACAGCGCGCCGGCCAGCGTGACGATCCAGCCGATTGCCTGGTTCCAGCCCAGCGGGGCGAGCGTGGCGGGTAGCAAATAGATGCCCGAGCCGATCATGTTGCCGATCACCAAGGCGAGCAGCGCCCAAAAGCCGAGCATGCGTTTGCTAGTGGCGATCATGCGTTATCCCCTTCGCCGCGCAGACTATCGCTTGAACTCGCCGCGTCACCATGTTTCTGGGTTTCCCCATGGCAACCGTCACCACGAACAGCTGGCTCGCCCGGCTTGGCAAATACCACCCGCGCTTGATCGAGGCGGCTTTGGCGATGAACGAGAACGACGTGCCGCGCGCCGAACCGTTGCTGCGCGCGCAGCTTAAGGAATTTCCGTTCGACGTCGCCGCGATTCGCTTGTTCGCAGAACTCGCCGGGCGACTCGGGCGGTACAAGGATAGCGAAAACCTGCTGCGCCGCGCGCTCGAACTGTCGCCCGCGTTCACCGCCGCGCGCGCCAATCTGGCTTTGGTCTTGTACCGGCAGAACCGCCCCGAAGAGGCGATTGCCGAACTCAACCGGGTGACCGCCGAAGAGCCCGAGAGTACCGGCCACTTCAATCTGCAAGCTGCCGCTTATGGCCGGATCGGCGAGTTCGACGATGCCTTGCAGCTGTACGAGCGTGTGCTCGAACAGGCCCCTGGCCACGCGCGCATCTGGATGAGCTATGGCCACATGCTCAAGACCGTCGGGCGCAGCGCCGATGGCGTGGCGGCTTACCGCAAGGCGATCGCGCTGCTGCCCGAACTGGGCGAGGCGTGGTGGAGCCTCGCCAACCTCAAGACCGTGCGGTTCAGCGACGAAGATATTGCCGCGATGGAGGCGGCTTTGGCGCGCGGCGATATCTCGGGCGAGGACCGCTTCCACCTCGATTTCGCGCTGGGCAAGGCGCTCGAGGATCGCGGCGCGGCGGACGCGGCGTTTGCGCATTACGCGGCGGGCAATACACTTCGGCGCCAGTCGCTCGATTATTCGGCGGCCGAGACCAGCCGCTTTGTCGACAAGCTGATCGAAGTGGCAACGCCTGACTTTATGGCCGCCCGCGCCGGGCAGGGCTGCGGTGCGCCCGACCCGATTTTCGTGCTGGGCATGCCGCGCGCGGGCTCCACTCTGGTCGAGCAGATCCTCGCCAGCCACAGCCAGATCGAAGGGACCAGCGAACTGCCGGATGTGCCGGCGCTGGCCCGGCGCGATCCGCGCTATCCAGCCAACCTGCCCGAGCTTTCAGCCGACGAGCTGCGCACGCTGGGCGAAGAATACCTCCAGCGTACCCGCATCCAGCGCAAGACCGAGCGCCCGCTGTTTATCGACAAGCTGCCCAACAACTGGGCGCATGCGGTGTTCATCCGACTGATCCTGCCGGGTGCCAAGATCATTGACGCGCGGCGGCATCCGCTGGGCTGCTGCTTCTCGAACTTCAAGCAGCACTTCGCGCGCGGGCAGGCGTTCAGCTACAGCTTCGACGATATGGGGCGCTATTACGCCGACTATGTTCGGCTGATGGCGCATCTCGATCAGGTTCAGCCGCAAGCGGTGCACCGGGTAATCTATGAGGATATGGTCGATAATACCGAGGCCGAGGTCCGGCGCATGCTCGATTATTGCGGGGTCGCGTTCGAGCCCGGCTGCCTCGCGTTTCATGAAACCGAGCGCGCGGTCCGCACCGCCAGCTCCGAACAGGTCCGTCAGCCGATCTTTCGCGACGGTACCGAGGCGTGGAAGGCCTTTAGCGATCGGCTCGATCCGTTACGCAAAGCGCTCGGTCCAGTGCTCGATAATTACCCGGATACGCCTGAAAAGTGGTAAAAGCGCCACGCCTAGGATATCATATGCCAAATGTTGAAGCGCCAGCCTTGACGCGGAGCGCTGTCCGAATCACAGTCTCATCGGCAGGGTAACCAGGGGTACTAATATGTCCAATCGCACATGTCGCAGCACATTCGCAGTTCTGCTGGCAACCACCGCACTGATCGCTGCGCCGGCGCTGGCGCAGGTTACCCCGCCGGCCGACGCGGCTGCGGACGAGGCCACCACCGACATCATCGTAACCGCGCAAAAGCGCAGTGAGAGCTTGCAAAATGTGCCGATTTCGATCCAGGCGCTGGGCACTAAAAAGCTGGATGAGCTGAATATTTCGGATTTTAAGGGTTACGCGCAGCAGCTGCCGTCGGTGTCGTTCCAGGCGCTGGGCGGCACTCCGGGCACCAATGTGATCTATATGCGCGGGGTCGCCTCGGGCGGCGACGGCAATCACTCGGGACCGCTGCCTTCGGTTGGTGTCTACCTAGACGAGCAACCGGTTACGACGATCGGCGGCAATCTTGACGTACATGTCTATGATATAGCGCGCATCGAAAGCCTCGCAGGCCCACAAGGCACGCTGTACGGTGCTTCGTCCGAAGCAGGGACCATCCGAATTATCACCAACAAGCCGTCGACGGCCGGTTTTGAGGGCCGGATCGATGGCGAAGTTAACAAGGTCACCAAGGGCGGCTGGGGCGGCAAGCTGGAAGGCATGATCAACGCCCCGCTCGGAACCTCGGCGGCGCTACGCGTGGTGGGGTTTTACCAACACGATGCAGGCTATATCGACAATGTGCCGGGCTCGCGCACGTTTTGCGGCACCACTTTGTTCGACAGCGGTGGCTCGGCCAATGGCTGCCTGCGCGATGGGATCACCGTCAACAACAACCAGTTTGTCAAAAAAGACTACAACGATACCGAAACTTGGGGCGGGCGCGCCGCGCTCAAGGTTGACCTCGATGAGAGCTGGACGGTCACGCCCAGCGTCATCTATCAAGATACCCGCAGCCACGGTTCCTATGGGTACGATCCCAAGGTCGGAGACCTAGCGGTGCAGCACTTTTTCCCGGAGTTTCGCAACGACCGCTTCGTCCAGGCCGCGCTGACCATCGAGGGCAAGCTGGGCAACTGGGACGTGACTTATGCCGGGGCATATCTGGATCGTAAGGACCTCTCCTCCAGCGATTACACCGATTATGCCGAAGCCTACGATTCGCTTTATCAATCTGTCGGCGGGCTGGCTTATTACTTCGCCTATCAGGATAGCGCCGGCAACACGATTGACCCACGCCAGAAGGTGATCGGAACGGATCATTTCAAAAAGATCAGCCAGGAACTGCGCGTGGCCTCACCTTCGACCGACCGTCTGCGGGTCGTCGCGGGCGGGTTCTTCCAGCAGCAGAGCAATGAGATCCATCAGGATTACCAGATTGCCAATCTTGCACCTAATTTGTCGGTGAACGGGCTCCCGGGCACGCTGTGGCTGACGCAGCAGCACCGTGTCGACAAGGATTACGCCATGTTCGGCGAGCTGTCGTACGACCTGACCGATACGGTGACGTTCACAGCCGGGGCGCGGGCTTTCTTCTACAACAACTCGCTGATCGGATTCTTCGGGTTCGGGCGCAATCCGGGCAATAATTATACCGATAGCCCGCCCAACGGTGCGTTCAGCTCGAAGACCGGGGTGATCCAGTGCTTTACCTCAACCGGCGCGCGCCTGAGCAGTGTTACGGGCTCGCCGGTCACCCTGCTGCCGCCCGCCGTGGCCGGCGCTCCGTGCACCAACCTGGGGACCTATCTGCCGGGTCAGGGGGTAGTGCCGGTCAAGGCCAGCGGCGACGGGCTGACATACCGGTTCAACCTGACCTGGAAGCCGCAGCCCGGACTGCTGTTCTACGGCACCGCATCGAAAGGCTATCGCCCCGGCGGGATTAACCGCCGTGCCGATGTGCCGCCGTACCAGTCGGACTTCCTTAAAAACTACGAATTCGGCTGGAAGTCTTCGCCGTTTCAGGGTCTGCGGTTCAACGGTGCAGTGTATCAGCAGGAGTGGAAGAGCTTCCAGTTCGCCTTCCTGGGCGCGAACAGCTTCACCGAAATCCACAACGGACCCGATGCGCGGATTCGCGGCGTGGAGATGGACCTGGGCTATAACGGCGGCGGGCTCGCGCTATCGCTGGGCGGATCGTACACCGATGCCAAGACGCTGCAGAACCTTTGCGCTTATGACGACCCGTCGTTCACCTGCACCGCGCCGGGCAACTCGGGCCAGATCAATTTCATTGCTTCGGCCAAAGGCACGCGATTGCCAATTACGCCGCGCTGGAAGCTAACCGGGACCATGCGCTACACCTTTGCCGCGGGTAACACGAAGCCCTACTTGCAAGTCAATGCCGCTTATCAAAGCGCGGCTTCCTCAGACATCCGCAACAAGGCGTTCCTCTCTCCGCTGCACGATGCCGCCGATCCGGCGCAAGTTGCCGATCCGACCAGCTTCTACAGCCCGGCGGCCACCCTGGGTCAGTTGCCCGCCTACGCGCAGGTCAACCTGGCCGCCGGGATCGACTGGAGCACCTTTAGCTTGGAGCTGTTCGCCCAAAATGTGTTCGATGAGCGCGGCCAGGTTTCGCGATTCCAGGAATGCGGACTGTGCTTCCAGCGGCCATATATCGTGCCGATCAACCCGCGCACGATCGGCTTGCGGCTCGGCGCCAAGTTCTAAGCGGGTTGTCTAGTCGGGCAGCTTGCACACCTCGGCCCAGCGCGCGCCGATCAGTCTGGCGAGGCGCTGGGGTTCGATTTCGATCGAACTGGTGCGCGATCCAGCAGCAGGGAACACCGAGGGATAGGCCAGCAGTGATCGGTCGGCGATAATTGGCAGTGCCGATATCAAGCCGAACGGGCAGACCCCGCCCACGGCGTGCCCGGTCGCTGCCAGCGTGGCCTCGGCATCGAGCATCCGCGGGCGGCCACCCAGCGCGGCCTTGTACAGCCCATTGTCAAGCCGGGCATCGCCGCGCGTGACCACCAGCATGATCTCATCGCCCACCCGCAGCGCCAGCGTCTTGGCGATCCGGCCGGGTTCAACCCCGATCACTTCAGCGGCTTCGGCGACGGTCGCAGTCGCGCGGCTGTGTTCGATCAGGCGCAAGTCCGGCGCATGTTCCGCGAGCCAAGCCAGCACCGATGCGGCGCTCATTCGCCGTCTCCGAACCGCTCCAACCGGAACGCTGTGCTCAGGTATTCGTCGGCTGCGGCTTTGAGCTTGGGCTCCTTGGCGAAGGCTTCGGCCGGCAGCGGCGCGACGTCCAGCGCTTGCATCAGACACCACAGCGCAAACCGGCGGCCCGGTTCACGTTCTACCCCGAACCCGATCTTGAGCTGCCCGATCGCGCGTTCATAGTCGGTTTCGCTGAGCTGCGACGGATCGTCGGTGCCGAAGAAATGGTGGAGCAGGGTATCGAGCTCCACGGCTCAGCCCAACCAACCCAGCAGTTGTGCGGCGTAAAGTGCTCCGCCGCCGAGGAGCGCAGCGCCGAGATATCCGAGCCAGCCGCTGCGCTTCGCCCGCCGGTCCCACACCAGCGGCACCTCGGGCAAAGGCGGGGCATCGGGCGCGCCGCCTTTGGGCGGGAAGCTGTCTTCGATCCGGCGGACCAGTTCGGGAATGCGCAGGATCGTCTGGGCATCCTCGCGCAGCCGTTCGGCAAACGCGGCCTCGGGGCCAAGTTCGTCGCGGATCCAGCCTTTGACGAACGGACCCGAGGTGTCCCACATGTTGATCGCGGGATCGAGCTGCGTCGCCAGCCCTTCAACCATCACCATGGTCTTTTGCAGCAGCAGCAAGTGCGGCTGGGTCTGCATGTCGAAATCGCGGGTGATCGCAAACAGCCCGTCGAGCATCTGGCCCACGCTCAGCTCGCTGACCGGCTTGCCGCGCATCGGCTCGCCCACCGCGCGCAAGGCGGTCGCGAACTCGTCGATCGAATGGTAGGCGGGCACGTACTGCGCCTCGAAATGAATCTCGGCGACGCGGCGGTAATTGCCGGTGGTCAGGCCGTAAAGGATCTCCGCCAGCCACACGCGTGCGCGCCGATCGATCCGGCCCATGATCCCAAAATCGATTGCCGCGATAGTGCCATCGGGTTCGACGAACAGATTTCCCTGATGCATATCCGCATGAAAGAACCCGGCGCTGATCGCCTGCGTCAAGAACGCCAGCACCAGACGTTTGGCGAGCGCCGGCAGATCGTGCCCGGCGGCGCGCAAAGCGGCGAGTTCGCTGATTTTGGTGCCTTCGATCCAATCGATCGTCATCACCCGGCCATTGGTGCGGTCCCAATCGATCCCTGGAACGCGGTAGCCGTCGAACGCGGTCATCGCCTCAGCCAGTTCTGACGATGAGGCAGCTTCGCGCCGCAGATCGAGCTCGCGCGCGGTCCAGCGCTTGAAATTGGCAATCACCAGCCGCGGACGCAGCCGCGACGCTTCGCCGCCCAGCGCCTCAAGGTGCGCGGCGGCCCACTCATAGGTGTTGATATCGCGCGCCAGTTTTTCGCGAATGCCCGGGCGCATGACCTTGATCGCGACTTGTTTGCCTTCAGTGGTGACGGCCTTGTGGACCTGCGCGATCGAGGCGGCGCCCACCGGCACTTCATCGATACTGGCATACATGCTCTCAATCGGCTTGGCGAAACTCGCCTCGATCTCGCGCTTGATCAGCGCGAAGCTGACCGGCGGGAGATCGTCCTGCAGCGACAGCAGGTTGCGCGCGGCCGCCTCGCCGACCAGATCGGGCCGGGTGGCCAAAGCCTGGCCCAGCTTGATCGCCGCTGGACCGATTGCCGCGAAGGCTCCGGCATAGTCAGGCGCGCGCGGCTGGACTGTGCCGAACCGCGCGATGCGGCACAGGGCGCGGACTTGCGGCGGGGTGTTGATGTCACGCTCAATCCCGCGCAGCGCACCGTGCTTTGCGAGGATCCGTCCCCAGCGCAGCAGGCGGAAGATATGAATCGAAGGCCGGGTCAGATTTTCCACCCTGAGTGGATCGCGACCAGCCCGCCCAAGATCGGCTCGACCCGGGTGCGGGTAAATCCGGCGGCGCGGATCATGCTTTCGAATTCGGGCATGGCCGGGAACTTGCGGATCGATTCGATCAGATAGCGGTAGCTATCCCTATCACCGGCAATGGCCTCGCCAATCCGCGGAACCAATTTATGCGAATAGGCGTCGTAAGCTTCCTTGAACCCGGGCCACTGGGTGGCTGAAAATTCGAGGCAGAAGAACCGCCCGCCGTGTTTGAGCACGCGGAAGGCCTCGGCCAGCGCCGAGTTGATCCGGGTCACATTGCGAATCCCGAAGGCGATCGTGTAGGCATCGAAGAACCGGTCGGGGAAGCTTAGCACCTCGGCGTTCTGGCACGACCACACCAGCGAATCGAAGCCACGTTCAAGTGCCCGTTCGATCCCGACGTCGAGCATGTCCTGGTTGATATCAGCGACCGTCACGTCCGCACCTTCGCGCGCCATGCGAAAGGCGATGTCGCCGGTGCCGCCGGCCATGTCGAGGATCGCCTCGCCGGCGCGCGGTTTGACCCGTCGCACGAACTTGTCCTTCCACAGCCGGTGCATGCCCAGCGACATGGCGTCGTTCATTACGTCGTATTTTTTCGCCACCGAAGAAAAGACCGTGCCGACGCGGGTGGTCTTTTCCTCGGGCGAGACTTCTTCGTAGCCGAAGGACACCTGCTCGTTCATGGCCCGCGCCTTAGCCTCAAGTGCTTGGCCGTGCCAGCAAAAGCATGTGCTGACTTAATCAACTGGCGGGCGCAGGCGGCGGCGGGAAGGCGTGCGGGGCCATATGCGCCAGATAGTCGAACTTGCCGATCTTCACCCCCTGCGCGCGCAGGATCGCATAAACCATGCTGGCGTGGAAATAGAAGTTGGGAACGACAAAGCCTGCCAGATAAGTCGTCCCATCAAACCGCATTCCGCCCCCGTTGGGGAAGTTCAGCACCACCTCACGGCTCGCACCGGCATCGTAAGCCGCCGGATCAATCCCCTTGAGATAGGCAATCGTTTTGGCGCAGCGCTCTTTCAGTTCGGCAAAACTGGTCTCGGTATCGGGCATGGCCGGAGCCTCGGTGCCGGTCAGCTTGGCCCCAGCACCCTTGGCGCTATCTGAAGCGATCTGGATCTGGCGTGGGAGCGCGAACATGTCGGGCGCCAGCCGCGCTTCCAGCAACGTCGCCTCGCCCTTCTGCGCTGTCGCCTTGTCCAGCCAGTTGGATACATTGGTCAGCATGGCGATGAAGCCCGGAACAGACGATTGATACAGCGAATAGGACATGGCGGTTCTCTCCCGTTGGCAAAGCGTTGTGCAGCTTCCTAGCAGCCACAATTTGCGTAGCAAACTGAAACGCGCCATGCTGCGGCCATGCCAGAATTGCCAGAAGTCGAAACCACTGTACGCGGGCTGGCGCGCTATCTCGATGGCGCGCGGCTGGCGCGGGTAGAGCTGCGCCGCGCCGACCTGCGCCGCCCATTTCCCCAAGGGCTGGTCCAGAGCCTGACCGGCGCGACCGTGACCGGGCTGAGCCGCCGCGCCAAATATGGTCTGATTCACACTGACCGGGGGCACAGCATGGTGTTCCACCTCGGCATGTCGGGACGCTGGCGGATCGACCCCGAAGAACTGGGCACGCACGACCATCTGGTGCTGGAGACCGAGGCCGGCCACCGCCTGTCACTGTGCGATCCGCGCCGGTTCGGCTCAGTCGATCTGATCGATACCGCCGCGCTTGACCAGTGGGCGCCGTTCGCCGCGCTTGGCCCCGAGCCGCTGGGCGAGCTGTTGACCCCGGCTCACCTCAAACTCGCGCTGAGCGGACGCAGCGCGGCGATCAAGCTGATGCTGCTTGACCAGCGGATCATCGCCGGGCTGGGCAATATCTACGTCTGCGAAGCGCTGTTCCGCTCGCGCATCGATCCGCGCCGGGCGGCGGGCAAGGTTACCCACCCGGCGCGTGAACGGTTAGTCCAAGCGATCAAGACCGTTATTGCCGAGGCGATCGCGGCGGGCGGTTCGACCCTGCGCGATTACGCCCAGCCCGATGGTCAGCTCGGCTATTTCTCCAAGCGTTTCGATGTCTATGACCGCGAAACGCTGCCCTGCACCCACTGCCAGACCCCGATCAAGCGGTTAACCCATGGCGGGCGCAGCACTTGGTATTGCCCGAAGTGCCAGAAATGAGCGCGAAGCTTGACCAAACGGACCCTCGCGGTTAAGGGCCGCGCTGCTTGCGGGTTCGATTTCGATCGGGAGCCTGCAAATTGCTTGAGATTTAACTGTTATAGGGCTGCCAGCTGCAGCCGCAAGAAGGACCAACATGGCCAATACGCCGCAAGCCAAGAAGCGCATCCGCCGCAATGACCGCCGGGCCGAAATCAACGGTAACCGTCTGGGCCGCATTCGCACCTTTGTGAAGAAGGTCGAAAGCGCGCTTGAAGGCGGTGACAAGACTGCTGCGGTCGAAGCGCTGAAGGCGGCGCAGCCCGAACTGGCCCGCGGGGTAGCCCGCGGCGTGCTGCACAAGAATACGGCATCGCGCAAATTTTCGCGACTGACCAAGCGAGTCGCGGCGCTCGCGTAAAACGAATTGCCGATTCGCGCGTTTGCGCGCGGATTGGCGGCACGTATACAGAACGAATATGGTTAAGGGCCGGGGCGATTGCCGCCGGCCCTTTTTCTTTGTCCGCCGTAGCGTCAGCGCCGAATCGCGGTAAGGCTATGTATTCCCGCGATTCGCACTTTTCCGGATTGGGCATTTGCAAAAAATAGTAGTAAAATCAAGATATTAACGTAATTCTATTGGAATCAGCCGGTCTCCTAGAGTCAAGGGCATTTATTTCATTTTATTTACAGGCCTCATCTTGCTCTCGCCTGCGAAGCGTTCATAAAACGGCATGGCCTTGAGGGCGTTTGTCGCGCTCGGGCTTCACAAAAAAGTACTGCATGAGCAGGCCGGATTTTCGGGCATCCCGGCATTCGGAGGAGTGCGGCAACGCGCTTCTGGGTTTGGATATTTGGATTCGGGGGCGGATCGTGTGACGGTAATGGAATCTGGCGAGGCGCAAGAGCAGGCTTCCGCCAATATCAAAGCGGAAGGCAAATCCGATGAGGACCGCGCATGTGAGGAACGGGACGCCCTGAACCTTGCCGCCGATTGGTCGGACATTAACCAGGGCCTGCGCAAGGACTTGGGCCAACAGCTTCACAGCCAGTGGATCAAGCCAGTGCAACTGGGCAATTTCTGCAAGGAAACCGGCACGCTCGATCTCTATTTGCCAACAGAATTCTCTGCCACCTGGGTGTCCGACCGGTTTTCCGACCGGCTATCGCTCGCCTGGAAGATTGCGCGCCCCGATATCCGCAATGTCCGCATTTCGGTTCAGCCTGGGCGCCGCGCGCCGCAGGGACTGCGTTTCGGGCGTGACGACGGCGGCCGCCGGATAGATGGCGCACAGACGGCGCAGCCGGGCGATGCGCTGGGCATGTGTGCAGCGGAGCTGGGCGGCCTGGGTCCCAACGGTCTGGGCATGGCCTCGATCGGGCTTGACCCGTCGCTGACCTTTGCCACCTTCGTTTCAGGTTCGGCCAATGTCCTTGCCAGCAATGCCGCGCAGCGCATGGCCGCAACCGAGACTCCGCAATTTGCTCCGCTTTATCTCAAGGCTGCCACCGGCCAGGGCAAAACGCATCTGCTCCACGCGATCGGTCACGCCTATTTGCTGGCGCACCCGCGGGCGCGGATATTCTACTGCTCGGCCGAGCGCTTCATGGTCGAATTTGTCCAAGCGCTGCGCCAGAATCAGACGATCGAGTTCAAAACCCGTTTGCGCGGCTTCGACCTGCTGCTGGTTGACGATATCCAATTCATCATCGGCAAAGCCTCGGCGCAGGAAGAGCTGCTGTACACAATCGATGCACTGCTGGCTGAGGGCAAGCGCCTGGTATTCGCCGCCGACCGTGCGCCGCAGGCGCTCGACGGGGTTGAGCAGCGGTTGTTGTCGCGACTCAGCATGGGCCTGGTCGCCGATATCCAGCCGGCCGATATCGATCTGCGCCGCACGATCCTCGAACACCGGTTGCAGCGCTTCTCGCCCACTCATGTCCCCGCCGACGTGATCGAATTCCTCGCCCGGACGATCAACCGCAACGTGCGCGAATTGGTCGGCGGGCTCAATAAGCTGATCGCCTATGCCCAGTTGACCGGTCAGGCGGTCTCGCTCCAGCTGGCCGAAGAGCAGCTGACTGACATTCTTTCGGCCAACCGCCGCCGGATCACGATTGACGAGATTCAGCGTACCGTGTGCCAGTTTTACCGGGTCGATCGGACCGAGATGTCAAGCAAGCGCCGTGCCCGCGCGGTGGTGCGCCCACGCCAGGTGGCAATGTACCTCGCCAAGGTGCTGACCCCGCGCTCTTATCCCGAGATTGGTCGTAAGTTCGGGGGTCGCGATCACTCAACCGTGATCCATGCGGTCCGTCTGATCGAAGATTTGCGCACCCGCGACGCCGATATGGACGGCGACGTACGGAGTTTGCTGCGTCAGCTGGAAAGCTAAGTTTTCCGCTGGTTATCCACCGGTCCTCCACTGGCGGTAACCCGGTATCCACACCGGGTTATGCTCGGGCGAGCACTTAACCCGCGACCATGCCGCCATCGACCACCAGTTCGCTGCCGGTGGTGAATGCGGCGCGATCCGAAACAAGAAACACCACCGCGTCGGCGACATTCTGCGGATCGCCGAGGTGGCCGAGCGGGTGCAGCGCAGAGATGTGCGCCAGGCTTTCGTTGTTGCCAATTCCCAGCGCATGCGAAAAATCATCGACCAGCTGGCGTCCCATCGGGGTATCGATCACCCCGGGGTGAACCGAGTTCACGCGGATCCGCGCCGCCGCCAGTTCCATCGCGCACCCTTTGGTGAACAAGCGCACCGCGCCTTTGGTCGAATTATAGCAGCTCGCTCCGGCCGCGCCCTGCAAGCCGGCGACCGACGACAGGTTGACGATCGCGCTTCCGCCGCGCCATTTGACAGCGCGCTCGGCCAGTAATGGGATCGCCGCACGGGTACCCAGGAACACCCCTTCGACATTGACCCCGTGCAGCCGCCGCCAGTCGTCCAGCGTGGTTTCGATGATCGGCTTGAACAGCCACAGCCCGGCATTGTTGACCAGGATATCCAGCCCGCCCAGTTCGGTGCGGAGCCAGTCCATTGTTGCCGCCCAATCGGCCTCGTTGGTAACATCTTGCGCGCGGGCGATCCCGCTGATCTCGGCCGCCAGCGCCTCGGGCGCTTCCAGATCGGTTACCGCGACCGTGGCCCCGGCGGCAGCCAGCGCGCGCGCAGTCGCCGCACCCAGCCCAGTTGCGGCGCCTGTAACCAGCGCAATACGTCCTTCAAGGTCTGCCAAACTTTGTTCCTTCAGGTGGGTTCGAGTTGCTTGCTCAATTCATCCCGCAATTCGCGGCGCAGGAATTTGCCGCTGGCGTTGCGCGGCAGCGCCTCGGTCATGAACCAGACGTAGCGCGGCACCTTGTGCTTGGCCATCACGCCCAGGCAGTGTTGGCGCAGCTCAGTTTCGTCGAGCACATCACCGGCTTTAAGCACCACCGCAACGCCGACTTCCTCGCCCAGACGCTCATCGGCTACGCCGAACACACAGCATTCCGCCACTGCGGCGTGCCGGTAAATCCCGGCTTCAACTTCGGTGCAGAAAACATTCTCGCCGCCGCGCAGCACCATGTCTTTTTTGCGGTCGACGATGAAGATGAACCCGTCGTCGTCGATCCGCGCAACATCGCCGGTGTGCAGCCAGCCGCCATCGGTGATCGCCGCAGCGGTGGCGTCGGGGCGGTTGATGTAACCCTTGATCACCGAAGAACCCTTGACCCACAGTTCGCCGATCTCGCCCTGAGGCACCGCATTGCCATCATCGTCTACGCATTTGACTTCGAAATTGGGCATCGACGGCCCGGCGCTGTCGGGCTTGGCGACGAAGAAATCGCCGGTCACCGAGGTGATGATCCCGCAAGTTTCGGTCATGCCATATCCGGTGGTCGGGCGTGCAGTTTTGACCTGCTGGTCGATCTTGAGCACCAGATCGGGCGGAACTTGCGCGCCGCCGCCTGACAGCCCGGTCAGCGTCGAGGTATCGGTGGCCGCAAAATCGGGGTGGTTGATAATCTCGCGGCTCATCACGGGCACGCCGCTGATCCCGGTGATCCCGTGCTTGGCGACCAGTTTAAGCGCTTCGCCCGCGTCCCATTTGTACATCAGCACAATCGCGCCGCCGGCCGCCGTGGTCAGATAGGCACCGCAATTGTTGGCGGTGACGTGGAACAGCGGCGTGGTCAGCAAAGTTACCGCAGGCGGCGGATCAAGCGGCGGCGCGGCCCCGGTGGCGCGCTCCACCGCCAGTGCCTGCGCGGTGGTGGAATAGACCATGTTAAGCAAGTTGGCGACGCAGCCGCGGTGGGTCAGCTGCGCCCCTTTAGGAAAACCAGTGGTGCCCGAGGTGTAGAAGATGCAGGCGTCCGCGTCGGGATCGACGCTGACTTCGGGCATGGCTCCGCCGTGCGCGATCACTTCGGACCAGTCGGTCACGCCGAGCTGCGGCGCGGTCAGCCGCACGCCGATCAGTTTGACCCCGTCCGCCAGGCCCGGGCTTTCCGCAACCCGCGCCAGCCGTTCGGAATCGGCGAACAGCACCTTGGGGGTGGCGTCCTTCATCGCGAAGGCCATTTCCTCGCCGTTCCACCACGCGTTCATCCCCACCGCGGCGACCCCAACCGAGACGCAGGCCCAGTAGATCAGCATCCATTCGGGATAATTGCGCATCGCGATGGCGACGCGGTCACCCGGCTTGATGCCTTGTGCAAACAGCCAAGCGGCAACTGCGTTCACCTGCGCGTGCGCCTGCGCATAGGTGAGCAGTTCGTCACCGTAGATCAGGTATGGCCGCTCGGCAAAGACGGCGCTGGCCAGCCATACTTCGCGCACTGACGGCGGCGCATTTTTGAACACCCGCAGCTGATTGCCGAGCACTGCGGCTTCGGTGATTTCGAACTGTCCGCCCGGCCCGGTCAGTTCCTCGCGCACCCGGCGCAATTCGGCATAATGCATCGCTCGTCCCGTTCCTTTTTTAATTGCCTGATTAAATGCCGGACTATGCGCCGCGCGGCAAGAAGCTTCCTTCCTGGTACGGAAGTTTCCGACTAAGGCACCGAACATGTCACTATCGCCCGATCGCCTATCTCGCTTTGCCCGGCATATTGTGCTGCCCGAAGTGGGCGGGGCGGGGCAAGT
>JAYVML010000201.1:0-3659 GCA_043758955.1 Novosphingobium sp. | reverse complement strand
TAGGCTTGGCCATGCGAACAACCCTAGATTTAGCTTCCGCGCACAATATCGCAGGAGCGTGATTTGATCAGCTTACTGCCACGACCGTGATTAACGTGGTATTTCTTTTGCGCTAAGGTGACAGCTAGCTTGCCCGCACGCGGTCCAGGCGATAGGCGCGCAAAGACCGGCGTAATAGCGCCCCGCTGCCAGGAGAAACCGCCGATGTCTGCCGCTTTGCCCGCTGATCTGGCTGCCGCGATCGAACAGGCCTGGGATGTGCGGGACCAAGTTACTGCCGACAGCAGTGCGGTGCGCAATTCGGTCAATCTGGTGCTCGATTTGCTTGACTGCGGCGCTGAACGGGTTGCCGAGCCCGATGGGTCAGGCGGCTGGCGGGTCAACCAGTGGCTCAAAAAGGCAGTGTTGCTGTCTTTCCGGCTCAATGACAATGCCGTGATGGACTATGGCTCGGCCGGCGCGCCATCGTTCGACAAGGTTCCGCTGAAATTCACCGGATGGGATGCGGACGGGTTCCGCGCGGCTGGGATCAGGGCGGTTCCAGGCGCGATCGTGCGGCGCGGGGCGCACATCGGCAAGAACGTGGTCCTGATGCCGAGCTTCGTGAATATCGGTGCCAATGTGGGCGACGGGACGATGATCGACACTTGGGCCTCGGTTGGTTCTTGCGCGCAAGTCGGACAGAACTGCCATATCTCAGCCGGGGCAGGGATCGGCGGGGTGCTCGAACCGATGCAGGCCAATCCCACGATCATCGGTGACAATTGCTTTATCGGTGCACGCTCTGAGATCGTTGAAGGCGTGATTGTGGGTGAAGGCTGCGTGGTCGCGATGGGGGTGTTTATTACCGCCACCAGCAAGATCATCTACCGCGATACGGGCAAGGTGATCACCGGCCACATTCCGCCTTTCAGCGTGGTGGTACCGGGCGCGATGACCGGCAAGGTGCTGTCTGACGGCTCGCCCGGGCCATCGCTGGGCTGCGCGGTGATCATCAAGTCGGTTGACGCGCAGACCCGCGCCAAGACCGCGATCAATGAACTGCTGCGCGATTGATGCGGCGCCTTGAAACATTGCTGCGCTGGTTGCCGCTGGTGTTGCTGACGGTCTCGCCACTGGCCGCGCAAACCAGTTCTCCCGCGCCAATTCCGGTTGAAGTGGCGCAGATAGTCAAGCGTTACCCGCACGATCCACGCGCCTTCACCGAAGGGCTGTTCATCGACCGCGGACAATTGTTCGAAAGCACCGGCGAACTCGGACGATCCTCGGTGCGCGAGGTTGATCTCGCCAGCGGCAAGGTGCTCAGGTCGGTCGCCATTGCCTCGCCGCAGTTCGGCGAAGGGATCGCGCCGTGGCAGGGCCAGGTGCTCAGCCTGACCTGGCGCGACGGGGTGGGCTATCGCTGGGACCGCAGGACTTTCAAACGGCTCGGCAGTTTTCGCTATGCGGGCGAAGGCTGGTCGCTGACCAGCACCGGCAAACAACTGGTGATGTCCGATGGCACTGACGTGCTGCGGTTCGTTGATCCGCGCACATTCACTGTCAAGCGCACGCTCAAGGTCACCGTCCAGGGGCGTCCGCTGAAACTGCTGAACGAGCTGGAATGGGTTGATGGGCAGGTGCTCGCCAACGTTTGGATGACCGATTACGCGGTGCGGATCGATCCGCTGAGCGGCAAGGTGGTGGGGCTGATCGATCTGACCGCTCTGCACCAGGCAGCCGGCACGTTCGGGCAGGATCAGGTCGCCAATGGGATCGCCTGGGATCAGCGCAGCCGTAAGCTGTACTTCACCGGCAAGGAATGGCCGGTGCTGTTCGAGGTCAAGCTGGTGCCAGCCGGTTAGGGCTTGTTCCACTAACCCCGAAGCAACACCGGGTGGGGGAGCGGGCCGGTGTTGCGTCTCGTTCAGGGTTACCGAAACAGACTTTAGAAATAGGTGGCGTTCTCGATCGGCGGATCGCCGCGGTGGGCATAAGCATAAGCTTCGGCTGATTTGAGCACGCGCAGCAAGTTGCGGCTGGCGAGTTTCTCCAGATCGGCCTGGCTCCACCCGCGCCGTGCCATCTCGGTGAACAGCGCCGGGTATTTGGAAACGTCTTCCATCCCGGCGATGGTTACCTCGATCCCGTCCATATCACCGCCCAAGCCGACATGATCGGCCCCGATCCGCTTGGCAATGTAATCGATATGATCGGCAACATCGGCGACCGTGCCGCGCGGTGTCGGGTGATCCTGGTCCCATGCTGCCAGCGCCGCCTTGGCCGCGACCGGGCTGCCGCGATTGAGCGCCTTAAACCGCGCTTCGGCCGCGTCATGCTCAGCGCTCCACTGGCGGCCGGCTTCAAGCACATAAGGCGGATAGAAGTTGACCATGACGAGCCCGCCGTTGGCTTTGATCGCATCGAGCGCCTTGTCGGTCACGTTGCGCGGATGCGGGTTAAGCGCGTAGGCGTTCGAGTGGCTGACGATTACCGGGGCAGCGGCCACGCCAAGCGTATCGAGCATGGTCTTTTCCGAGACGTGCGCCAGATCAACCAGCATGCCCAGCCGCTCCATTTCGCGGACCACCTGCTTGCCGTAATCGGTCAGGCCATTGTGCTCGGGCGCGTCGGTTGCACTGTCGGCCCAAGCGGTGTTCTTGAAATGGGTCAGCGTCATGTAACGCGCGCCCAGCGCGTACATCTGGCGCAGTACCGCCAGGCTGCCACCGATCGAGTGGCCGCCTTCCATACCTAGCAGCGAGGCAATCTTGTGCTGCTTCCACGCGGTTTCGACGCATGCTGCAGCAGCGCAAAACTGCATCTCCGCCGGGTAACGCGCGATCAGCCGCTTCATCACATCGATCTGCTCCAGCGTGGCCTGCACCGCTTGCTGATCGGTTAAATTGGCTGAGACATAGACTGACCAGAACTGCGCGCCGACATGGCCCTGGTGCATTCGGGTCAGATCGGTCTGCATCGCGCCGATACCCGTGGCCGGATCACCCGTATGCGTAGTATCGCGGAAATCGAATTCGCCGAGCACGTCCTTGCGCCGGTCACGCAGTTGTTCGGGCACATCGTTGTGTCCATCCCACACCGGCGCAGCGGCCAGCGCGGCCATCGCCACTTGTTCGGGTGTGCGCACCGACTTGGCGGGCAATGAGGCAGACAGTGCCAGGCTGGAAGCGGCGGTCAAAGCCAGCAAGAGATGACGCATCGCAGGTTCCCTTTTTGTAAAGCTACCGCCAGCCTAGCGAGCCGCAGCGGTCAGGTCGAGCCACTTGCACATCCTCTTTAGTCTCTTTAGTGCGATTACGAAACCAGCCGTTCTGGCCCCGTCTTTTGGCCCGGCCGCCCACGGCAGAAAGCACATTTATGGAACTGCACAACGAAGAAGTTCACGTCACCACCGAAGAAGCTCGCGGCGGTACGACCGGGATGGGTGTGCGTTATGTGCTGGCGATCACCCTGGTGCTGGTGATCGCGGTGCTGAGCGCGCTGTGGCTGGTCGGTTCGCGCGGGCCAGCTCGGTCAGGTCAGGCTGCTGTAGCCGTTGAAAGTCCCTCGCCCACAGCGAGCTAGGGTCAGGACCCGTTAAATTGCTTGCACGAGCGGTGATTGGTTGATTCACTGGCGGCGTCGAGGAGGCGCTGTTGATGGATGTACCGTATCTGCTG
>JAYVML010000200.1:0-62910 GCA_043758955.1 Novosphingobium sp. | reverse complement strand
CCCCTTGGTCTATGAACCCGACGATATCGGTAGAAGTTCGATCTGGTTGATCTGCCAGCGAAGCTGTCAGTTCACCACTTGCCCCGTGCACGGAACTTCATTCGCGTACCCTGCGAGAAGTGTCTCGGGCTGGCAATTCTCGAAAAGTCCGGCGCAACATTTCGGCAGCGCTTGTGTTGAAATTACCACAGTAACTTTTGGTATAGATAGTAGGGTCCGATCAATGCTCGCCGCTTGACGCTCACCGCCGGGCTGTTTAATCGTTCGGTTAAACACGCAGAGGACTCGCGCCCATGGCTACAGCTTATATCGTCGATGCAGTGCGCACCGCTGGCGGACGCCGCGGCGGGCGGCTTGCGGGAATCCACCCGGTCGATCTGGCCGCAGCCAGCCTTGATGCGCTGGTTGCGCGCAGTGGGATTGATCCGGCGGGGATTGACGATGTGGTGATGGGCTGCGTCGGCCAGGGCGGCGAACAGGCCAACCAGGTGGGCCGCAACGCGGTACTCGCCTCGAAGCTGCTGCTGCAATCGACCCCGGCGGTAACGATCGACCGCCAGTGCGGATCATCACAGCAGGCGATCCAGTTCGCTGCGCAGGCGGTAATGTCAGGCACGCAGGATGTGGTGGTCGCGGCCGGGGTGGAAAGCATGAGCCGCGTGCCGATGGGCGCGACCACGATGCTGTTTATGAAGGAGGGGATGGGTAATTCGCGCTCGCCCGGTCTGGCCGAAAACTATCCCGGGCCAGGCTGGACTCAGTTCGCCGGGGCCGAGATGATCGTCAAGAAGCACGGGCTGACCAAGGAGGCGCTCGACCGGTTTGCGTTCGAAAGCCACCAGAAGGCCATTGCCGCTACGCAGAGCGGCGCTTTTACGAATGAGATCGTGCCGATTTCGATCGAGACGCCCGATGGCTCAGCGGTACACACGATCGACGAGGGCATCCGCTTCGATGCGACGTTCGAGGGGATCGCTGCGGTCAAGCTGCTGAGCGAAGGCGGTGCGCTGACTGCTGCCACTTCGAGCCAGATCTGCGACGGATCGTCGGCGGTATTGGTGGTTTCTGAGGAAGCGCTCAAGCGTTATAATCTGACTCCGCTGGCGCGAATCCATACCTTGGCGGTAACCGCAGGTGATCCCGTGATCATGCTGGAAGAGCCGCTGTTCGCGACCGACAAGGCGCTTGCGCGCGCCGGGCTGAGCATCGACGATATCGACCTGTACGAAGTCAACGAGGCCTTTGCGTCGGTGCCGATGGCCTGGCTCAAGCACACCGGCGCTGATCCGGCGCGGCTCAACGTCAATGGCGGCGCGATTGCCTTGGGGCACCCGCTCGGCGCTTCGGGCACCAAGTTGATGGCAACGCTGCTGCACGGCCTTAAGGCGCGCGGCAAGAAGTACGGATTGCAAACGATGTGCGAAGGCGGCGGGGTCGCCAACGTCACGATTGTTGAAATGGTTTGAAACTGCGTCGTCCCGGACTTGATCCGGGACTGCTGGCAATTACGCGCTGCGCCAGTCGGCCAGCGATCCGGGGTCAAGCCCGGGATGACGGATAGGGAGAATAAGCAATGAAGCTTGATAACACTGTTGCCGCCGTGGTTACCGGCGGCGCGTCGGGGCTGGGTGCTGCCACTGCGCGGGCGCTCGCTGCCACGGGCGTCAAGGTTGCGCTGTTCGATCTGCAAAAGGACAAAGGCGAGGCGGTTGCGGCCGAAATCGGCGGGATATTCTGCGAGGTCAATGTGACCTCAGACGAAAGCGTCGAGGCCGGGTTCGCCAAGGCCCGCGCCGCGCACGGGCAGGAGCGCGTACTGATCAATTGCGCGGGGACCGGCGCGGCGATGAAGACTGCCAGCCGCTCCAAGACCGACGGCTCGATCAAGTTCTATCCACCATCGGCCTTCGACTGGCTGATCCAGATCAATCTGGTCGGCACGTTCCGCTGCATCGCCATGTCCGCGGCCGGCATGCTGACGCTCGATCCGCAGAACGAGGATGGTGAACGCGGAGCTATCGTCAACACCGCCAGTGTCGCGGGCGAGGACGGACAGATGGGCCAGGTCGCCTACGCTGCCTCGAAGGCCGGGGTGATCGGCATGACCCTGCCGATTGCACGCGATCTGATGAGCGAAGGCATCCGCGTCAACACGATCCTGCCGGGGATCTTCGAAACCCCGCTTATGCTGGGCGCGCCGCAACAAGTGAAGGATGCGCTGGCCGCGTCGGTGCCGTTCCCCAAGCGGCTGGGCAAGCCCGAGGAGTATGCCGGCCTGGCGCTGGCCATGCTGGAGAACGGCTATTTCAACGGCGAAGACGTGCGGCTGGATGGTGCCATCCGCATGGCGCCGAGGTAGTTAGCCTGTTCCCGCGAAGGCGGGAACCTCAGGCCTGAGACCTTCGCCTTCGCGGGGGAATGTGGAGGGAATTGATGGGTTATTCACAGATCAGCCTCGAGATCAGCGACGGCATCGCCACGCTCACGCTCAACCGGCCCGAGAAGATGAATGCGTTCACCAATACGATGATGACCGAGATCATCGAGGCGATGGACCGCACCGATGCCGATGACAACGTGCGCGCGGTGATCTTCACCGGGGCCGGCGAGCGCGCGTTTTGCGCCGGCGCAGATCTGACCCCCGCCGATGGCCGCGCGGTTTTTTCGGATTCGAACCCGGTCGATGATTTGTCCGATCCGCGCGTGCGCGATGGCGGGGGCAAGCTGACCCTGCGGTTGTTCCAGTCGAAGAAGCCGCTGATCTCAGCTTGCAACGGCGCGGCGGTGGGTGTGGGCGCGACCATGCAGCTGCCGATGGACATTCGGCTGGCGAGCGACAATGCGCGCTTCGGATTTGTATTTGCACGGCGCGGGATTGTGCCTGAGGCGTGTTCGAGCTGGTTCCTGCCCAAGATCGTCGGGATCAACCGGGCGCTCGAATGGTGCATGACCGGGCGCATCTTCGATGCCCAGGAAGCACTGCGCGGCGGGCTGGTCCGCTCGGTTCATCCGCAGACCGAATTGATGGACGCTGCGCGCGGGATTGCGCGCGAGATTGCTGATAACACCTCGGCTGTTTCGGTGGCGATGACGCGGGCGATGCTGTGGCGGTTGCCCTCGGGCGATCATCCGATGCACGCGCACAAGGTTGATAGCCGCGCGATCTATCGGCTGTCGAAAGGGGTTGACGCTACGGAAGGTGTGCAAAGCTTCCTCGAAAAGCGCCCGCCTGTCTTCCCGGCTCGGGTTTCTACCGATATGCCTGACTTTTATCCGTGGTGGAACGAGGACCCTCCTTACGCATGAACCAGGCGAGCGACCAAGCCGCAGTTGAGGCGCCGCCGGGCGCGCGCGAACACTTGCTCGAAACCGCATCCAAAATCATGCGCGAGGGCGACCTCGTCGATATCTCGCTGTCCGAGCTGTCGCTGCGATCGGGGCTCAACTCGGCCTTGGTCAAATACTACTTCGGCAACAAGGCCGGGTTGATGAAGGCCCTGCTTGACCGCGACATGGAGGGGATCGTCCAGTCGGTCGACGCACTGATGGCCAAAGACATGGCTCCCGATGTGCGGCTCAAACGGCATATCGGCGCAGTGGTCGATACCTATTACAAATCCCCTTACCTTAATCGGCTGCTGATGCGGTTGGTGCGCGACAGCGACAGCGAAGAAGCGCACCGGATTGCCGTTTCCTATCTTGCGCCGCTGAGCAAGGCCTATGACCGGCTGATCGCGGACGGGGTCAAGCAGGGATTGTTCCGCAATGTCGATCCGCAATTGTTCTATTTCACGGTGACCGGAGCGGCCGACCGATTCTTTTCCGCCCGGCTGGTGCTGCGCCATTGCTTCGATACTGACACGCTGACCGAAGAGCTGCGCGATCGCTACCGCGAACATTGTATCGATTTCATTATGGCTGGCATACTCGCCAAATAATGCCGGAGTCGGTTAAATCTCAGTGGCACATTGGCGTCATCTGCGGATCGGGTCTCGCCGCCGGGCTGTCACTCGATGCAGCCCAGGTGATCGAGGTGGCCAGCCCGTTCGGTTTGCCCTCGGCCGCGGTTACCATGGGAACCTTGGCCGGCGTACGCGTGACGGTGCTGGCGCGCCACGGCGAGGGTCATGCGATCCCGCCGTCGCAGGTCAATTACCGCGCTAATATCGATGTGCTTAAACGCTGCGGCGTGACCGACCTGATCGCGCTCTCGGCGATCGGCTCGCTCAATGCGGCGATGGCGCCGGGCGAGTTTGTGGCGGTTGACCAGTTCATCGATTGCACCGTGGCACGCACAAACAGTTTTTTCGGCCCCGGCCTCGTTGCCCACGTCAACCTGGCCGATCCGGTTTGCTCGCGGCTGCGCGCGGGGCTGGTCGCCGCTGTCCAAGCCGAAGCGGCGCAGGTCCATGACGGCGGCTGCTATGTCGCGATCGACGGCCCGCAGTTCTCAACCCGCGCCGAAAGCCGCTTGTACCAAAGTTGGGGCGGCGATGTGATCGGGATGACCGGTATGCCCGAAGCCCGGCTCGCGCGGGAAGCCGAGCTGCCCTATGCGATGCTTGGCATGGTCACCGATTATGATAGCTGGCGCGCAGATGACGCAGGGGTTGAGGCGGGCAACGTGGTCGCAGTGATGCAGCGCAATGCGGCACTGGCGCTGCGGGTGGTGGAACGGCTGGCGGCGTCGCTGCCAGGCAGCCGCTCGCCTAGCCCGATTGATGTAGCGCTTGATGCGGCTATCATGACCGCGCCGGCGGCCCGCGATGCGGCTCTGGCGGCGCGGCTGCAAGCCGTTGCGGGAAGGGTGCTGAAATGAGCGAGGTGGTGCTCTACGATTATTGGCGTTCGTCCGCCGCTTACCGGGTGCGGATCGTGCTCAATCTCAAGGGCGTGGCCTATTGCAGCGTGCCGATCGATTTGAGCCAGGGTGCGCAAGGCAGCGCGGACTACAAAGCGCTCAATCCGCAAGGCTTCGTTCCGGCTTTGGCCATTGACGGGCTGCTGCTGACACAGAGTTTAGCAATCATCGATTACCTTGATGCCAATTACAAAGACCCACCTATGGTCTCGTCCGATCCGGCCAGCCGGTCGCGCACTCTGGCGCAGGCGCTGATCATCGCCGCGGATATTCATCCGATCAACAACCTGCGCGTACTCAATTATTTGCGGCGCGAGCTGGGGCAGGGTGAGGACGCGGTGAATAGCTGGTACCGCCACTGGATCGCCGAAGGGCTGGCCGCATTGGAAACGCAGTCCCCCGAGCACGGACTGTTCGGCGGAGCCCAACCCAATCTCGCCGATGTCTGCCTGGTGCCGCAATTGGCCAACGCCCGGCGGTTCGATCAGCCGCTCGAAGTCTATCCCAAACTGTTGGCGATTGACGAGGTGTTGCGCGGACTGCCCGCATTTGCCGCGGCCGCGCCCGAGGCCGTGAGAAATTGACCAGCGCCATTGCGCCCGCGCTAGCTTGCCCATAGAAAATTGGTTGCAAGAGGAACCAGTTTGCCATGTCGGCCCAGACCCGCCTTACCGATTTCCTGCCTTACCTGCTGTCGATCACGTCGAACGCGGTCAGCGACCGGATTGCCGATCAGTACCGCGCTCAGTTCGGACTGAAGATTCCCGAATGGCGGGTGATGGCGGTGCTCGGCGATCTTGGCGCGCAAACGCAGCGCGCGCTGGTTGAGGCGACGCGGATGGATAAAGTGGCGGTCAATCGCGCGTGCAAAGTGTTGGAAGATCGCGCGCTGTTGGCACGGTGGCCAAATGCCGCCGACGGACGTTCACACCATCTCGAGCTGACCGGCGCGGGGCTGGCGGTATACGGCGAAATTATGCCGATTGCGCTGGCGATGGAGGCGCAGATGTTTTCCGCCTTGAGCGCGGCCGAACGCAGCCTATTCAAAGATTTGCTCCAGCGCATCCGCGCCCAGGCCGAACCGACGGGAACCGATTGATGAAACTCGCCTCAATGCCCCATGGCCGCGACGGCCAGCTGGTGGTCGTCAGCACCGATCTGGCCTGGTATGCGGCGGCGGGCCATGTGGTGCCCAGCCTGCAAGCCGCGCTGGACGATTGGGAGCGGCACGAACCGGCGTTGCGCGCGCTCGCGACCGAGCTGGAACACGGGGCAATCCCGCGGACCCGCTTCCATGAACGCGAAGTCGCCGCGCCGCTACCGCGCGCGTTCCAGTGGGCCGACGGTTCGGCTTACGTCAATCATGTAGAATTGGTCCGGCAGGCACGCGGAGCCCAACTGCCCGACAGTTTCTGGCACGATCCGCTGATGTACCAGGGCGGCAGCGACGACTTGCGCGGCGCCCGCGAACCAATCACGCTGGGGGAAGAAGCCTGGGGCTGCGATATGGAGGCGGAGATCTGCGTGGTCACCGGCGATGTCCCGCAGGGCGTGAGTGTGGTCGATGCGCTCAGCCATGTGCGGCTGGTCGGCTTGGTCAACGATGTTTCGTTGCGCAACCTGATCCCGGGTGAACTGGCCAAGGGCTTCGGCTTCGTCCAGTCCAAGCCGGCCACGCACTTCTCACCGGTATTCGTCACCCCTGACGAGCTGGGCGCGGCGTGGAACAGCGGGCGGCTGAGCGGGGTCCTAGCTGTCGACCTCAACGGCCAACCGTTCGGACGTGCCGATGCGGGCGAGGAATGCACGTTCGACTTTGGTACGTTGGTGGCGCATCTGGCCATGACCCGCCGGGTCGGCGCAGGCTCGATTATCGGTTCGGGCACCGTCTCCAATCGCGATCCCGATGGCTCGCCGGGCCGGCCGGTCGCGGCGGGCGGGCGCGGCTATTCGTGCATTGCTGAGCTGCGCATGGTCGAGACTATTGCCACGGGCGAGGCGAGCACACCGTTCTTGCGCTATGGCGATACCGTGCGGATCGAAATGCGCGACAGTGCCGGGCACAGCATCTTCGGCGCGATCGAACAGGAAGTCGTGAAGGTTTAAAAGCAAAAACCGGCCCGGGTATCCCCGGACCGGCGCTTGGTTGCCCCCACAGCAATCAGTCTATTGTCCAGGCTTGTGGCTGAAGGCATCGGAGATCGAGCAAGCTGCGGGCCCGAGGATCACGATGAACAGCACCGGCAGGATGAACAGGATTAGCGGTACGGTCATGATCGCCGGCAGACGCGCGGCTTTTTCTTCGGCGCGCATCATCCGATCATTGCGGAATTCAGCCGAAAGCACGCGCAGCGCCGAAGCGAGCGGCGTTCCATAGCGTTCGGTTTGAACCATGGTGGTGGTCACGCCCTTGATCGCTTCGAGATTGACCCGGTAAGCCAGGTTTTCGAAGGCTTGCCGCCGCTCGCTCAGGAATGCGAGTTCGATTGCGGTCAGCGCGAATTCGTCGCCCAGTTCGGGGTAGGCCCGGCCCAGTTCGCGCGCCACGCGATTGAACGCGGCGTCGACGGTCAGGCCGGCCTCGGCGCAGATCACCAACAGATCGAGCGCATCGGGTAAGCCTTTACGGATCGCATCCGTACGCTTTTTGATCAGATTGCCAATGTAAATTTCCGGGCCTTTATAGCCCAAACCAACCGCAGCTGCGAAAGCTGCCAGTCGTTTCATGCCTCCCCAGGTTGGGAAATAATTGAAGCCATAGACGATTAGCGCGACAATCCCGCCGATTACAATCGGTAGCACCATCCGCGCGAAAATCACCGCAATGCCCAGCTCCTTCTTGCGGATCCCGGCCTGAGCCAGTTTCTGCTGGATCATCGTCACCTGGCTCTGCTGCAAGACCTTGAGCGAAGACAGCGTGTCTTTCATCTTGTCGGTGGTGTCGGTGTTGCGCACCAGACTGGCGCGCTTACGCGAAGCTTGAGTCATCAGCCCGGACTTCAGCTGATCACGGCGGTCGTTCAGCGCCTTGACGCGCTTTTGCATCGGATCACGGATCGTTATCGCCGTGTAGACCGCGTACATGACCGCGGTTACGGCCATAAACGCCAGAATTGTACCGACCCAAATAACGTCGATGCCCATCAAGGTGGGTCCGGGCGGGGTGTGCAACATAATACTTGTTTCCCTCGCTCAGATTTCGAAGCTGACCATTTTGGCCATGATGAAGGCGCCCATCGACATCCACACCGCGCCGCCAAGACCGATGATAATCAGCCGGTCATCAGTGAAAAAGCCGCCGAGATACTGGGGGTTGATCCAGTAGATCATCCCGAACACGATGAATGGCAGCGAACCGACGATATAGGCCGAGGCTTTTGATTCAGAACTCATCGCCCGAATCTTGAGCTTCATTTGCGCGCGCTTGCGCAGCACATCGGCCAGGTTCGAAAGGGTCTCGGCCAAGTTGCCGCCAGTCTCGCGTTGAATTGCTAAGGTGATGCAGAAGAAGCTGAATTCGGGGGTGTTCATGCGGTCTGCGGTATTCTGCAGCGCCTCTTCCATGGTCTTGCCGATCCGCATCCGCTCGGTCACCAATTTGAATTCCTCGCCCACCGGGCCGGGGACTTCGGAGGCCACAACGCCCAGCGTTTCGGACACCGGCAGACCCGAGCGCAGGCCGCGGACCAGCAGTTCGATCGCATCGGGAAACTTGGTCGTGAACTTGCCGGTGCGCTTCTTAATAAAGAAGTTGACCACCATGTGCGGCAGCCCGGCTCCGATCAGCAGGCCAATCCCAAGTGCCAGCATGACGGCACCGGTCTTAAGGAACAGCAGTACGGTCAGCGTCAGCGCCAGCCCGGCCGAAGCATAGGCATATTGCGCTAGGGTCCAGTTCTTGCCGGTGCGGTGGAGCCGCATCGAGAGCGCAGCTAGGCGCGATTCCGACCCAGCCAACTGATGCATCTTGGGCTTGCGCGCAGCCACCGCCTTGCGCAGCTGAGCCTCCACCTTGTCCATGGTGCTTTCGCTATGGCGATAGCGCAGCGCCTGCAAACGGCGCGCACTTTCCTTGGTCGCTGACGGGCCTGACAGAGCCAGGTACCCCATCACCATAATGCCCATCATGCCCATGGCAATCAGCAGGAGCTGCAAAATGCCCATCTGCGGGTCACGCCTTCCTTGACTGGGGTCTGCGCTGCATCAGCAACGCGGCCCGGTTACGCCCCGCTTCAGGCCTGAGCCGCAGCAGGTGCCTTGTCTTTCTTCGAACTCGACAGCATGCTCTTGAGATCGAATTTGCCCAGCAGCGAGCTTTTCGGCTTGATTGCCACGTCAACAATTTCACCGTCACCCACACCCATTACGGCCTTGGCGATGTCACGCATCGCGATGCCGGCTTTCGACGATCGATTGGCATCAGCAAAGGTCTGGCCCAGCTTGGCGGCATTGGTTGCCGCTTTGATGTCGTAAGGCACGGTGAAGTTGATCTTGCGTTCGATCGAGGCCTCGAAATCGGCTTTGCTGATCTCGGCCAGTCCCGCTTGGACTTTGTTGGCGATAACAATCGGCTGGACGTGCGCGGCGTTGGATTTGAGCCACGACAGGATGCGGATTGCGTCACGCGCCGAGGCGAGTGTCATTTCCGTCACGACCAGCACGGCATTCACGTCGGACAGGAGGTTGGGAAAGTTGATCAGCATGTTGCGCGGCAAATCGATCACGGTCATTTCGAACGCCTGGCGGAATTCTTCCTCCAATTGCACGAAAGCTGCGCCGTCGGTCATCAGCGGCGAACTCATCGGCGCCTCAGCCGAAAGGATCGCAAGGTGATCGTTAGCGCGGATCATCGCGCGTTCGATAAACAATCCATCAATCCGGCCTGGGTTCTCGATCGCATCGGTCAAGCCGCGGCCTGGCTCAAGGTCGAGAGCCAGTGCGCCGGTGCCGAAGTGTACGTCAAGATCGAGTAATGCGGTCGGGCACTTTTCGTCGGCGCTGAATAGCCACGCGAGCGATGTGGCGATAGTCGAAGCGCCGACCCCGCCGCGCGTGCCGATCACTGCAGTCGAGATGTGCTTCTTCGCCAAAGCGGCATCGTGCTGTTTGGGATTGGCAAACACCGACTGGGCATTGACCAGCGAATCCCGCACTTGGCCAGGTGACAAGGGTTTGAGCAGATAATCGTGGATTCCGCTGGCCAGCAGATCGCGGTACAGCCGAACATCGTTGACCTGGCCGACTGCGATCACCACCGTGCCGGGTTCGCAAACCTCGGCCAAGGCATTGATATCGCTCAGCGGATCGCCGCTTTCCGACAGGTCAACCATCAGGATGTTGGGGCTGGCCGAGATCGACAGCGACTGAACCGCATTACGCAATCCGCCCTTGTTGCACTTCTCGGGCTGCCAGCCCATTTCGATTATGACGGGGCGCAGCACGTCAAGCGCGGCGTCATCGCAGATGAAGGCGGCAAAGGCGTCGCGGTTACCTTGCGCGGCTTGTTTCCAAGGAGCATTCATGTCTTTACTTCCCTGCCTGCGACGATTGTTCCTTCAGGCCTTTTTCGCCTGTCGGAGGGGCTGTGCGGTAGCTGTCGATCGCTTTGGTCCCGCTCATCACGGTGGTCACGCCGTTGCCGCTCGCCCCGTGCACCAGGTGCGACGGATCGGCGACCATGGCGGCCATGTTAGAGTTGACCGCGCAGCCGTAATTGGCGTTGGTGCCGTTACCCAGATTGGTGTCCGAATTGTTCGACCAGTCGGGGCACCCGGGCACGGCAGCCGAAGACCGGGTTACGATAATCCGAACCGTGCCGGGGTTGACATCGCCTGGAGTGACCGGCGCTTCGCCGCCCACCAGCATGCCATAGCGACCCGCCACACTTTCCACGGCATTGCGAGTGGTTGGACTCTTGAGCGGGTCATCGACATAGATGCGGTCGCCGTAACGCAGGTCCATTGCCTCGAACCAGCCGGCTAGGCGGCGCTGCTCGGGGATTGAAATCCCGCTCGGGCCAGCCGCGACATCGAGCGTGTAGTTGGACGTGGTGACCACCGCCTGATGGGTGCTTTCAAGGCTGCGGTTGCTGGGCATGCCGCCGCAGCCACTGAGCCCGATCGCGAGGCTGGAGGTGAGCACGAAGGCCAGCGCCTTGCGAGTGTTGATATTACGCATGGTTGGTCACCTCTCAGTTCAGGCTGAAGCCGGGGCCGACGCCATTGGCGCGGTCACCCTTTTTCTTCTTTTTGCTGTCTTTGTCGCTGCTGTTGGCGGTCTGCGGGCCAGGCGCGCGCGCCGGAGCATCAAGTTCGCCGACCTGCGGCCCGTTCGGGTTCTGCTGCGGAGCCGAGGTGGGATGCGGACGGACCGCGCCGGACTTGCCGTCGGTCTGCATATTGCCGAACACCTGCTGCGCAATATTTGCCGATTTGTAACCGTCGGTCGGCAACTTGATGTCGTTGGCATCGACCGGTTGGACCAAATATGGAGTGACAATGATTACCAGTTCGCTCTCGCCCTTTTGAAAGTGGGTCGAGCGGAACAGCGACCCAAGGATCGGCAGATCGCCGGCCCCCGGCATTTTCTTTACCGTGCTTTGAGCGCTGTTGCTCATCAACCCGGCGATCATGAAGCTCTGTCCCGAACCCAGTTCCACGGTGGTTTCAGCGCGGCGCACAGTCAGCGCTGGCACCTGGAAGCCATTAATCGTGATCGCGCCCTGGCTTGATAGCTCGGACACTTCGGGCCGCACCCGCATAGAAATCCGGCCATTCGAGAGGACCGTCGGGGTGTAAGAAAGACTGACCCCGAAGCGCTTGTATTCGATCGAGGTGGTGCCCAAACCTTGGCTGACCGGGATCGGATATTCTCCGCCGGCCAGGAAGTCAGCGGTTTCGCCCGAGAGTGCGGTCAGGTTAGGCTCGGATAATGTCGAGACCAGCCCGACCGATTCGCCCAGATCGAGCGCACCGAGGATGTCGAGACCGCCCACTTTAAGTAGCCCGGCCAAGGTCGAGCCGACCCCGCCGGTGGTGACCGAAGTCCCATCCTTCAACACCAGCGTACCAGTGCTTGGATCGAGTGTGTAGCCTTGAACCTTGCTTCCCACGCTGAGCGGCAGGTTGGGGTCGGTGGTGATCGTCGTGGGGCTGCGGCCTTGGCCGATCCCGAATTTGAAGCCGCTGGACCCGTCGACGCTGGTTAAATTGGTGCCGATATCGCGGATGAGCGAGCGGCTGACTTCGGCAAACTTGACATGCAGGTTAACCTGCAGCGGGGTCGCCATTTTCAGCCGCGTAATGACATTGGCGTCCTTGCCGACAAAGGCCTGAACCAGTCGCTGGGCTTCGGCTGCATCCTCTGGCGCGGCGACGGTGCCGGTCAGCAGGAAGGTATTGGTGCCCATGGTGGAAACGGCGATCTTGGCATCAGGCATGGCCATGTGCAGCATCTGGTCAACGCTGTCGATGTTCGAGCCGACCCGGACATTGGCGGACCAGATTACATCGCCGGCCGCATTGCTGGCATAGATCGTGGTTTCGCCGCCTGCTTTGCCGAAGATATAGAGCTGACGCGATGATTTGACCTGGACATCAGCGACCTGTTCGTTCGCGACGAACACATCGGTCATATTGCCGGCGACTGTAACGAGTTGGCCGCGCCCGATCGACAGCAAGATGTCGTTGGCCGGACGACTGACCCCCTGGGCATTGGCCGCCGAGTTAGACAGCAGGGCCAGCGGGGCAGCCGCGCAGGCGGCTGTCAGCAGGGTAATCGCAAGGCGTTTCATCGTACGGCCTTTCTTCGCGCCGGAGTGGGCGGGATGAGCAAGGGTTTGCATGTCAGTTCCCTCCAACCGGTTCAGCGGTCGTGGTCTTGCCGCGGGTCACGCGAACCACAGCGGTAGAGCTGTTATGCGTGGATCCGCTGCGACGAGCGCCGACGGGCTGCGGGCTGGCGATCATATTGACGCTCGAAGCGAATGCCTGGGCTGTGCGCGGCGCGGTGGGGATGGTGCGGCGCTGGAACCGCGAGACGTCGCCGCCGGTAACAAATGTGGCGCCATGGTCGCTCGGCCGGTTCATCGCATCTGTTAGGAATTTTGCTTCCTGGTCCTTGGTCGCGCCGGCGGGGACTTTCAGGGTGCCGCTGGCGATCGACTGATCGAGCTCCGTCTGATTATCCGCAAGTGAGCGCAGTGCGAGACTTAGCGTGCCGATGGTCTGGGCGACATCGACTTTCTCGGCAATCTTGGGCGTCACTTCCAGCGTCACTGTGCGAAATTCGCGGACTACGGTCTTGCCTTCTTCTACTGTGTTCTCGGTCGACTGGTCGGTTGCGAGCACGCGGATATTGCGCAGGATCGTTTCGGTTGTCTTGAGCGGGAGGCCATCGCCTTGGCTTGGCACCGTCTGAGTCAGCAACAGATCAACGTGGTCGCCGGGGAAAACGAAGCCGCCGACGCCGGTTTTGGCTGACACAGGAATTGTCACCGCCCGCATGCCAGGGCCAAGCGCCGCCGCCAGGAAGCCGCGATCACCCGGCGCCACCAATCCGCCCTGGGTGACTGGCTGGCCAGCCGTGATCGGATAGCGCACCACGGTGCCCAACAGTTTGTTCATATCGGCTTCGCCGTCGATGAAGTAAGCGTCCTGAACCATTTCCTTGGGCCAAGCTTGGAAGGCGACAGAATCGGCAGTGATGATGGTGCCCACTGGTAAAGCGCGCTGGGCGACCAGTACCCTGGGACCCTTCGGGACTTGTGAGGCGGCGTCTGCATTGGGGGCGCTGGCCCCGATGAACAGGCTTCGTGCAGCCATCGCGGTACCAATCGCAATGACCAGCGCGCCAAGCAGCAACATCAGCTTCTTTTTATCCATGGCTAAACAAGCCCCCTAGAAAAATCCCGAAATACGTTTGTGCGTAATCGGGCAAACTGGTTAAAATCCGGTTCACCCCGCCCCGCCCGAATGAGCAGCTCCGGAGAAGGCGGGAAGGAATTGGAGCGCGAGCACCCACAAGGCGGCGCTTGAAATGGCCACCCCATATGGAATGGCCAATTTGTCGCGGCGGTGTCGCGTTATGTGCCAGGCACCCAGCACAATGGTGAGTGCACCGCCGATCAGCGCCATGCCAAACAGCAGGCGGATGAACCAGAACGGTTGCAGCCACAGCGCCAGCGCGGTCAACAATTTGACATCGCCTCCGCCCATCGCACGCATTGCGAACAAGCCCGCTAGGATGATCAGGGTAACTGCGGCGACGCCAATTTGCCAAGCCACGTCCGGCCAGAAGGCCAGTCCGCTGGCCCACCAGTAAAGCGGTGCTCCAGCGGCGATGCTGGCGTTCAGCCAGTTGTCGATCTGGCGGCGGCGAATGTCGGTGAACGCCGCAAACAGCAGCGCGATTGCCAATGCACCCAGCAAAAGGTATCGAAACTCGATGTCCGGCATTGTCGCCCCCCAGTCGCTGACCAGCTCCCTGAGGGCGTGTGTAAAGCGCAGTGCTTACCAAAAAGTAACCAGTGCCGAGAGGCTGAAATTAGCCAAATGAATTTAGCAGTACCGCCCGTTGCGCCGCGCCGTGCCATCGCCGCCGGTGTGCGTGAGAGCCGCTGGCAGGCGGCCGATGGCTGGGCCATCCGCCGGATCGATTGGCCCCCACCAACTGCCGCAGCGCCAACTGGCGCAGCCAAAGGATCAATCCTGTTCCTGCCCGGTCGCGGCGATTTCTATGAGAAATACTTGGAGACTTTGGCGCACTGGGGGGCAGCAGGCTGGCAGGTGACTGCGAGTGACTGGCGCGGCCAAGGGGATTCGGGGCGGCTGGGGCGGGATGCGACCACGGGCCATATCGATGATTTCGCCACTTGGGTCGAAGATCTGGGGTTTTTCTGGAAGCGCTGGCGGGCTGAAACTCCCGGCCCGCACGTGCTGGCCGGGCATTCGATGGGCGGGCATCTTGCGTTGCGGGCGATGGCTGAGGCGCAGGTCGATCCAGATGGTGCGATCCTGTCCGCGCCGATGCTGGGATTCCTCGATCACCGGGTGCCCCAAGGCGTGATGCACGGCTTGGCCCGGCTGATGAAACGGTTGGGCGATCCGCGCCGCCCGGCGTGGAAATGGAGCGAAAAGCCTGGTGAGGTTCCCACCGCGCGAGTCCATCTGCTGACTCATGACCAGGAACGCTATGCCGATGAGCTGTGGTGGCGTGAGCACCGCCCGCAGCTGGTCATGGGACCGGGCAGCTGGGGCTGGGTCGAACGGGCATATGCCTCAATGCGGTTGCTGGCGGCGCCCGGCATGCTCGAGGCGATCAAAGTGCCGGTCATGATATTCGCGTCGGACAATGACAAGCTGGTGGCCTGGGGTGCCATTGCCAAGGCTGCAACCCGGCTGGGCGACTGCGAGCTGCTTCATTTCGGGCGTGAGGCAAACCACGAGATATTACGGGAGAGCGATCCGGTGCGCAGCCGGGCGATGGCTGCCTGCACGGCTTTTCTGAACCGCATCGCGGCAGGCTAATCACGCGGTGGCTGCTGCATACGACTTTGCGATTGTGGGAGCGGGCATCGCGGGGGCCTCGCTTGCCGCCGGTCTCGCCCCACATGGCCGGGTGCTGCTGCTCGAAACCGAGGCCCGGCCCGGTTATCACGCCACGGGCCGCTCGGCTGCATTTTGGACCGAGAGTTACGGCGGCCCGCTGGTTCAGCCACTGACGTCCGCTTCGCTCGGGTTTTTAACTGAGCACGCCTTGCTGGCGGACCGCGGCGGGCTGACGCTCGCCCGCGCTGACGAGGCGGGCGGGCTGGCGAACTTTGCCCGGACATTCGCGGCGCTGGGGGTACGGGTTGATCTGCTTGACCGCGCCGCGCTCGAAGTTCGACTGCCGGGGTTGAAAAACGAATGGAATTGCGGCGCGTTTGAGCCCGATTGCCGCGATATTGATGTCGCCGGTCTGCACCAGCTGTATCTGTCAGGCGCGAAACGCGGCGGGGCAGAGCTGTGGCTGCGGGCCGAGCTAGGCACCGCCGAGCGCCAAACTGCAGGTTGGCACTTGTCGATGGCAGATGGCCGGACCGCAAGCGCCCAGCTGCTGATCAATGCCGCCGGAGCCTGGGCCGATTTGGTCGCTGAACGGGCGGGCGTGGCACCGCTCGGCCTCAAGCCGCTGCGCCGCACGGTGGTGCAGTTGCGGATGGGAACGCCGGTCCCGGCTGATCTCCCGCTGGTTATGGGGTTTGACGGTTCGTTCTATTTCAAGCCTGAAGGCGGAAAGCTGTGGCTCAGCCCCCACGACGAGACGCTCAGCCCGCCGTGCGACGCGGCGCCCGAGGAGATTGACGTGGCCACCGCGATCGACCGGTTTGAACACGTGCTCGACTGGCCGATTGTTGCGCTTGAACATAAGTGGGCGGGCTTGCGCAGTTTTGCTCCGGATCGTTTGCCGGTCTACGGATTTGACGCGGCTAAGCCCGGGTTCTTCTGGTTTGCCGGGCAAGGCGGGTTCGGTATCCAGACCGCACCGGCTGCCGCCGATCTGGCGCTGGGGCTGCTGCTTGGACAAGTCGGCGGTGCGGTCGATCCTGCGCCTTACGCGCCCGGGCGATTTGCGGACAAGCGGGCTTGAGGCGTATTAACTCTCCTCCCCGTGGGGGGAGGGCTTTTGGCTTTGCGTTAGCGCGGCGTCGCTGGCCAGTTTGTCGGCGCGTTCGTTTTCGGGGTGGCCGGCGTGGCCCTTAACCCAGTGCCAACTGATTTTATGCGGCTTGATGGCGATCAGCAGCGCCTGCCACAGATCTATATTGAGCACTGGCTTCCTCGCGGCGTTTTTCCAGCCGTTCTTCTGCCAGCCGAAAATCCATTTGGTAATGCCGTCGATCACATAGCGGCTGTCGGTGTGCAGCGCGACTTCGCAGGGACTCTTGAGCGCGCCCAGCGCCTCGATCACCGCGGTCAGCTCCATCCGGTTATTGGTCGTCGCCGGGGCGTGGCCCGATAGCTCCTTTTCATGCCCGCCGGTGCGCAGCACTGCCCCCCAGCCGCCGGGTCCGGGGTTACCCTTGCAGGCCCCGTCGGTAAAAATTTCGACCTGTTTCATGGGGCGCTGAATAGTCCTGTATTGGCCGGATCGGCATAGAAGCTGAGCCGCCGGGCGAAGGCCAGCGGATCCTTGCGCATTACCAAGGCATCAGCGGGGGTATTGAGCCAGTCGTACGCCCGGCTCATGGTGAAGCGCAGCGCCGCCCCGCGCGCGAGCACCGGCAAGGCGGCGCGCTCGGCCCGGTTGAGCGGACGCACCGCCTCGTACCCGGCGAGCAGTGCAGCGGACAATGCGGGCGAGAAATTACGACCCGCATCGTCGAAGCACCATGCGGCATGGGTAACCGCAACGTCGTATGCGATCAGGTCAGTACAGGCGAAGTAGAAGTCAATCAGCCCAGTCACCCGGTCGCCCAGCATGAGCACATTGTCGGGGAACAGATCGGCGTGAATCACCCCGCGCGGCAGATCTTGTGGCCATGCACTGACCAGCAAAGGTAGCTCGCGCGCGATCAGATCGGCCAGCGCCGGATCGATCGAACGCAGTCCCTCCGGGCCGCACTCAGCCGCCAGCCGCTGCCATTCGGACAGGTCCATGCCATTGGCGCGGCTTCCGGCGAACTGCGCGGCGGCCAGGTGCAGTTGCGCCAGCGCACCGCCCACCGCATTGGCCTGCGCCGGGGTGGGCACGCTGACCGAAATGCCGGGCAGAAACTCTATCAGCGCAACCGCCTTGTCGCCGAGCCGGCGGTAAAGCGCACCTTGCCGATCATGGATAGTGCGCGGCACGGCGCAGCCTTTGGCGGCCAGATGATCGAGCAGCGAGAGGAAGAACGGCAAGTCCTCAAGGTCGATCCGATATTCGTACATCGTCAGGATAAATCGCCGTGCCGCTCCGTCCGTGCCGCTGGTCTCAATCAGCCAGTTGCTGTTCGATACGCCCTCGGCAATCCCCTTGGCCATGCGCAATTCGCCCACGTCGAACGCCGCGATCAGCTCAGCCAGCGCTTCGGCCCCCAACCGGGTGTAGACCGCCATCAGTCGGTTAACTGGCGGGGCAGCTTGAAGATCATCTTTTCCTCAGCGGTGATCACCTGCTCGACCGTGACCGCGCGAAACTGGGCTATCCGGGCGATCACTTCCTGGATCAGGTCTTCGGGTGCGGACGCACCGGCGGTCAGTCCCAGCACCTCAACCCCGCTCAACCAGTCGGCTTCGATTTCAGCCCCGCGCTGGACCAGCCGGGCCTGCGCCCCGCAGCGTTCGGCCACTTCGACCAGCCGTACCGAGTTGGAACTGTTAGGCGCGCCGATCACCAGCACCAGTTGGCATTCGGGCGCGATCACCTTGACTGCGGCCTGCCGGTTGGAAGTCGCGTAGCAAATGTCTTCGGCCTTCGGCCCGACGATCTGCGGATACCGCTGGCGCAACGCGGTCACAATCTCGGCGGTATCATCGACCGACAGCGTGGTTTGAGTCAGGAATGCGAGCGGCGCATCGCTTAGGAATTGCAGCACGGCAACGTCGGCCACGGTTTCGACCAGGGTGATCGTGCCCTCGGGCACCTGGCCGACTGTGCCGATTACTTCTGGATGGCCTTTGTGACCGATGAACACGATGTGCCGCCCGGCCTCGATCTGGCGTTCGGCCTGGCGGTGGACCTTGCTGACCAGCGGGCACGTGGCATCGAGCCAGTCGAGCCCGCGCGTGGTGGCCGCTTGCGGAACCGACTTAGGCACGCCGTGCGCGCTGAATACGACCGGTGCGCCGTCGGGAACTTCGTCCAGTTCTTCGACAAAGACTGCGCCTTTGGCCTTCAGGCTATCAACCACGAACCGGTTGTGGACGATCTCATGCCTCACAAACACCGGGGCGCCATAGCGTTGCAGCGCCAGCTCGACAATCTCGATCGCCCGATCAACCCCGGCGCAAAAACCGCGCGGTGCGGCCAGCAACAGGCGCAAGGGCGGCAATTCACGATTTGGCAAGGAGGCGTTCATGCAGCGGCCTCTAGCGCTTTGCCATTCGCGCCGCTAGGGCATGCACACCAAGATCACACCTATCGACCAAGGACGTCTCAATGATCGCTCGTACCCGCCTCATTTCCGCCATCGGCTTGGCTGCTGTACTCGCTGGATGCAAATCGACGGGCGATATCGTGGTCGATGAAGGGGTGGGAATCAGCGCCGTGCGCAGCACTTGCCCGTCGGTGGGAATCCCGCAAAACACCGGCGATGTGACCACCTTCCGCGTACCCGGAGATACCACCGCGAACAATATCGACGTGGTCGCGGCGATGACCAACGTGCGCAGCCAATGCAATGATGCGGGCGCGAAAGTGTTCACCAGTGTCAGCTTCAACGTGCAGGGGCGCCGCATCGACACCCGCGGTGCGCGCACCGTGACGCTGCCTTTTTACGTGGTGGTACTGCGCGGCGGCCGCGCGGTTATCTCCAAACGGATCGGGCAGGTTTCTCTGGCCTTCACTGATGGCCAAGATCGGGCTTCGGCCACTGGCCAAGGCGGAGCCTATGTTGATAAGGCCGAGGCAACGCTGCCCAAGGACATTCGCGATCGGATCACGCGCAAGCGCCGCGCGGGCGAAGAGGAAGCTGCGGTTGATCCGCTGGCCCAACCCGACGTCAAGGCGGCGCTTGCCCGCGCCACCTTCGATGTGCTGGTCGGGTTCCAGCTCAGCCAGGATCAGCTGACCTACAACGCCACGCGCTAAGTTCGGGTGCAGCCAGCCGCAGGGCGCCAAGCATTTCCTTTGCGCGACAAACCGGCTAACGGCCGCGCCATGATTGATACAATGACGCTTCACGCCGCCTTTGCCCGGCACATCGCCGCGGCGCTCGATGCGCTGCAGGCGGCGGGAACACTCCCGGCCGGGCTGAGCCGCAGCGCGGTGGCGGTCGAGCCTCCGCGCGATGCCAGCCACGGCGATCTATCCACCAACGCTGCGATGGTGCTGGCCAAACCGGCTGGGCTAACTCCGCGCGCGCTGGCCGAGGCGCTGGTGAGCGAGCTGACCAAAGTCCCCGGCGTGACCAGCGCCGCGATTGCCGGGCCGGGCTTTATCAACCTGTGGCTCGATCCGGCTGTCTGGCTGATCGAACTGCGCGCCATCGCGGCGCTCGGCGGCGATTATGGCCGTTCGGCGATGGGCGGCGGAGCGATGGTCAACGTCGAATATGTCTCGGCCAATCCGACCGGACCGATGCATATGGGCCACTGCCGCGGCGCGGTGGTGGGCGATGCGCTGGCGACCCTGCTCGAATATTCCGGGCACCGGGTTACGCGCGAATACTATGTCAACGATGCGGGCGGCCAAGTCGATGTGCTCGCCCGTTCGGTCCACCTGCGCTATCGCGAGGCACTGGGCGAGACAGTGGGCGAGATCCCCGACGGGCTCTATCCCGGTGACTATCTGGTTCCGCTGGCGCAAGACCTCGCTGCGGAGTTTGGTGATCAATACGCCGCCGCGCCCCAAGCCGACTGGCTCGCGCTGTTCCGCGCCCGCGCAGTGGCGGCCATGCTGGTGCTGATCAAGGCCGACCTGGCGTTGCTCGGGATCCATCACGACCTGTTCTCGTCCGAGGCCGAATTGCAGGCCGCAGGCAAGCCGGCCGAGGCGGAAGCCTGGCTGCGCGCGCACGATCTGGTTTATGACGGCGAGCTTGAAGCGCCCAAGGGCAAGGTGCTCGACGACTGGGAGCCGGTGGTGCTGCCGTTGTTCCGCTCGACCCGGTACGGCGATGATCAGGACCGCCCGATTAAAAAGAGCGACGGCAGCTGGACTTACTTCGGCGCTGACCTCGCCTATCACTTCCAGAAAGCCGAGCGCGCCGATGCGCTGGTCGATATCTGGGGCGCCGATCACGCCGGCACGGTCAAGCGGATCAAGGCGGCGGTAGCGGCAATGACACAGGGAGTTGGACAAGAAAAACCGTTCGAGATCAAGCTGGTGCAGATGGTCCAGCTGCTGCGCGGCGGCGAGCCGGTCAAGATGTCCAAGCGTTCGGGCAACTTCGTCACGCTCGCCGATGTGGTCCACGAAGTCGGCAAGGACGTGGTCCGCTTCACCATGCTGAGTCGCAAGCCCGAAGCGCAAATGGATTTTGACTTCGCCAAAGTGGTCGAGGCGAGCAAGGACAACCCCGTCTTCTATGTACAATACGCCCATGCGCGAATCAGATCGACCCTGCGCAAGGGCGCGGAGGCCGGGTTTGCGCCATCCGCCGCGGCACTCGAATTGCTTGGTGCTGAGGAGCTCGAACTGATCAAGCTGGCGGCGCAGTTTCCTCGGCTGGTCGAAGCGGCGGCTGCGGCGCGCGAACCGCACCGCGTGGCGTTCTACCTCTATGACCTAGCCGGAGCGTTCCATGCCTATTGGAATGTGGGCAACGACCGGCCCGAAAAGCGCTTCATCGTGGCACAAGCTGCCGATCTCAGCGGAGCAAGACTTTATCTTGCGTCACAAATCGGGCAACTTATCAAGAACGGCCTTGCCCTGTTGGGAGTAGAGGCGGTGGAGGAAATGTAGTCATGATGGGCATCGATGGAGATCGTGACGGGGTAAATGGCGCAACCGAAGGGGACGACAGCCACGGCGAACCGCTGGAAACCGAGCAACTCGCACTCGCCGACGAGGATGAACGGCTCCCTTGGCTGGAAAGCTCTGACGATGGGTTTGACGAAGACTACGACGGCAGCGATGGCTCGCACATGCTGCGTCTCGGCCTAATGGCTTTGGCCGCGCTGGTAGCGATTGTCGGCGGGATTTACTGGGCCTCGCACCGCAATCCCGATCCTGCGCTGGTGGCGGATGGCAGCCTGATCCCGGCCGGCAGCCGGCCCTACAAGCAAGCGCCCAAGGATCCCGGCGGCAAGACCTTTGACGGGACCGGGGATACCAGCTTTGCGGTGTCCGAAGGCAAGAACAAGCCGGCGCAGATGGTGGACAGCAGCGCAAAGCCGGCCGCGGAAATCAAGTCCGCTGCGGGCGCGAAGGCGCCAGCAGCAGCCAGTGGCGGCGTTGGCGTTCAGGTCGGCGCGTTCTCATCCAAGGATGCCGCTGAAACCGGCTGGGCAAAGCTGGCCGGGCAAGCCGGCGGCGCGCTGTCGGGCATATCGCACCGCGTGATCGCAGGCACGGCTGACAACGGCACAATTTACCGCCTGCAAGCGGTCTCACCCGATGCCGCCACAGCGAGCGCGCTGTGCAGCAAGCTTAAAGCCGCGGGAATTTCGTGTCAGGTCAAATAGCGGCTTCGTCGTCCCGGGCTTGATCCGGGACCGCTGTCCGCCATGGCCTGCCCGTGCTGCCAGCGATCCACGGTCAAGCCCGGGACGACGTGTTTCCACACATGTCCACCAGGCGGCACTTGCCAGCGCGGCGCGTTGCTGCGATTTTGTCCGGCACTATGACCCCTGCGATCTTTGGCCTTTCTGGAACTGCCCTAAGCGCCGACGAGCGTGCTTTTTTCCATGAGGCCGATCCCGCTGGCTACATCGTGTTCGGCCGCAATGTCGAAAGCCGTGCGCAATTGCGCGCCTTGACCGACGATCTTCGCGCGATTCAAGGCCGCGACCAGCTGTTGATTACGATCGATCAGGAGGGCGGCCGGGTCCAGCGGATGAAGCCGCCGGAGTGGCCGGCTTATCCCGCTGGCGCGGTGTTCGACCGGCTCTACGATCTGGCTCCGGCCAGCGCGATCGAGGCGGCGCGGGTCAATGCGCAGGCCATGGGGATCGATCTGGCTGAGGTCGGGATCACTTGCACCCACGCCCCGGTGCTCGATGTGCGGCAAGCCGATGCCAACGATGTGATCGGTGACCGCGCCTATGGACATGAGCCGATGCGGGTCGCCGCCTTGGGCCGCGCAGTGCTCGATGGGTTGGCGCGGGCCGGGGTCCAGGGCACGATCAAACACATGCCGGGCCACGGGCGGACCATGTGCGATACGCACCAGGCGATGCCCACAGTCACCGCCAGCGCGGCCGAGCTCGAAGCCGATCTGGCTCCATTCAAAGCGCTACGCCATGCTGCGATTGGGATGACCGGGCATCTGCTGTTCACCGCCTGGGACCCGGATCATGCCGCCACCCAGTCGAAGTTTGTGGTCGAGCAGGTGATTCGCGGCGCGATCGGTTTTGACGGACTGCTGCTGACCGACGATCTGGATATGGAAGCCTTGAGCGGAACCGTGCCCGAACGGGCCGAGCGAGCAATTGCGGCGGGCTGCGATGTGGCGCTTAATTGTTGGGCAAAAATGGACGATATGGCGGGGATCTGTGCGCGGCTGCCCGCGCTGACCGCCGCCGGGCAGGTGCGGCTGGAGCGCGCGCTGGCCGGGATGGGGCTGGATAGCGAACAAGCCGACCAAGCCGAACTGCTCGCCAAGCGCGATGCCTTGCTCGAACTGGCGGCGGCATGAACGAACAAGACCTGATCGACGGGCCGGTGGTCAGCTTTGCCGAAGATGAGTGGCTCGGCATCGGCGGCGCGGCGCAGGATGATAGCGCGCTGTATCTTGAACTCGATGGCTGGGAAGGTCCGCTCGACCTGTTGCTCGATCTGGCGCGGCGGCAGAGGGTCGATCTGCGCAAGATCTCGATCCTTGGATTGGTTGACCAATATCTGAACTATATCGAGCAGGCCGAAGCGCTGCGGCTGGAACTGGCGGCAGACTATCTGGTGATGGCGGCGTGGCTGGCATTCCTTAAATCCTCGCTGCTGCTCCCGCGTGAGGAGCAGGCCGACCCCAGCCCCGAAGAGCTGGCGATGCGGCTGCAGCTGCGGCTCCAGCGGCTGGCCGCGATGCGCGATGCGGCGGGTCGCCTGTTAGGGCGGGATCGGCTCGGCCGCGATACCTGGGTGCGCGGCGCGCCCGATGGGCTGCGGATCGATCGCAAGGTCCTGTGGCAGTGCGATTGGTTCGCGCTGGTCCAGGCTTACGGGCAGGTCAAGGCGCGCACCCAGCCGGTGGTGCACATGGTCCGTGACCGGATGGTGATGACGCTCGATTCGGCGCTGTCGCGGGTCTCGGCGATGCTCGGGGTCAATCTCGATTGGATGGAGCTGCGCGATTTCCTGCCGCCTTATGCAGAACCCAAATTGCGGCGCTCGGCGCTGGCATCCAGCTTTGTCGCCGCGCTTGAACTGGCGCGGATCGGTAAGGCTGAGCTGGCGCAGGACGCGCCGTTCGGGCCGCTGATGCTGCGCGGGATCAGAAGTTGACGCCACCCGACGACCTGGTCCGCGCGGTCGAGGCGACCTTGTTTGCCGCCGAAGCCCCGCTGAGCGCAGCGGCGATCTCGCTCCATCTGGGCGGCGCGGCGGTGGAGGATGCCTTGGCGGAGCTCGCCGCGACGTACGCCGGACGCGGGATCGAGCTGGTCGAGCGCGGCGGGCGCTGGCATTTCCAGACCGCGCCCGATCTCGCGCACTTGCTGCGCCGCGAGCGCGAGGAGGTCCGCCGTCTCAGCCGCGCGGCGACCGAAGTTCTGGCGATCGTCGCCTATCACGAGCCGGTCAGCCGCGCCGAAATCGAATCGATCCGCGGGGTGCAGACCGCCAAGGGTACGCTCGACGTGCTGATGGAAGCGGGCTGGGTGCGGATCACCGGGCGGCGCGAGGTGCCGGGGCGGCCGGTGATCTATGCCACCACCCCCGATTTCCTCACCCATTTTGGATTGGCCAGCCGCAAGGACCTGCCCGGGATCGACGATTTGCGCGCCGCCGGGCTGCTTGACCCGGTCGAAGATGCGCTGGCTGCGGCTCTGGATGTTCCTGGCGACATCGACGATGCGCCCGAAAATCCGACCGGCGCACTGGAAAGCGAAGACGAAAGCGCTTAAGTGGGACTGCGAGCGATGCCGCGCGTTCGTTTGCCGCGCGCCCGCCAGTGCAGGAGTAATCTGATGTTCGGTTTGTCGCCCATCCATATCGTCGTGTTCGCGCTGGTGGTGCTCGTGCTGTTCGGGCGCGGCAAGGTGTCCGAATTTATGGGCGATTTTGGCAAGGGCGTAAAGAGCTTCAAGCAAGGCATGGCGGAGGAAGCCCATCCCCAGCCGCCGACTGCGCCACCGCAGATACCTCCCGCGGCAACCGGGCAGGCGACGCTGAACGGTGAACACGTCATCGATCCCGCCAAGCAGCCGCCGCAGTAAGCCGCGCCAGCTGGGCGGGGACGCAGCATGTTCGATATCGGCTGGGATGAAATGCTGTTCACCGCGATCATCGCGATCGTGGTGATCGGCCCCAAGGATTTGCCGCGCGCGCTGCGCACCGCCGGCCAGTGGATCGGCAAGATCCGCCGCGTTTCGGGCCATTTCCGCTCAGGCATCGAAACCATGATCCGTGAGGCCGAGATGGAGGATATGGAAAAGAATTGGCGCGAGCAGAACGAGGCGATCATGGCCGCGCACCCGCCAGAGGCAGCGGCAGACGCCGCGCTGGTCGGGACCAATCCCGGGACGCTGATGACGCCGCTGCCAGCCCCGGTTGAACCGGTGCCAGTATCCAAGCAGCCTCGCGCGAAGAAGCAGTCGGCTTCGAAATCGGCGGCCAAACCGCGCGCCACCACCAAACCACGCGCCACCGCCAAACCGCGCGCAAAGGCCAAGTAATGGCGTTTGAAATTCCCGACATCGATCAAACGCAGGCGCCGCTGCTCGATCATCTGGTCGAACTGCGCGCGCGGCTGCTGCGGGTGATTGCGGTGCTGGTGGTGGCCTTCGCGGTGTGCCTCTATTTTGCCAGCGACATCTTCGGTTTCCTGATCCGGCCGCTAACCGCCGCGTTCCCGCCGGGGCAAGGCAAGCTGGTTTACACCAAGCTCTACGAGGCGTTCTTCGTCGAAATGAAGGTGGCACTGTTCGCGGCCTTTTTCATCAGCTTTCCGGTGATCGCCAATCAGATCTGGGCGTTCGTCGCGCCCGGGCTTTATGCCAAGGAAAAGCGCGCGTTTCTGCCGTTCCTGATCGCCACCCCGGTGCTGTTTACGGGTGGCGCGGCGCTGGCTTATTATGTCGTGATGCCGACCGCGTTCAAATGGCTGCTGGGGTTCCAGGGTCAGAAAGGCGGTCTTAATATCGAAGCGCTGCCCGCCGCCGGGGACTATCTGGGGCTGGTGATGCAGTTCATTCTGGCGTTCGGGATCAGCTTTCTGCTGCCGGTGCTGCTGCTGCTGCTTAACCGCGCCGGGATCGTCAGCCGCAAGCAGCTGGTCGGGCTGCGCCGCTATGTGATCGTCGTCCTGACCGCCGTCGCGGCGGTGATCACTCCGCCCGACCTGCTCAGCCAGATCCTGCTGCTTGTGCCGCTGCTGCTGCTGTTCGAAGGCTCGCTGGTGATAATGTGGTTGGGCGAACGGCGCGAGGCCAAGGCGGCTGCCGCTCCGATCGAACCACCCACAATTTTACCTTAGCTGCCAGGCTTCTTCGCGGTCTTAACGTCCCACACTTGCACCCCGGCCACGAACACCCGGCTCACCTTGGTTTGCGCCAGATCGGCTGGGCTCGACAGCAGCGGATCGCGGTCGACCATGATAAAGTCGGCGCGTTCGCCGGCCACCAGCCGGCCAAAGCGGCCCTCGGCAAACCCGGCGTAAGCGCCGTTGACGGTATAGGCCGCCAGCGCTTCCTCGCGGGTGACGCGTTCCTGCGGCTGCCATCCGCCTTGCGGCTCGCCGTCCGGGCCTTGGCGGCTGATCGCGGCGGCCATCCCGGCGAACGGATCGGGAATTTCAACCGGTGTGTCCGAGCCGAACGCCAGCCTGGCCCCGGTCGCCTGGATCGATTTCCACGCATAGGCCCCTTTGAGCCGGTTCGGGCCAAGCCGCTTTTCGGCCATCAGCCGGTCCGACGTTTGGTGTACCGGCTGCATCGAGGCGATGATGCCATGATGGCCAAACCGCGCGATGTCGGCCGGATCAACGATCTGGGCGTGCTCGATCCGCCAGCGCCGATCCCCGCCATAGGTCGGCGCCAGTTCCTCGATCGCGCCGAGCACGGCGCTATTGGCTTCATCGCCAATCGCGTGCACCGCGACCTGGAAGTGATCGAGTGCGGCGCGGCTCATCAGGTTCTTAAGCTGGGTGTCGGTCGTAATTCGCAGCCCTTTGGTGGCGGGAGCATCGCTATAGGGCGCTTTTAGGCTGGCTCCGCGCGAACCGAGCGCGCCGTCGGCAAAGAGCTTGACCCCGTTGAGCCGCAGCCGGTCATCATACAGCCACGGAGTGGGTCCGGTGCCGCCGATCAGCACCATGTTGTCGACCCCGAGCGCGTAAACCATCACCCGCATCCGCAGCCGCCCGGTATCGCCCGCCCGGCGATAGGTCTGCCAGTCCTCGATCCCGGTGCCCATGTCGGTGGTGGTAGTAACGCCGTGGCTGAAGAAGATGTCCTGTGCGACTGCAAAGGCATAGTCGCGGTCTTCGGGGCGGGGCGGGGGCACGGCCTTGGCGACTAGTGCTTTGGCATTGTCGATCAGCACCCCGGCGGGTTTGCCGCCCGGGGCCAGGCGTTCAATCCTGCCGCCCGCCGGATCGCGCGTGGCGGCACTGACCCCGGCCATGCTCAGCGCGCGGCTGTTGGCCCAGCCCGCGTGGCCGTCAACCCGCTCAAGCCAGACTGGTTGGCCGGGCACGATCGCGTCGAGATCTGCGGCAGTAGGATAGCGCTGGTCGGCCCACAATTCCTGGTTCCAGCCGCGCCCCAAAATCCACGTCCGGTCGGGATGGGCCTTGGCGTAGGCGGCGATTTTGGTCAGCGCTTCAGCCAGCGAATGCGTCTCTGACAAATCGAGCGTCATCGCCGCGAATCCCGTCTGCATCACATGCGCATGGCTATCGATCAGCCCGGGCATGACGAACTTGCCTTGGCCGTCGATCAGAAAGGTCGTGCGCGGGCGTTTGTCGCCGCGGTGCAGCACCTTGGTCACCCGGCCATCATCGCCGATTACCAAGGCGGTGAAGTGATCGATTGCATTGCTGGCATCGAGCGTCACCCCGTCGATATTGTCGAGCAGCGTGTCGGCGAATGCGGGGCCCGACAGTACCAGCAGAGCGGCCCCGGCAAACAGTAGTGCGCGCATTATATCGACCCTCGATGCGGCAACCGGCGCACCAGCGCCGAGGTATCCTGCCGTCCGCCGCCTATTGCTTGCACTTCTGCAAAGAACTGGTCGATCAGCGCCGCTACCGGCAAAGAGACCCCCAGCGAGCGACCTTCTTCCAATGCCAAACCCATGTCCTTGCGCATCCAATCGACCGCGAACCCGAAATCGAAGCTGTCGTCGCACATGGTTTTCCAGCGGTTGTCCATTTGCCATGACTGCGAGGCTCCGCCCGAGATCGCCTGATAAACCTTTTCAAGATCAAGATGCGCGGCTTCGGCAAAACGCAGCGCCTCGGACAGGGTGGCGATGATGCCTGAAAAGGCGATCTGGTTGACCATCTTGGTGGTCTGTCCCGCGCCGGCCTTGCCGACGTGGACGATCCGCTTGGTATAGGCCTCCATCACCGCCCGCGCCGCTTCAATCGCATCGGCACGGCCGCCGCACATCACGGTCAACTGCCCGCTCTCGGCTCCGGCCTGCCCCCCAGTAACCGGCGCATCCACGCAGTGAACCTGCAGGTCGCGGGCCTCGACCGCGATCTGCCGCGCGATTCGGGCTGAGACGGTGGTGTGATCAATGAATGTCGCGCCGGGCTGGATCGTCGAGAACACGCCCGTCGGTCCCAGCACCACATCGGCCAAGTCATCGTCGTTGCCCACGCAGGTCAGCACAACATCGGCTCCAGCGGCGGCCTCAGCCGGGCTGGCAACCTGCCGTACGGTCAGCCCGGGGTTCGCCTCGCGCCACTTGGCGGCGCGCGCCGGGGTGCGGTTAAAAATCGTCAGGTGATGCCCGGCGGCGGCGATGTGCCGCGCAATGGCGCCACCCATCACGCCCAGACCCAGGAAAGAAACGTTCAGGGGAGTAGTCATAGTTGCAGCTATTAACCGCTTTGCAGTGCGCCGCCAGCGCTATTGCAATTGCGTTTGCAGCGCGGCTCACTAAGGCATGGCAGCATGCAGGCATTGGTAGGAAAATTGTTGGCGCAGCAAGTGCTGCGGCCCCTGTTCTGGCTGCTGGCGTTGTTTGCGCTGGTCATGGCGCTGCTGCCCAAGCCTCCGCAATTGCCGATTGACCGGTTTGGTGACAAGTTCGAGCATATGCTGGCCTTTGCGGTACTGACCGGCGTGGCAAATCTCGCCTGGCAGACCAGCTCGCGCTGGACGATAGCGCTGTGGTTGTCGGCGTTCGGCGCGGCGATCGAACTGCTGCAAGCGATTAGTATATTGCACCGCGACAGCGATTTTCACGATTGGTTGGCGGACAGTTTCGCGATCCTTGCAGTGACTTTGCTGGCGCGGTTGCTGCTGGCGCGGCGAGCCTAGCAGCGAAAGGGTGCATCGCTGTTTGCAGGGCGCACCCGTTTCGATTAGGGCGCGAGCGTCATGAACATTCCGGCCAATCCCTCCGCTTCACTGCTCACCATTGCTGATATTCGCGCAGCCGCGGCGCGGATCGAGGGCGCGGTGGTGATGACCGCGATGGATTACAGCCGCACGCTGTCACAGATCACCGGGGCGGACATCTGGCTCAAGTTTGAGAATTTGCAATTTACCGCTTCGTTCAAGGAACGCGGCGCGCTTAACGCGATGCTGTTGCTCGGCGGCGAGCAGTGCAACCGCGGAGTGATTGCCGCTTCGGCGGGCAATCACGCGCAGGGGCTGGCTTATCATGGCACGCGATTGGGCGTCCCGGTGACCATCGTCATGCCCCGCAACACGCCGACGGTGAAGGCTATGCAGACCGAAGTGCTTGGCGGCACGGTGGTGCTTCACGGCGAAAGCTTTGACGAAGCCTATGCTCACGCCCGCCTGCTGGAAGACGAGCTGGGGTTGACGTTCGTCCACCCGTTCGACGATCCGCATGTCGCGGCGGGACAAGGCACGGTGGCACTTGAAATGCTGAGCCAAGTGCCCGAGCTTGACATGCTGGTCATCCCCATCGGCGGCGGCGGGCTGGCTTCGGGAATGGGCACCGCCGCGCGCGCGATCAAGCCTGACATCGGCCTGATCGGGGTGGAGGCACAGCTGTTCCCCTCGATGTACAACCGGCTGAAGCACACCGACCTGCCGTGCGGCGGTGATACGCTGGCCGAAGGGATCGCGGTTAAGGAACCGGGCCCATTTACGTCCAAAGTGCTCGAAGGCCTGCTCGACGATATTCTGCTGGTCAGCGAGGCGCAGCTGGAAAGCGCGGTCTCGCTGCTATTGCAGATCGAAAAAACCGTGGCGGAAGGCGCTGGCGCGGCGGGTCTGGCGGCGGTGCTGGCGTATCCAGAACGCTTCAAAGGCCGCAAGGTCGGAATTCCGATCTGCGGCGGCAATATCGATACCCGCTTACTGGCGAATGTGTTGCTGCGCGATCTGGCCCGTTCGGGCCGGCTGGCGCGGCTGCGACTGACCCTACAGGATCGCCCCGGCGCCTTGTTTAAAGTGATGGGCGAATTTAACCGGCACAATGTCAACATCATCGAGATTTATCACCAGCGGATCTTCACGCACTTGCCAGCCAAGGGCCTGATCACCGATATTGAGTGCGAAGCGCGCGACAAGGAGCAGCTCGACGGGCTGGTGGCGAGTTTGCGCAAGGCCGGCTACGAAGTGGATACGGTCGAGCTGGGCTAGGCCAAGGACAGCCGCCAGCGCACTGACGCACTGTGCATAATAACACCTCGTTTACCCTGTTTTGTGGTTAAAAGACTTTCAAGACGCCGTATGACTCTACATAGTGCCGCCTCTATCTGCTGTTAGGGATATTGGCGCGTTGTGACTGCTCCTGTGCGTTTTCCCCGATTTTTCGTCACGAGCCCGGCGCCGTGCCCCTATTTGCCAGGGCGCAGTGAGCGCAAGGTTTTCACCGAACTCAAAGGTCCGCATGCGGACGAGCTGAATGATGCATTGGGGCGGATCGGGTTCCGCCGCAGCCAGACCGTGTCCTACCGCCCCTCGTGCCTCGATTGCTCAGCCTGCATTTCGGTGCGGGTGATGGCGAGCGAATTTCGGCCATCGTCGACGCAAAAGCGCGACCTTAAGCGCAACAGCGATCTGGTCACCGCGCTATGCCGCCCGTGGTCGACCGCTGAACAGTTCGAACTGCTCCAGCGCTATCTTGGCGAACGCCATCCCGGCGGCGGCATGGCGACCATGGACGAGGCCGATTTTGCCGACATGGTCGAACATACACCGGTCGATAGCTGGGTGGTCGAATACCGCGAGGCGACGCTGGATGGCGTGCCCGGCAAGTTGGTTGGAGCCTGCCTGACAGACCGCCAGGGCGACGGGCTTTCAATGGTCTACAGCTTTTATGAGCCCGAAGCACCAGGCCGCTCGGGCCTTGGCAACTATATCATCCTCGATCATATCCGCCGCGCCGCCCAAGAGGGACTTCCATATGTGTACCTGGGATATTGGGTCGAAGGTTCGGTGCGGATGCAGTACAAGATCCGCTATCGCCCGCTCGAACGGCTAACCCGTGAAGGTTGGGTGCAGTTCAGTGAAGACCAACAGGACCGGCTGATCGCAGGCGCCGCGGCGCTGCGCCGCGATGCTGCGGTGCCGCTTGATGGCAGGACCAAAGATGGCGCGCACGGCGGGCACGGGCAGTATCAGGTGGGCTAAATAGCACTAAGCCTACATGCCGTAAATTCTGCCGCCGCCAAGACCTTGAGTCCAGTGATCCGGCGCCAAACAAAACCCCTTCCCGCGCGCAGCGGGAAGGGGTTTTGCATTCTTGCGAATCTCTAGCCGATCAGGCCGGCAGACCCGATATCGCCTTGATTTCCATAAAGTCCTTGAGGCCGAACAGCCCGCCTTCGCGGCCGTTGCCCGATTGTTTGAAGCCGCCGAACGGAGCGCCCGGAGCCGGACCCCAGTTGTTGATCGCGACCATCCCGGCTTCGAGCAGCGGTGCGATTTCGGCCGCCTTGGCCGGATCGCCAGAGATCACTGCTGAAAGCCCATAAGCCGTGTCGTTGGCAATCTCGATGCCTTGCTCAAGCCCGTCATAGGGCATCAGCGTGGCGACTGGACCGAAGGTTTCTTCCTTGGCAATGCGCATGTCAGGGGTGACATCGGCGAACACCGTTGGCTTGATGAAGTAGCCCCGGTTGAGGTCAGCCGGACGGTCAGTCCCGCCGGTCACCAAAGTTGCGCCTTCGTCGATGGCCGACTGGATCAAGTCCTGAATCTTGTCGAACTGGGCTTTATTGACCACCGGACCGATGTGCATGCCCTCGGCCAGTGGATCGCCCACCGGGGTCGCCTCGAACATCGCCTTGGCAAAGGCCGCAGCTTCGGCCTGGCGTTCGCGCGGGACCAGCACGCGGGTCGGTGCGATGCAGCTTTGCCCGGTGTTGACCAGGATGCCTTGCAGCGTGGGGGGCAGCACGGTGGCGAAATCGGCATCGGGCAGCACCAGGTTGGGCGATTTCCCGCCCAATTCCTGATGGACCCGCTTAACCGTTGGCGCGGCAGCGATAGCGACCTGGATGCCGGCCCGGGTCGATCCGGTAAAGCTGACCATATCGATCCCGGGGTGCGCAGAGATCGCGGCGCCGACGCCCGGTCCATCACCCTGGATCAGGTTGAACACGCCCGGCGGTACGCCGGCGGCATCGAGGATTTCGGCAAAAATGGCCGCGTTGGTCGGGCATTCTTCGCTTGGCTTGAGCACCATCGTGTTACCCGCGGCCAGCGCCGGGGCGACCTTCAAGGCAATCTGGTTGAGCGGCCAGTTCCACGGGGTGATCATGCCAACCACGCCGATCGGCTCGTAAACCACGGTGTTCGCGCCGTGCTGTTCGCTGAAGGTGAAATTCTTGAGCGCTTCCATCGTGCCCACAAATCCGCCGATTCCAGCGCCAACCTGCGCCATTTCGGCGAAACTGACCGGTGCGCCCATTTCCTCGGCCATCGACTGGGCCAGGTCTTTGCTGCGCTTTTTGTATTCCTCCACAATCCGCTCCATCAGCGCGAGGCGCTCCTCGCGGGTGGTCTTGCGGAAAGTTTTATAGGCACGGCGCGCGGCGGCGACGGCTTTATCGACATCGGCCTTGGTGCCCAGCGTGATCGCACTGACCGCCTCTTCGGTGCCGGGGCTGATCACTTCGTGGCGGGTGCCGCCTTCGCTATCGACCCATTTACCATCGATGTAATTCTGCAGCCTCTCGCGCATCGCGAATCTCCTTTAAGGGATCGGTTAAACACGCTGACCTTCTAGGGGGAGACGAAAGATTGCAAGGTGCAATCGTCAGGCCGGGCTACACGGGTGCCCTGTTGCCCGGCCCCAGGTGCCAATGTCTACCGGCACGAAGATTCGTGTCACAGTTTTTTGAGCACCGCGCTGATAGGCAAAACCTCCCCATTGCTGGCAGTCATACCGGCACCATTTAACTTTGCCGTAGAGCCATCGTCAGCAGTAACATTCAAGTCCGTCCCGTTGCGCGCGAAGCTGACCGAACCGGTGCCCATCGTGCGCATGCTGATCGGCTTGCCTTCATTGGCGTCAATCGCCTTGCCAATGTCACCCGTAGTCAGCGTGCCGGGAATGATGTGGCCGCGCAGCACGGCGGCCAACACCGGGGTTTGCTCGGTCGCGGTCAGGCCGCCCGTTTTGTCGCCAATTGCACTAAACGCCGATTCGGTTGGAGCGAGCACCGTGTAATTGCCCTTGCCCGAAAAGACCCCATCAAGACCAGTGGACTTGAGCCCGGCGGCCAGGGTTTTGAACTGGGCATCGCCAGCGATCGTTGCTTCCAGCGAACTGTCCGACTTGCCCATCGCGGCCGGATCGGTCTTGTCCGCAGGCTTGGAACAGGCGGACCCAGCCAGCAGCGCAGCGCCGGCGATGAGTGGGGATATGCGCATCATCGTTTGCTCCTGCAGGGGCTTAGCTCAGCAACTTGATTGCTGCGAGGATCAGCTGGGTTTTGGGGTCAGTCTGGTAGACATAGCCATCGCTATATCGGTAATTTGCGTCAGGCCCATCGGCATATTGATCGCGATACTGATAGGGCAGGTTATAAGCGCTATATCCCGCAGGCATCCGCTGGCCGACCGTGAAGGTGTCACCGGTTAGCAAGGCGGCTACGGTTTGGATGGCATTGGTGTTAGGATCGACCCGGTAGATCGCGCCGTCAAAATAGCGATAGTCATTCCCCAGTCCGTAATAGTCCGAATAATAGGGCGATAGCGGCGTGGGTTGCCAAGCGCTTGGCCAAGGATTCCCTGCCGAGAGCGCGCCGCCAAGCAGCGGATAATAGTCCAGCACCGCGCCGCCTGGTGCCAGCCGCACCAGGCTGCCATCGAGATAGCGATAGCCCGACAGGTTGCTAAGTCCGCGCAGACCCCACCAATTGGCGTCATAGCGATCATATTGGTTCTGCTTGGCGAGGCCCGGAGGCATGCAGCCATTGTTCTTCTTGGCCAGCCCTGGCGGACACCCAGCAATCAGGCCGCGGCGGTCAAATTCACGCCAACCGACGAACGGCTGGTTGGCTCGGTCGTCACGCCCAAAGCGACGCTGCCCGGTGTCACCCCGATCGTTAACGTCCCGAGACTCAAACCGTCCGCGCCCGTTGCCTGCTTCAGCATTTCCCCGCCCATCGTCCGAACGACCTTGATCGCCCTGCTCACTCCAACCACGTTGGGTCGCGCGGTCTGCGTGCTCACGCTGGTCGTTACCGCCACTTTTACCTTGTTCCTCGCGCCTGTCCTGTCCTTTGGATTGCTCGAAACCTCCGTGATCAACGCTTTCACCGTTGCCGCCGCCATGATCTTGGCCGCCGCCATTGCCCTTACCGCCGCCGGGGTCGGCGTGAACGGCCGCAGTGGCCAGGGCAGCTAGCGCGATCGCGCTCAGCAGGTTGCGCATGAGAAGTCTCCTTTTCGGGAAACAAACGCACAGCTGCCTTGCTTAGTTCCAAATATCAGCTGCGATAGAGCGCCGCTTCGGCCGCGCGGCGGCGCACAAGTCCGCGTAGGCGCTGGCCCCCGGCGTGGACCCAGCGGCCGAATTCGGCCGCCGCTTCGCCATAACGCCCGGCCACGTGCAGCCGGGTCAGCGTGGCCTTCGCAATCGCGCCGGTGTTATAATGAAAACTGACCAAAGCATCGAACTGGCCCGGAGTGCTGGGCGCTCCGTTCAGCGCTCGGGCGACTGCGCGGGCGTAGCGGACCAGATCTTGCTCCAGCCGCGCATCGCATTCGGCCTGGCTCCACAGCGTCTCAGGGGCGATACCGGGGCCGGTCGCGCCCCAGCCGATGGTCCAGGGCGCGCCGCCCGTGCCGGGATCTGGATAGGCTTCAAACTGGCCGTCGCGGCGTTTGCGCGCGCAGCCTTCGAAGCGTTTGATCAGAGCGATGCCGTCGCGCCCGATTGCAGGTAGAACGCCGCCCGAGGCCGGGCTTGCTTGCTGCTCGGCTGTTTGCAAAGCGGGGTTCGGCGCCGCCTCCGGCACCGAACCCCGTGTTTTCATGCGCCGCAACGCTGAAAAGAAATCTCCCGCCAAGTCCATGTTGCCGCTCCCGTGATAGCGAATCGCGGCAGCCAATTAGGCAAAACAGGGAGCTGTAGGAAAACCGTTCCTGCGGCAGTGGCCGGGCAAGTGTTCGCGCGGCCGGTTCGCGCGGCTAAATTGCTTTGCGGCCGCGGACCAGATTCACCACGAATACCACCAGCGCGATCACCAACAGAATATGGATCAAGCCGCCAGCCACGTGGAAGGCAAAAAAGCCGAGTGCCCAAAGCACGAACAGAACGATGGCAATTGCGAGCATTTCAAAAACTCCCCTAACCGCAACCACCGCTGGCTGCGCATAGGTAAACTGCGTAACCCCCATGAAAGTTCCGGGGCGCGGCTCATTCGGTGCAAAAAAGAGGCGCCCCGGTTTCCCGGGACGCCTCGGTTAAGCAGCGATCCTCAACGGTTAAGCGCTGTAATACATATCGAATTCGACCGCCGAGGGTGTGGTTTCCCAGCGCATCACTTCGGGCCACTTGAGCTCGATATAGGCTTCGATCTGGTCCTTGGTGAAGACCCCGCCCTGGATCAGGAAATCATGATCGGCTTCGAGGCAATCGAGCGCCTCACGCAGCGAACCGCACACCGTCGGCACTTCGGCCAATTCGGCCGGCGGCAGATCGTACAGGTTCTTGTCCATCGCCTCGCCCGGGTGGATCTTGTTCTTGATCCCATCGAGCCCGGCCATAAGCAGCGCGGCATAGCACAGGTACGGGTTGGCCATCGCATCGGGGAAGCGGAACTCCACGCGCTTGGCCTTGTCACCCGTGCCATACGGAATGCGGCACGAGGCCGAGCGGTTGCGTGCCGAATAGGCCAGCAGCACCGGGGCTTCGTAACCCGGGACCAGCCGCTTGTAGCTGTTGGTGGTGGGGTTGGTGAAGGCGTTGAGCGCCTTGGCGTGCTTGATCACGCCGCCGATGAAGTACAGGCACATATCGCTGAGCCCGGCATAGCCATTGCCCGCAAACAGCGGCTTGCCGCCGTCCCAGATCGAAATGTGGGTGTGCATGCCCGACCCGTTGTCGGTCTTGATCGGCTTGGGCATGAACGTGGCGGTCTTGCCGTAAGCCTGCGCGACCTGCTGCACCACGTACTTGTAAACCTGCATCCGGTCGGCGGTTTGCACCAACGTGCCATAGGTCAGCCCCAGTTCGTGCTGCGCCGAGGCAACTTCGTGGTGATGCTTGTCGCAGGGCAGGCCCATCTCGATCATGGTCGAGACCATTTCACCGCGGATATCGACACAGCTATCAACCGGGGCGACGGGGAAATAGCCGCCCTTGGCGCGGGGACGGTGGCCCAGGTTGCCGCTGCCGGTTTCCGAGACATAATCGCGGTTGCCATTGGTCGGCAGCTCGATGTCGTCGATCCGGAAGCCGTTACCATCATAGTCATCGTAAAAGCGCACGTCGTCGAACAGGAAGAATTCCGCTTCGGGGCCGACATAGACGGTGTCGCCCACGCCGGTCGATTTGACGAAGGCTTCGGCGCGCTTGGCGGTCGAGCGCGGATCGCGGGCATAGAGATCGCCAGTCGAAGGCTCGACGATGTCGCAGCAGATGATCATCATCGGGGTCGCGCTGAACGGATCGATATAGACCGCGTCCAGATCGGGCTTGAGGATCATGTCGCTTTCGTTGATCGCCTTCCAGCCTTCGATCGAGGAACCGTCGAACATCAGCCCGTCTTCCAGCTCGTCCTCGCCGATTACCGCGGCCACCATGGTCAGGTGCTGCCACTTGCCCTTGGGGTCAGTGAAGCGCAGATCGACCCACTCGATCTCTTCTTCCTTGATCCGCTTGAGAATGTCTTTTGCCTTGGCCATGCTTCGTCCTTCGATGGTCCCGGCCCGCCCGGGCCAGGGTGATTGCTGGAATGGAAAATTCAGATCGCGTCGTTGTCGCGTTCCCCGGTACGAATGCGCAGCGCGCTTTCCACGTTCATTACAAAAATCTTACCGTCGCCAATCCGCCCGGTCTGTGCCGCCGCCGCGATGGCCTCGACCACGCGTTCGGCCAGATCATCCGGCACGACCACTTCAAGTTTCACTTTGGGCAGAAAATCGACCACGTATTCGGCGCCGCGATAGAGCTCGGTATGGCCCTTCTGGCGGCCAAAGCCCTTGGCTTCAGTGACAGTTATTCCCGACACGCCAACTTCGTGCAGCGCTTCCTTCACCTCGTCGAGTTTAAACGGTTTGATGATCGCTTCGATCTTCTTCACGGCGGTATCCCCTGCGCAGCAAGCCGGGGCCGCCTATCCTCCTGTGGGAGAAAGCGGCCCGGATGGTTCAACGCCCGCGCCGACCCTGGTTATCCAAGAATCGTGCCAGCGGCATGCTGACGGCCCTAGGCCATGCGTGCGCTTGCGAAAAGGGTGGAATCGCAAGATTTGAATCGCGCCGCGCTTCGCCGCGCAATAAACCTGTTGCCCAATGCCCGGATGCTTGCCTGAATTTTGAGCAGCGGTTGCCTAATTTTTAATCACGTCTTCCCGGGCTTGCCCCGGGATGGCTGGCCGCGTGGTACGACCTGGAGGTCCGCGATCCCGGGGCAAACCCGGGAAGACGTTACAAGACCAACCCAGCCGTTTCGGGCAGTCCCGCCATCAGGTTGAGGCTCTGCACCGCCGCTCCGCTGGCGCCTTTGCCGAGATTGTCGAGCATGGCGACCAGCCGGGCCTGGTTGCCGTCGCGCGCGCCGAACACATAGAGGTCGAGCCGGTCGCTCGGTGCGGCTGACCTGCGCAGCAGCAATTCGTCGGGGGTGTCCTCGTGGACGTGCACCACTGTGCTATCCTTATAGAAATCAACCAGCAGATCGCGCAGGCCGTCGGTGGGCGCGGCGCGCTCCATCTGCGCCAGGTGCAACGGCACTTCGACCACCATGCCGCGGTAGGCCGGGATTACAGCGGGAGCAAACACCGGCGGATAGGCCAGTCCGGCATACTTTTGCATTTCGGGCACATGCTTGTGCCCTAGACCCAGCCCGTAATCGCGGTAGGCCAGGTCAGGCTCGGCCTCGAACCGCGCGATCATCGCTTTGCCGCCGCCCGAATAGCCCGATACCGCATGGCACAGATAGGGCCAGTTGGCGGGCAGCAAGCCGTGCCGCACCAGCGGGGCGAGCAGCGCGAGGAACCCGGTTGGGTAGCAGCCCGGATTGGTCACACGGGTACCCGCCGCCACCTTGTCGCGCCCGATCAGCTCGGGGAAACCGTAGGTCCAGCCCGGCGCGGTGCGATGCGCCGACGAAGCATCGATGATCCGCACTTTGCTTCCATCCGCGAGTGCCACCGCTTCGATCGCCGCCTCATCGGGCAGGCACAGCACGGCAAAATCGGCGGCGTGAAACCCGTCGCGCCGGGCATCGGCGCTTTTGCGCTGGTCGTCGTCAAGGACCAGCAACTCGAAGTCGCTGCGTCCGGCTAACCGCTCGACGATCTCGAGCCCGGTGGTTCCGGCCGCGCCGTCGACGAACACGCTGTGCGTCACGGCTCCAGCGCACCGAGCGGCAGATAGCCGACAAACCCGTCCTCGCCGACCTGACCCCAGGCCCAGCCGCCCGAAATATCGAGCACGTTAAACAGCGCCCCGCCGCTAAGCGCCGCTCGCACCTCCGCCGCAGTTTGTCCCGCCACGCACAAATCGGCCCCCGCGGCGATCACTGTGCGCGCCATCGGCACGGCATAATGCGGCACGAATACCCGCCCGGCGAGCCGCACATGCGCCAAGTCCCCGCGCACCGGCCAATGCGGCGCGTCGAGCGTCTCAGCCGGGCCGGACAAGCTGTGCTGGCTGGCAGGGATGGGACTGGCAGGCAAGATTTCGGGTCCCCCAAAGCGGAAGAGCGGGCGATTAGCGCCGCCGGGCGACTCTAGCAAGTTATCCGTCATGGTGCATTTGCGGGCCGGCTGGTGGCATTGCGGCGCTTTTCCGAATTCAGCGATTTACCGCAACAAACGGTATTGCGACCAAACTTTGCGCCAGCCGAGCTGAGCGATTGCGAACAATGACCGCAATTTCGCTCGAAGACTTGATTAGCTCGACGGCGCCCGGCGGTTCGGGTTGGACCCAGGTTGCCCACGCGCCCAGGTTGTTGCTGCCAAAAGCGACCCACGCATAGCCTGCCTCGCCCCACGCGGTGCCGCGGCTGTTGCGCACCCGCCACGCCTGGCGCTGATCGTCCCAGCCGACAATCACCACCGCTTGATCGATCGGCGCAGTGCCAGTTTCGTTGAACACGCCGCCGGTATAGGCCTCGAACGCGGAGGTCGCGCTGATCCCGGCGATGACCGGACCATGCTCTACGAGCGCCTGTTTGAGTGCTGCGACCGGCGGCGGGGTGGCCGCTACGCTGATAAACCCCCAGGCGGCAACTTTGTACGGACTGGCCGGATTGGACTGGCATTTGCCCGATTTTCCGCGGTATGGCTGCGCCGCTTCGGGGCCAATCGGGCTGGCCGTCATCAGCGCTAGGGCATCGCCCCAAAAGCCGCCAGCGCACGTGTTATTCCGGCCGGTACAGTTGAGCATTTGCTGTTCGGACGCGTCGATCTGGACGCCATAGCGCAGCGCGTAAGTGCCTTCCCAAGCGCCCATAGTGGCAAACACCCAGCAGCTTGCGCAGCGGCCTTGATTGCGGACCGGGGTCATCAGCGGCTGATAATTGCAGCTGGCAGCGGTCACCGCGCAAACGAAGTTTTGCGCCACTGGTTCAGCGCGCTTCGCCGCCGCGAATGGTTTGGCCAGTGGGGGCGGGGGTTCGGCGTCGCTCAATGGCGCGTCGAGATCTGCGGTGATGACAGGCGTGACCGCCCAATTTGCTGTGTGGCCCGGTTCACGCATTGCAGCTGCCGAGACCTGACTGGCGATCAAGCTGAGCGCCAGTGCCACCACTGCGGGCAACCCGCGCCGGATCAAGTTGAAGAATGCCATCGATGCCCCGCACAGTTTCAGTGCGGTGAACCGGGACGATCAAGTCATCCTGAGATGGTCGTTCCGCTGGGCCATTAAGTCCATGGAAACATTAAACTTCAGCTATTTTTGGGTCTGGTAGTTTTACTAAGCATACCGCGCCTTCAGCATCCCCCACGCCGCCCGCAGCCCCAGCGCGTCGCCGCCTTTGGGCCGACCGGGTTTTGCCGCAGGTCGCCAGGCGAACGTATCAAAGTGCGCCCAGTCCACGCCTTCGGGCGCGAACCGGTCCAAGAATAATCCAGCCACCGAAGCCCCGGCGTAGCCGTTGCTGCCGCTGTTGTTGAGGTCGGCAATGTCCGACTTCAGGTATTCGCGGTAGCTTTCTGGCAAGGGGAGCCGCCAACAGGGATCGTCGGCGGCCAAGCCGGCGGCCAGCAACTCGTCAGCCGTTTCATCGCGCCGCGTCATCAGCGCGGGCAGGTCCGGACCAAGCGCCACGCGGGCCGCGCCGGTTAGCGTCGCGAAGTCGATGATAAGCTCTGGGCCTTCCTCGCCCGCGCGGGTTAGCGCATCGCCCAGCACCAGCCGCCCTTCGGCATCGGTGTTGCCGATCTCGACCGAGATCCCGGCACGGCTGGACAGCACGTCGCCGGGGCGGAATGCATTGCCAGAGATGGCGTTTTCGACCGCCGGGATTAGCAGATGCAAATGCACTTTCAAATGCGCCTGCATAATTAGCTGCGCTAGCGCCAGGGCATGCGCCGCGCCGCCCATGTCCTTCTTCATCAGCGCCATGCCCGCGCTCGGCTTAATATCGAGCCCCCCCGAATCGAAGCACACGCCTTTGCCGACGATCGCCACTTTGGGATGCTTGGGATTGCCCCAGGTAAGTTCGATCAGGCGCGGGGCATGGCTGCGCGCGGCGGCGCGGCCAACCATATGGATCATCGGAAAGCCGCGCTCGAGCGCGTCGCCGCTGGTCACGGTCAGCTCGGCGCGGTAGCTTTTGGCCAGCCGGGCGGCCTCGGCCTCCAGCTGCGCTGGGCCCATGTCCTCGGCCGGGGTATTGACCAGATCGCGGACCAGATTGGTCGCAGCGGCCTCAGCCAGCGCCGGGTCAATCGCCTTGACCGCGCTGGTCAGCAGCACCCGCGGGCCTTCGGCGGCGGGGTCGGAGCGATAGCGGTCAAACCGGTATTGCCCGGTGACCCAGCCGAGCAGCGCCGGTCCTGGCTCGTCCGCTGCCCGGCGGTAGGTTCCGGCTGGCAGAACTTCGGCCAGTTTGGACATACACCAGCTCGACAAGCTGGCCGTATTGGCCACGCCCGCGACCACGATCCAGCCATCGCCAGCGGGGATGATAGCGTACGAATAACCCTCGGCGGTGAATTTCTGCGCCGCCAGCGCGGCGCGCTGCGGGGCTGACAGGGTTTTGACGAAGCTGTCGAGGCTCGCCTTGTCGACCAAGTGAATCGGGGTGGCGGGCTGGCCTTTGTCAGGCTGGATCAATGCGTGTTTATTGGTCATGGCATCGGCGCATAGCCAATCGGCGCGTTTGCCGCTATAGGCGGCGGGCATGAACCTCTACCAGACCGTTACTGACGATGAGACGCTGCTGCGCGACGGCACGATCAAGCTACATGGCGCGTCGGCCTTCGCAGGCATGCGCAAGGCCGGGCGGCTGGCGGCTGAAATCCTCGATGCCTTGAGCGGTCATGTTCGTCCGGGAATAACCACCGGCGCGCTCGATGATGTGGTGCGCGAGATGACTTTGGCGGGCGGCGCGGTTCCGGCGACGCTGGGTTATCGGGGCTATACTCACAGCTGTTGTATCTCGATCAATCACGTGGTGTGCCACGGGATTCCATCGGACAAGCCGCTCAGGGACGGCGACATCGTCAATATCGACGTGACTCCGCTGCTGGATGGCTGGCACGGCGATACCAGCCGGATGTATCTGGTTGGCGATGTGCCTTTGAAAGCGAAGCGCCTGATCGACGTGACCTACGAATGCCTGATGCTGGGGATCGAGCAGGCCAAACCCGGCGCGCGGCTGGGCGATATCGGCGCGGCGATCCAGTATCATGCCGAACGCCAACGCTATGGCGTGGTGCGCGAATTTTGCGGTCACGGGGTCGGGCGGCTGTTCCACGATGCCCCCGAAGTGGTTCACGCCGCGCGCGCGGGGACCGGGCCGGAACTGAAGCCGGGGATGTTTTTCACGATCGAGCCGATGATCAATCTGGGCAAGTCCGGCGTAAAGCTGCTCGAAGATGGCTGGACGGCGGTAACCCGCGACCGCTCGCTCTCGGCGCAGTTCGAACATTCGATCGGGATTACCGAGACGGGGTGCGAGGTGTTTACTGCCAGCCCGAAAGGACTGGACCGGCCGCCTTACTAGTAAGGGGTTCGCGCGGAGGCCGCAGAGAAGAGTGCGAGGCGCAGAGGTGTTGCTTTGAGCCGCAGGCTCGTATTCCATTTTACACTGCGAGACGCGAAACGTCTGGACCAGACGGCGGCTTCTCCGCACGCGCGCCATCTCTGCGTCTCCCGTCCCTCTCTGCGGCCTCCGCGTAAACCTAATTAACTTCTACTAGCCCGGATCGCCGCCCCCGCTGCGAACGGCGTAATCGCCAGCAGCACCAGCGAAACCGCACCGGTCAGTGCCAACCCAGCCGCGCCGCCTGCTGACAGACTGCCCGCACCGAACACCAGCAGCGGCACCGCCAGCGGGATTACCAGCAGCCCGCCCAAGGCCGCGCCGCCGCGCAGCCCTGCGGTGATCGCGGCGACCAGCACGCCCAATGCAGCGAGGCCCGGTGTTCCTGCGAGCAGTCCCAGTTCGACCAGCCGCAGCTGCGCGGTGTCGATCCCGAGTAAGGCTGCGGCGGGCAGCGCGGCGAGCATCAGCGGCGGGCCGAAGCTGAGCCAGTGCGCCAGCACCCGCACCGCGACTACGCTCTCCTCGCCGATCCCGCGCAGCGCCAGCTGATCGAACAGCCCAAGCTCGAGATCGGGCTCAATCAGCCGGTCAAGCGGCAAGATCGCAGCGAGCAGCGCGGCCACCCAGATCACCCCCCCGCCGGTCCGCGCAAGCAGCGGCGCATCGGGCCCGACCGCGAACGGATAGAGCATCGCCACCGCCAGGAAGAACAGCACCGGCAACAGCGCCCCGCCGCGCCGACCACCCAAAAACAATTGCGCCAGATCGCGGCGCAGCAGGGTCAGGATAGTGCCGCTCATCCCGGGTGATCCCGCAGGTCAAGCACTTGCGCCCCGGGCAACGCGAGCGGTTGGTGCGAGGCGACCACTACCACCCCGCCAGCGGCACGTTTCTTCACGATCAGGCGTTCGACCAGCGCCGCACCGTCGTCGTCGAGCCCGTTGAGCGGTTCATCGAGCAGCCAGTGATCTGCGTTCTGCCCGATCAGCCGGGCGAGGCCCGCACGCTTGCGCTGCCCGGTCGAGAGGAACCGCACCGGGATGTCGCTCAGCCGCTCGAGCCCGAGCGGGGCAAGTGGAACTTGGTCGGCGCGATCAAGCTTGCGCCAGAAGTCCAGCGCTTGCCCAAGCGGCAAATGCTCGTCGAGCGCGGGCTTGGCATCGAGGTAGGCCGCGCTGCCCCGCCAAGCTATCGCGCCGCTGGGCGGCGAGGGGGGCAACAAGCCCGCCAGCATCCGCAGCAGCGAGGTTTTGCCGATCCCGTTGGGGCCAACCAAATGCAGCGCGCCGCCAGCTTCCACCCGCAAATCGAGCGAGCCGAACAGCAACCGCTCGCCGCGGCGACAAAAAAGACACTCTGCTTTAAGGCCGCCGGCTTGCATGGGACGCGGCGATAAGGGAAAGCTCGCCCCCTGCCAAGGAGAGCCACAATGTCCGTCCCCCGCCTCACCCAAGCCCTCATCGCCGTGCTGCTCGCCGAATTGCCCGAGTGGAAGCTGCGCCAGGACGGAAAAGCGATCACCCGCAAGTTCAAATTCGGCGATTTCAACGCGGCCTTCGGCTTTATGACGCGGGTCGCGCTCTATGCCGACAAGCACGATCACCACCCCGAATGGTCGAACGTTTACAATACGGTCGAGATTTCGTTGACCACCCACGATGCAGGCGGCCTTTCTGCGCGCGACGCCGCCATGGCACGCGCGATTGCGGCGATGGTGTGAGCGTCTGGGCGGCTTTGCTGCGCGCGGTCAACGTCGGCGGCAACAACAAGCTGCCGATGGCCGAACTGCGGGCGCTGTGCGAGGAACTGGGCTTCGAGCGGGTGCAGACCTACATCGCCAGCGGCAATGTGGTGTTCGCCAGCGCGCGCGATGAAACCGACCTGCGCGCCGCGCTCGAAGCCGCCATGTTCGAGCGATACGCCAAACATCTGGGCGTGTTGGTGCGCAACGCGGCCGAACTGGCGGAGGTGGTGGCGGGTAATCCCTGGCCCAGCCGCCCGGGCAACCGGGTCGTGGCGATCTTTATCGATGGGCCGTTGTCGCTCGATGGCATTACCGGCCAGCGCGATGAAACGGTCGCGCTTGGTCCGCGCGCTATCTATGTGGATTACCACGACGGCATGGCCGACACCCGGCTGCAAATCCCGGCGGCCAAGCTGGGCACCGCGCGCAACCTCAACACGGTCACCAAACTGGCGGCGATGACCGCCGCTTTGAACTAATTCCCCAGCGCGCGCGAACTGCTGCGGACCTGATTGCGCAGCCTGCCCGGCAGCCACCGCGCGGCGAAGGCCAGGCGGAGCGCGGTCTTGCCCACCAGCGTGTGCAACTTTTCGCCGTGGACCGCAGTCCAGGCCGCATCGGCGACATCGCTGACCGGAGAGATTTCCAGCCCGGCCGCTTTGACCCGCTCGCGAATATCTTCGTTGGTGGTGTGGTTGGGGGGATGGTCGAGCAGCGGAGTATCGATGAACGCCGGCATCAGGTCGCGCACCTTGATCCCGACCTCATGCCATTCGGCATCGAGGCATTCGGTCACGCCGCGCACGCCGAATTTGGTCGCGGCATAGATCGATGAGCCGGGCGTGCCGTAAATCCCCGCCGCGCTGGCGGTGTTGAGCAGGCACGATCCGGGCGCGCTGGCCTTCAGCCATGGATGCGCCGCCTGCGCGCCGAAAATGACGCCTTTGAGGTTGATATCGAGGCAGCGCTCGATCTCGGCCTCGGTGTGATCGATGATCTGTCCGCCGAGCGGAATCCCGGCGTTGTTGAACACCACGTCGATCCGTCCAGCGGACGCGGCGGCGCACGCGGACAACGCCGCATCCCACGCCGGACGGTCGCGCACATCGAGTTTGTGAACCGAACTCAAACCGGTTGGAAGCAGCGCGGCGGTGGCGCGCATCCCGGCCTCGTCGATATCGGCAAGCCCGACGAACCAGCCCTCGGCGGCAAACTTCTGCGCCACCGCGCGGCCAATCCCCGATCCGCCTCCGGTGATGAAAATCGTTTTGCGCAGCCCCATGATCCGCTCCCCGCGATTCGCGCTTACACGCCTGTCAGCAAGACTTACAGCGGGGGGTTGCTAAAGCAATGCCCGCATTCCGGATTTTTCGCGCAGAAGCCGCCTCTCCGCTTACGACCACACTGCGGTCATCGGGGTTAGCTTGACGGCGCAGGAGGGCAAAGTAGGGCTCCTTTCCACCCAGGGGTGGTGGCGCAGTCGCTTTGTCCGAATATTGGTCCGCTGATAAGCGAAATTGCAACGATAATTAACATTCCGACGAGCCATATCTCGCACAGGCAAAACAAAACAACGATGAATCAAAAATAGATCGGATCATCTTGCTTCGTGAAGTCGATTAGGCCGTATTTCACGAACCCTTTGGCCCATGCCCGCCAAAGAACGAAGCCGCCGTATGCGATGAAAACTGCAAGTACAATATAAGCCCAAATTGGCATACAAACTCTCCCGCGAAAGACCTAAGACCTTTGGTCAAAGCAGTTTGCATGCTTAGCCAGTGCGCAATCCTTAAGCAGAACGCATTTCACATAAAACATACTGACATAAGCCGGAAAAACCTACAACGCCGGGTTGTTATAGCAATGCCAGGTGAAGATCGCAGCGGCACCGCGGTGGGGGCGCCAGGGTTCGGCGAGGTCGCGGGTTTGCTGCTCGCTCGGGCGGGCTTCGAGCCCGAGGATTTTGTGCAAGCCCGCTTGGACCGCCAGATCGCCCGCTGGCCACATGTCGCCGCGCCCTTCGGCGAACAGCAGATAGATCTCGGCCGACCAGCGTCCGATCCCCTTGATCCGGGTCAGCTGCGCGATCGCCTCCTCGTCATCGGCGGGCAGGGCTTCGAAATTGAGCTCGCCGGCCACCACCAGTTCGCACAGCGAGCGCAGATAGCCTTGCTTTTGCCGCGACAGGCCACAGGCGCGCAGGGTATCGAACTCGGCCGCCAGGATCCGCTCGGGCGGGAGTTCGGCCCCGGCAAACTCTTCGAACTTGCGCCACATCGATGCGGCGGCGGCGACGCTGACCTGCTGGCCGACAATCGTGCGCATCAAGGTGCCATAGCCGCGCGGGCGGATCCGCGGCTCAGGATACCCAGCCGCCGCCAGGGCCCGCGCGAAGCCCGGCTCGATCGCCGCCACCGCATCGAGATCGTGCTGCATCTGCTCCGCGCTAATACCCATCACCGGTCCCGCTTGCCAAAGGAAAGCGGGTTGGGTAGCAGCCGTGCCAAGGTGCGAACAGGCGCTTATTGCGAAAAGGATAGTCGGGAATGCCCAAGCTGGTTGTGGTCAATCGTGCCGGTGACGAACAGACCGTCGAGGCGGCCAGCGGCGTGTCGGTGATGGAGGCGATCCGTGACAACGGGTTTGACGAATTGCTGGCGCTGTGCGGCGGATGCTGTTCTTGCGCCACGTGCCATGTCTATGTCGATCCGGCGTTTGCCGACCTCGTCAATCCGCTAAGCGAGGATGAGAACGACCTGCTCGATAGCACCGATCACCGCGAAGGCAATTCCCGGCTGTCGTGCCAATTGAAGATGACCGACGCGCTGGATGGGCTGAAGGTTACGATTGCGCCCGAAGACTGACTTGGCCAACCCCAAGCGTATTTGCATTGCGCTTCAGCAGTCCGCTATCTAGCTTTGCTGGGTGAGCGCAACCTGTTCCTCGACCCTCGATCTGATCGGCAACACGCCGTTGGTGCTGCTGCAAGGCCCCAGCGAGGCCGCTGGCTGCGAAGTGTGGGGTAAATGCGAATTCGCCAACCCGGGGGCATCGGTCAAAGACCGCGCGGCCCTGTGGATCGTGCGCGACGCCGAAGATAAAGGCCTGCTGCAGCCCGGCGGGACGATTGTCGAAGGTACCGCCGGGAACACCGGAATTGGCCTAGCGCTGGTCGCCAATGCGCTCGGCTACAAGACCGTGATCGTCATGCCCGAAAACCAGTCCAAGGAAAAGATGGACACCTTGCGCGCGCTTGGGGCCGAGCTGGTGTTGGTTCCGCCGGCGCCGTTTTCCAATCCCGGGCACTTCGTGCACACCTCGCGCCGTCTGGCCGAGGAGACAGTGGGCGCGGTCTGGGCCAACCAGTTTGACAATGTCGCCAACCGTAAGGCGCATATCGAAAGCACCGCGCGCGAGTTATGGGAGCAGCTGGACGGCCGGATCGATGGCTTCACCTGCGCGGCTGGCACCGGCGGGACCATCGCCGGGGTGGGCATGGGTCTGAAGGCCTTCGATGAGCATGTGCGCATCGCGCTGACCGATCCGCACGGTGCGGCGCTGTACAATTACTACGCCTGCGGTGAGTTGCGCGGCGAGGGCAGTTCGGTCGCCGAAGGGATCGGTCAGGGACGGATCACCGCCAATCTGGAAGGCGCGCCGATCGACACCCAGTTCCGCATTTCGGACGAGGAGGGGCTTGAATGGGTCGGTCGGCTGCTCGCCGAAGAAGGCCTGTGCCTGGGGTTGTCGTCGGGGATTAATGTGGCGGGCGCGATTGCGCTGGGTCAGCAGCTGGTTGCCGAAGGCCGCGAAGACGTGCGCGTCGCAACGATCCTGTGCGATACCGGCTTCCGCTACCTCTCCAGCCTGTACAATGCCGATTGGCTGCGCGCCAAAGGATTGCCGGTCTTCCCTTGGCTCGCTTGATCGGCTAGAGCGGTGACCAGATGGCAACACAACCGCCACGTAGGGTCCTGGAACCGCTAGTCGCGCCGAAGCACTATGTGCCGCCGAGCTTACGCGAATTGCGCGCGCAAGCGGTGCAGCGGTTGCAGTCGGGACTGTTCGGCATGGCTGCGATCGTGTTGGTGGTTGGGCTGGCCAACATCATCAATGACCGTGCGCGGCAAGCCGATGCGGCCGCGCGCCCGCAAGTCGCAGGTGCGCCAATCTCTGACGCCGCGCAGGGCAGCGACCCACTGGCCGATATCGGGGTCGTCCCCTCCAGCCAGCCAGAAGTTACTGCGCGGACCAAGGCGCGCGCGACCGGCGCGGCTCAGGTGACAGGTTCGCAGCATTAGCAAAGCCAGGTTCGGGGCGGTGCTGTTTGGGCTCGCGCTCGCGCTCGGCCTGATTGCATGGCGCAGCCAGCATAAGCCTGTGCCGCCGTCCACCCCGATCGGGCTGTTCACTTCGCTCCCGATCCTGTGGGGCAATACCCCCGATCTGACCAGCGAACTGCGCGGCGAACGTGCGGCACATTGGGCCAAGGCGGTCCTGACCGAGCACGGACAAGTCGTCGCGCTCGACACGCTGACCAGCGCGCCCGGGCCGCGCTCGCTCGCAGGACTGCGCCGCCTGATCATCGCTCAGCCCCGTGCCCTCAGCCCGCAAGAGAACCTTGCGCTCGACGATTGGGTGCGCAGCGGCGGGCACCTGCTGCTGCTTGCCGATCCGGCCTATACCGAGGAATCGCCTTTTGCGCTGGGCGATCCGCGCCGTCCGCAAGCCACCGCGTTGCTTTCACCGATCCTGACGCGCTGGGGGCTGGAATTGCAGTTCGATGCCGATCAGCCGCTGGCAGAAACTGACCGCGAGGTAATGGGCGTGGCGGTTCCGGTCATACTTCCGGGGCGGTTCCTGACGCGTGGCCAAGCCAATTGCCGGCTGTGGGGGGAGGGTCTGGCGGTCACCTGCGCAATCGGGCGGGGGCGCGTCTTCGCTGTGGCCGATGCCGCATTGCTCGAACGCGATGACCCCTCGGGACAGCGGGCCAACGCCTTCGGCCAGTTGCTCGACAGCGCCTTCCTCGCTCATTGAACTGAAAGTTTGCGCAGACTCGCGGGATTTGGCGGGACAGTTCGACAATACTTGCAACTGTAGACCGTAAACCCTTGATATATCCGTGGAACATATTGGAAACATGGAGCAGAAACGGGTTTCACCCAATGTTTCAAATCTCATTAAATCAATAAGTTAACGTGTTATCCCTTGATTTCCCGTAATTTTCTCTTCCATCCCTGCAAAAGCAGGGTTAATGCTTCGTTTCATCGACATGCAGATTTGCCGTCGGCCCGGTCAAGGGTCGCTCCGGACGCGCGGACGCGCGTGCGGGGAGGTAATTATTTACTCTGGGGAGCCGGTCCAAACCGGCAGAGGCGGGACGGATCGTGGAGGGGGCCAAGCCGATCAGCTATAGCGGCCAAGGCTTTTCGCTGCTGGGCGAAAAAGGCCGCTTTGTGCTGCCTCCCGATTTGCGCAAATCAGTCCGCGAATCCGGCCATGGCGAACGACTACTGTGCCTCGCCAAACATTCCCGCTGGAAGTGCCTGACCGGGTTCGGCCTTAGCCGCGCCGATCAGTTTGAGGCTGAACTTGACCGCGAGGAAGAGATTGCGCTGGAGCGGCAGATCGCTTTCGACCGCGATTTTCGCGCCCAGCAGCTCTATGGGTTTGCCCGCGTGCCATTTGATGACAGCGGCCGGTTCGTGATGCCCGAACGCTATTTTAAGCTGGGCGGCCTGACCACCAGTGTGTTCTTCCAGGGCGGCGGCAAGATGTTCACGCTGTGGAACCCGGCCGAACTTGCCAAAATGGGCGAGGGCTGGGAAGACGCGCAAGAAGCCTGCGCCGATCTTGAATCACAAGCCCTGGCTGGCAAGGTCCGCAAATGAGCGGGGCTGCTCACACTCCCGTCCTGCTCGATGAAGTGATCGCGGCCTTGTCGCCGCTCGACGGCGCAGTAATCGTCGATGCCACGTTCGGCGCGGGTGGTTACACCCGCCGGTTGCTCGACGCCGGAGCCAATGTACACGCCTTCGATCGCGATCCTGCCGCGATTTCCGCAGCGCAGGATTGGGCCGAGCTTGCTCAAAGCCCGCCCCGGCTGGTGCTGCACCCGCGCCGGTTTTCCGAAATGGTCGATGCGCTTGGCGCGACCGGCGTCGCGCGGGTTGATGGGCTGGTGATGGACATCGGAGTGTCCTCGATGCAGCTCGATCAGGCAGACCGCGGGTTCGCCTTCTCGCTCGACGGGCCGCTCGACATGCGAATGGGGCAGGAGGGGACCAGCGCCGCCGATTTCCTCAACGGCGCTGCGGAGAGCGAGATTGCCGACGTGCTCTACACCTTTGGCGAAGAACGCCAGTCGCGCCGCGTCGCGCGCGCGATTGTGGCAGCGCGTCCGCTCGAGACCACCGGTCAGCTGGCGCAAGTTGTGCGCAAGGCGCTGGGCTATCATCCCGGTGCGCCCAAGGATCCCGCCACCCGCAGCTTTCAGGCGATCCGGATCCATATCAACGCCGAGCTCGATGAACTGATCAGCGGGCTGAACGCCGCCGAGATGCTGCTGCGTCCCGGCGGCAAACTGGCGGTGGTCAGCTTCCACAGTTTGGAAGACCGGATCGTCAAGCAGTTCCTGCGCGATGCCAGCGGCGCGCTCGCCAATGCTTCGCGCCACTTGCCGCAAAGCGCGCCTGCATTCGCGCCGACTTTCACTGCATTGGGCAAAGCGGTCCGTCCGTCTGACGCCGAACTGGCGCGCAATCCGCGGGCCCGCTCGGCCACGCTGCGCGCCGCCACCCGCACTGGCGCCAGCCCGCGCGAACGGAGGGCCGCATGAACCTCACGCAAGATCGCCTGCGCTCGATTGGCTGGGCCGCGGTGCTGATGTTTTGTTTTACCATGACCATGGTACTGACCTTCAAAGTCAACGCGGTCAAAAGCCAGGTGCGGCTGGCCGAGCGCCAGATCGCGGCGACCAAGCAGCAGAAGCTGTTTCTCGAAACCGAATTTGAAACCCGCGCTAACCAGCAGCAGTTGAAGTCGCTCAACGACGTAGAGTTTGGCTATCAAGCGCCAACCGCTGGGCAATATCTTGAAGGCGAGCGCCAGCTCGCTACGCTGGGCAAGGCGCGCAGCCCGGATGCGCCCAGCCCGATCCGCGTCGCCAGCGCTGCCATTTCGGACGACGATAGCGGCCTGCCCGCGATGGTCTCACCCTTGTCGGGCAAGGCCATGGCTGCTGAACCGTCCAAACACGGCGAGGCCAAGGCGACCACCGCCGCCACCCTGCGCGATCGGCTCAGCCATGTCGACGTCCGCGCAAGCCGCAGCGAATGACCAGCATCGCCGTCTCCTCTGCGATTAGCTCCGGGCGCCGCGATCTGGTCAATGTGCGCACCCGCAGCCTGCTGATGGCCAAGTGGCGGGTGCTATGGGTGGTGCTGGGGTTCGCTGCAATTGCGATGGCGGCGATGCTGCGGCTGGGGTATTTAGGGCTGTTCGAGGGCCTGCCCAGCGCGGCTGATCTAGCCGCCGCATTACAGCCGCAGCGCGGCGATATCACCGATCGTAATGGCGTGCCGCTGGCGCGGGCGTTCCCAGCCTACGCGCTGTGGTACAACCCGGCGGCGCTGGGCGGAGACGGACCGCCGCTGGTGCACAGCCCTGCGCAAGTCGCCGCCGCGCTAAGCCGGATTTTCCCCGATCTCGATGTGGCTGATATGACCCGCCGCCTCGCTGATGGCAAACCGGGCTATCTGCGCCGCCGGATTATGCCCGAAGATGCCAACAAGATCCATTCCCTGGGCGAGCCCGCGCTGGAGTTCCCGCGCGAAACCGAGCGGTTTTATCCGCAAGGTTCGATGGCGGCGCACGTGTTAGGGTTCGTCGGCGCGGACGGGCAGGGGCACGTTGGTATGGAAGAGGTGTTCAACCAGCGCTTGACCGACCCCAAATCGCGCGGTGTGCCCGCTGTGCTGGCCATCGACACGCGGGTGCAGGGCGCGCTCGAAGATGAAATGTCGCGTACGATGCTCGATACCAATGCCAAGGGTGCGGCCGGCGTGATCCTCGATGTCGATACTGGCGAAGTGGTCGCGCTGGCATCCTTACCCTCGTTCAACCCCAATCTGATCGACCGCGCGGGCGAGGCCAACATCTTCAACCGCGTGACCAACCAGGTTTACGAATTGGGATCTGTCGTGAAGCCGATCACGATTGCGTCCGCGATCGATGCCGGGGTGGTGACTGACTTGTCGCGGCGTTATCAATCTTCACGTCCGATCTCGATCGGCGGGTTTCAAATCCACGATAGCCACAACTTCGGCGCTTCGCTTAATGTCCCTGAAGCCCTGATCCATTCGTCCAACATCGTCACCGCGCAAGTGGGCGACGAACTGGGCGGCGAACGGCTCAGTGCGACAATGCGCGCGCTGGGCATGAACGAGCGTCCATATATCGAGCTGCCCGCGCGCGGCTTCCCGATTTGGCCGGGCGGCAACTGGTCACGGATTACGACCATGACCGTATCCTACGGCCATGGCCTGGCGATTACTCCGCTGCACTTGGCCGAAGCTTATGCGGCGATAGTCAACGGCGGGATCTGGCGCCCGGCCACGCTGATTAAAGTCCAGCCCGGAACCGATGTGGCGGGACGGCGGGTATTTAAAGCCTCGACCAGTGCCCGGATGCGCCAATTGCTGCGGCTGATTGTCGATCTGGGCACCGGGCGCAAAGCCAATGCCGCCGGCTACCGCGTGGGCGGCAAAACCGGATCGGCCGAAAAGCCGGGCGCGCACGGCTATCAAAAAACCAACATTGTCTCGACCTTCGCCGCTGCTTTCCCGATGGATCATCCGCGCTATGTGATCATCGCCATGCTGGACGAACCGAAGGCTACTGCCGCGAGTTCGGGGCAGCGCACCGCCGCGTGGAACGCTGCACCGCTGGTGGGCCGGCTGGTCCCGCGGATTGGGCCGCTGCTGGGAATCATGCCCGACGCCACCCGCGATGTTGACATCTCTGACCTCGCCCCGTTGATCGGCAGCGGAGACGGTGAGTGAAGCTGGGCGCGCTGGCAAGCCGGGCGGGGATAGCCTTGCCGGGCGGCAGCGATGCGCAGGTCACCGGGTTCGCGATTGATCACCGCAAGGTGGCGCCGGGAACCGTGTTCGGAGCGTTCGTTGGCACGCAGGTAAACGGCGAGAGCTTCATTCCGGCCGCAGTCGCTGCCGGGGCGGTGGCAGTAGTGGCGCGGGCCGAGGCGCAAGTCGATGGTGCGGTGCACCTTGCCAACGATAATCCGCGCCGCACCTTCGCTCAGCTAGCTGCCGGTTTTTTCTCCCCGGTGCCTGCAACGATCGTCGCGGTGACCGGGACCAACGGTAAAACCTCGTGCGTTGAGATGACTCGCCAAATCTGGCGGATGGCGGGCGAGCGCGCGGCCTCGATCGGCACGTTGGGGGTAACCACCGCCGACGAAAGCATCTCAACCGGGCTAACCACGCCCGATATCGTCACCTTCCTCGCCAACATGAGCGGGCTGGCGCGCGAAGGGGTGACGCATGTCGCTTATGAAGCGTCGAGCCACGGACTATCGCAGTATCGCAACGAAGGTCTGAAAGTGGTGGCCGCTGGGTTCACCAACTTCAGCCGCGATCACCTCGATTATCACGCCGACATGGACGATTATTTCGCCGCCAAGATGCGGCTGTTCGACGAAGTGGTCGATCAAGCAGGCACCGCAGTGGTGTGGCTGGACGATCCGTGGGCGGCGCGCGCAGTAGCCCATGCTGCAAAGCGTGGATTGCGCATATTGGGCGTGGGCGAGCGTGCTGACGAAACCGGCATCAAGCTGTTGACGCGCGCCCCAACCCAGCTCGGGCAGACTCTCGCAATCGAATTCGGCGGCACTCAGTACACCGTGCAATTGCCGCTGATCGGGGCCTATCAGGCTGCGAATGCCCTGCTATCGGCCGGGCTGGTGTTGGCTACTGGCGGCGAGTCTGGCCGCGTGTTCGAAGCGCTGAGCCGCTTGCAGCCGGTGCGCGGGCGGCTCGAGCGCGCCGCGATCAGCCGCGCGGGCGCGCCGATCTATGTCGATTATGCCCATACCCCCGATGCGCTCGCTGCAGCGATTGCCGCGCTGCGCCCGCATTGCACAAACCGCCTAATCGTCGTGCTGGGAGCGGGCGGCGATCGCGATCAAGGCAAACGCCCCGAGATGGGCCGCATTGCGGCCGAGCAGGCTGACCTCGGCATCGTTACCGATGACAATCCGCGCGGCGAAGAGCCAGCTGCGATCCGCACTGCGATCATGGCGGGCGGACTAGGTAAGCTGCGCGATGGCGGAGAGCGTCGCACCGCGATTGCCGCCGCGATTGCCTGTGCTGGCCGCGACGACATCTTGCTGATCGCGGGCAAGGGCCACGAACAGGGCCAGATAATCGGGGCGGGCGCAGCGCTGCGCGTGCTGCCGTTCGACGATGTAACCGTTGCCCGGGAGTGCGCAGCATGAATGCTTTGGCCAAGATCCTGCCCTGGCCGGTAGAGACCGCTGACGAGCTGGGCCTCGCGCTGTGGAACGCGGTGGAGATTGCGCGCGCTGTGCGCGGGGTCGCGGTCGGTCAATTTCAGGTTTCGGGGGTCGAGATCGACAGCCGCGATGTGATGCCCGGCGACCTGTTCTTCGCCCTGAAGGGTGAGGCGATGGACGGCCACAAATTCGTGCCCATGGCCTTTGCGCGCGGCGCCGCAGCGGTGGTGGTCGATCGCCCGGTCGATGGTCCGCATGTGCTGGTCAATGATACCTCAATTGCGCTTGAGCTTCTCGCCAAAGCCGCGCGTCGCCGTTGTTCGGCCCAGATTATCGGAGTGACGGGATCGGTTGGCAAGACCGGAGTCAAGGAAGCGATTTTCGCTGCACTCGACCGCGCCAGCCGGGGGCAGGCGCACCGCTCGGTCAAGAGTTACAACAACCATGTCGGCGTGCCGCTCAGTCTAGCGCGGATGCCCACGCGCAGCAAATACGGCATTTTCGAAATGGGCATGAATCATGCGGGTGAGATCGCCGCACTGACCCGGCAGGTGCGCCCGAACGTGGCCGTGATCACCACGATTGCGCCCGCGCATATCGAGATGCTGGGCAGCGAAGAGGCGATTGCCGATGCCAAATCAGAGATTTTTCAGGGGCTGGAACCCGGCGGGATCGCGATAGTTCCGGCAGACAGCCCCCATTACGCCCGGTTGAAGGATGTGGCGGACGATCAAAAGATCGCGCTGGTGTCCTTCGGCCGGGCGGCGTATTCGTCGGTACGTCTGCTCGATGCGGTTCCCGCCCCTAACGGCGGCTCATTGGTGACCGCCGATCTTGGCGATCGCCGGATTTGCTACACCGTTGCCGAACCGGGCGAGCATTGGGTGGACAATTCGCTGGCGGTGATCGCGGCAGTGCGGGCGGCTGGGGGTGACCTTGGCGCGGCCGGACTGGCATTGGCCGAACTGGCAGGACTCAAGGGTCGGGGTGCGCGCACATGGTTGTCGGCGCGCGGCGGCGATGGTTCGGGCCGAGCGCTGCTGATCGACGAAAGTTACAACGCCAACCCGGCCTCGATGCGCGCTACGCTGGCGCAGCTGGGCCAGACCCCTGCGCGGCGGCGGATCGCGGTGCTGGGCGCGATGAAAGAGCTGGGCGAACACGGCCCGGCATACCATTCCGCATTGCTCGAGCCGCTGCTCGCCGCGACCATCGACCAGGCAATTCTGGTCGGCGACGAGATGGGCGTGCTGGCGGATGAACTGGGGAAAGCGAGCCAGACATTGCTTGGCAAGGCGCCGGGCTTCGCGCATTGCGGAACCGCCCGCGATGCGCAGCAATGCTTGCGGGAGCTTGGCTTGGAAGGCGGCGACGCGATCCTCGTCAAAGGATCGAACTCGGTCGGGCTCGGGACACTGGTCGCCGCGCTCGCGCAGCAGAAGGATTAGGATCAGGCATGCTCTACCTGATCGCGCACTACTTTCACTTTGAAGGCCTGGCGAACCTGATCCGCTATCAGACCTTTCGTGCCGGTGCGGCGCTGATGACCGCGCTGGTAATCGGCTTGCTGATCGGTCCTCGCTTTATCAGCATGTTGCGCCTGCGCCAGGGCAAGGGTCAGCCGATCCGCGCGGATGGGCCGCAAACGCACCTGTCGAAACGTGGAACGCCGACGATGGGCGGACTGATGATCCTGGTCTCGCTGCTGATCGCCATGCTGGTGTGGATGGACCTCAGCGATCCATTCGTCTGGGCCTGCCTGGCAGTGACCGGCGGCTTTGGATTGATCGGCTTCCTGGACGATTACGACAAGATCAAGAAGCGCAGCTCAACCGGAATTTCGGGCCGAACGCGGCTCCTGGCTGAGTTCGCGGTGGCCGGGGTCGCCAGCTGGATCATCGTCAGCCACGTCGGCACCAACCTCTATGTCCCGGTGCTGAGCAATCATTACATCCCGCTGGGCATTCTCTATTACCCGTTTGCCGCGATCGTGATGGTGGGCGCGGGTAATGCGGTTAACCTGACCGATGGGCTTGACGGACTGGCGACCATGCCGGTGGTGATCGCCGCCGGTGCTTTTGCGATTATTGCCTATTTGGCCGGACGGACCGACTTTGCGCATTACCTGGGTATTCCGCACGTACCTGGCGCGGGCGAACTCGCAATCCTGTGCGCTGCGATCATGGGTTCGTGCCTTGCCTTTCTGTGGTTCAACGCCCCGCCGGCGGCGGTGTTCATGGGCGATACGGGCAGTCTGGCGCTGGGCGGCGCGCTCGGCGCAATCGCAGTTGCCGCGCACCACGAGATCGTGCTGGGAATTGTCGGCGGGCTGTTTGTGCTTGAGGCGGTGTCGGTGATCATCCAGGTCGCGGTCTATAAACGCACCGGCAAACGGGTGTTCAAGATGGCTCCGATCCATCACCACTTCGAACAATTGGGCTGGCAGGAAGCCACCGTGGTAATCCGTTTCTGGATCGTCTCGATCGTGCTCGCGCTGATCGGGCTGTCGACGCTGAAGCTGCGATGATCACCACCCCCGCATTTGCCGGAAAGCGTTATGCGGTCCTCGGCTTGGCCCGTTCGGGCATGTCCGCGGTCAATAGCCTGCTGGCGGGCGGCGCCCAAGTGACCGCGTGGGACAGCCGCGAGGAACCACGCCGCGCGCTGGGCAATCGCTGCGATCTGGCTGACCCGGTGGGGATCGATCTGACGGGTTTTGCCGGCGTGGTGGTCTCGCCCGGGGTGCCGCTCAATCAACATCCGATAGCCGGGGTGGCGACAAGTTTTGGCGTGCCGGTGATCGGCGATATTGAACTGTTTGCGCAGGCCCGACCCCACTTGCCCGCGCACCGCGTGGTCGGGATCACCGGAACCAACGGAAAATCAACCACCACCGCGCTGCTGCACCACATCGTGCAAAGCGCCGCCTTGCCCACCCGGATGGGCGGCAACATCGGATTGCCAGTCCTCACGCAAAACCCGCTCGATGCTGGCGGGGTCTATATCCTCGAGCTTTCGAGCTACCAGCTTGACCTCACGCACACGCTGCAATGCGATGTCGCCGCGCTGCTCAATCTGACCCCCGATCACCTTGATCGGTACGATGGGTTCGCCGGATACTCGGCTTCGAAGGCGCGGTTGTTCGCGATGCAGCGCAGCGATCAGTTCGCTGTGTTCGGAGCCTCGGACGCCAAGACCCAAGCGCTCGCCGCGCGCGAAAGCCAATTGCGCGATGCGGCCAAGGTGCGCGTCGTCGATGGCCGCGATCTGGCTGGGTTGCAGGCTGACTGGCCGTCGCTGCAAGGTCCGCATAACCTGCAAAATGCGGCGGTGGCAGTGGCCATTGCCGATGCGCTGGGACTGACTGCGCAGCAATGGCGCCCCGCACTCGCCAGCTTCCGCGGGTTGCCGCATCGGATGGAGCGGGTCGCCGACGTGGGCGGCGTGATGTTCATCAACGATAGCAAGGCAACCAATCCGGCTTCGGCTGCGCCCGCCCTGGCCGCGTTTCCGCCCAATCCCCGCCGCCGCATCCACTGGATCGTAGGCGGTCTGCCAAAGGGCGATTCCTTGGGCGAATGTATGTCGTTTTTGGGCAATGTGGCGGCGGCTTACACGATTGGTGAAGCTGGGCCGCTGTTCGCCGATCTGCTTGAAGGCCAGCTTCCGGTTACCCGCAGCGAAATGATGTGCGAGGCGATCCGGCAGGCGATGGATGTGGCGCTCCCGGGCGATGTGGTGCTGCTCTCGCCAGCCTGCGCGAGTTTTGACCAGTTCCGGGACTACGAAGCCCGCGGGGATACCTTCCGGCAGATCGTGCAGGCTCTGGCCACGCCCGAAACCGTTGCAAAGATTGCCGGAGGACAGCTCTGATGGCTTCCAATCCACCGTTGGTTCCGCGCGGCGGCCAGTTGCCCGCTGCGGCCGGAGTGCAGCACCACAAACAGCGTCGGCGCAGCGATCTGGCGATCTGGTGGCGCGAAATCGATCGCGGCCTGTTGCTAGTTGTGCTGCTCCTGATGGCGATCGGCACTGCGGCAGTGGCGGCAGCCAGCCCAGCCAGCGCGCGACGGTTGTCGACCTCCAAAGTGCGCCTTGATGAGCTGCACTTCTTCTACATCCATTTGCGTTGGCAGTTCCTTGGGCTGATCGCGATGTTTGGCACCAGCATGCTGCCACGCGATGTAGCGCGCCGAACCGGGATCCTGCTCGGCTTTGCCATGCTGATCGGGCTGATGCTGGTGCCAGTAGTGGGGACCAGCGTTAATGGCGCCAAACGCTGGATCAACCTGGGGATTTCGCTTCAGCCATCTGAGTTCCTCAAACCCGCTTTTGCCATCATCCTGGCATGGATTCTATCGTGGCGGGTGCGCGATCCGGGGCTGCCCGCGATCGAGCTCAGCACCGGGCTGATGGGATTTATCGCGGTGCTACTGATGGCGCAGCCCGATTTCGGTTCGACGATCCTGTTCGGCGGGGTATGGTTTGTCATGGTGCTGATGTCGGGGATATCGCTGAAGCGCATCGGTCTGGCCGGCGGGTTCGGCTTGGGCGGCGTGGTGCTTGCCTATGCGTTCTACGATAACGCGCGCAACCGGATTGACAGTTTCATTGGGGGCGGGACGGCGTTCGATCAAGTCGATTTGGCGCAGCGGACCCTGCTGGGCGGGGGCTGGACGGGCACCGGCCTGTGGCTCGGCACCCGCAAGCTGGGCCTGCCCGAGGCACATACTGACTATATCTTTTCGGTGATTGGGGAGGAATTCGGGTTGATCGCCTGCGCGGTGATCGTGATGCTGTATCTGGCGCTGGTGGCTCGGGTGCTGCTGCGGCTGCTCGATGAGGAAGACCTGTTTACCGCGCTGGCCGCTGCGGGCCTGACCGCCCAATTGGGCGGGCAGGCTTTTATCAACATCCTGGTCAATCTGCAGCTGTTCCCGTCCAAGGGGATGACCCTGCCGCTGATTTCTTATGGCGGCTCGTCGACCATCGCGATCTGCTTGGGGGTAGGCTTTTTGCTGGCGATCACCCGGCGCAATCCGTACATCAAGCGCGAGAAGTTTTCGCTGCGCCAGCTTGGCCCACGCCGACCGGAGCCACGCCAGTGAGCACGGTTTCGCGCCATTATGTCCTGGCCGCCGGGGGCACCGGCGGACACCTGATCCCGGCCTTCGCGCTGGCCAGCGAACTGGAAGCGCGCGGGCATCACGTAGCGCTGATCACTGATGATCGTGGCAGCCGCCTGCCCGGCAAGCCGCCCACACTGGTCAGCCACGTGCTGCCCGCGGGGCGCTTCGGCAAAAACCCGCTGCTGTGGCCCAAGGCGGTCGCGGCGGTGTTCGAGGGCAAGCGCATGGCGCTGCGGCTGTTCGAAAGCTTTCAGCCCAGCGCGGTGATCGGGTTTGGCGGCTATCCGGCACTGCCGGCACTGTGGGCGGCAACCACCGCCGGCGTGCCGAGCGTGATCCACGAACAGAACGCCGTGCTGGGCCGAGTCAATCGCTTGATGGCCGGGCGGGTCAACGCCATCGCCACTTCGTACCGCGATGTGGCGCGGTTGGCGCCCAAACTGGCCGCCAAGGTGCAGCTCGTCGGCAATCCGGTGCGGGCTGAGGTAATGGCGCTGCGCGAACAACCGTTCCCGCCGTTCAGCACAGAAGGACTGCTACGGGTGTTGGTCACCGGCGGCAGCCAGGGCGCGAGCGTGCTGTCGGCGGTGGTGCCCGATGGCTTGGCGATGTTGCCCCCGGCATTGCGCGGGCGGCTCCAGGTTACCCAGCAATGCCGCGCCGAAGATATCGAAGCGGTGCGCGGGCGCTATGCCCGACATGAAATTCCGGCCGAACTGGGCACTTATTTCGAAGACATGGCCAGCCGGCTGGCGGATTCGCACCTGTTCATCGGCCGTGCCGGGGCCTCGACGATTGCCGAGCTGACCGCAGTGGGACGCCCCGCGATCCTGGTCCCGCTGCCGATTGCCACTGACGATCACCAGGCGGCGAACACCCGCGAGGTTTGCGCGATGGGCGGGGCAAGAATGATCCGGGAGGACCGCTTCACGCCGGTCGAACTGGCCAAGCAAATTCAAGCGATTGCAATGAACCCCGAAACGCTGGCCACTGCGGCCCATGCGGCGTGGAACTGCGGCTATCCGAATGCGGTCAACGATCTCGCCGACCTGGTCGAAAGCTTCGGTGGTGCGCCGATGATGGATGTGATCAGCGCCGCGCACATCGCCCAGGCCGCTGGGCAGGAGCAGATTGCGTGAAAGGCGCTGGCATCGATATCGGCACGATCCATTTCGTCGGGATTGGCGGGATCGGCATGTCCGGGATCGCCGAAGTGATGCACAACCTGGGCTACCGGGTGCAGGGCAGTGACATCGCCGAAGGCTATGTGGTCGAAGGGCTGCGAGGGCGCGGGATCAAGGTCATGATCGGCCATGCGGCGGAAAACCTTGGAGATGCGGCGGTGGTGGTAACCTCGACCGCGGTCAAGCGCTCAAACCCCGAAGTGGCCGCGGCACTTGAACAGCGCGTGCCGGTGGTGCGCCGCGCCGAAATGCTCGCCGAACTGATGCGACTAAAACGCACGGTGGCGGTGGCCGGCACCCACGGCAAGACCACCACCACCTCGATGGTCGCAGCTCTGCTCGACGCGGGCGGGGTCGATCCCACGGTGATCAACGGCGGGATCATCAATTCCTACGGCTCGAACGCGCGGCTCGGCACGAGCGAGTGGATGGTGGTCGAAGCCGATGAAAGCGACGGCAGCTTCCTGCGGCTCGACGGAACCATCGCGGTGGTCACCAATATCGATCCCGAACACCTCGATCACTACGGCAGCTTTGATGCGGTCAAAGAGGCGTTTGTCGAATTCATCGAGAATGTGCCATTCTATGGCTGTGCGGTGCTGTGCATCGATCATCCCGAGGTGCAGGCGGTAATCCCCCGCGTGCGTGATCGGCGCGTGGTAACTTACGGCTTTTCCGCGCAGGCCGACGTGCGCGGTGAGAACGTTACGCCCTATCCCGGCGGCAACCGGTTCGATGCGGTAATCCGCCAGCGCGACGGCAGCCAACGGCGGATCGAAGGGATCGATCTGCCAATGCCCGGGCGGCACAATGTCCAAAATGCGCTTGCCGCGGTGGCCGTCGCTTCCGAAATGGGCTGCGAGGACCGCGAAATCCAGGGCGGCTTCTCGAACTTCCACGGGGTCAAACGGCGCTTCACCAAAGTCGGTGAAGTCAATGGCGCGGCGGTGATCGACGATTATGGCCATCACCCGGTCGAGATCCGTGCGGTGCTTTCCGCAGCGCGCGAAGGGGTGGGCACCGGGCGCGTGATCGCGGTGGTCCAGCCGCACCGCTACACCCGGCTGCGCGATCATCTCGAAGACTTTGAAAGCGCGTTCAATGATGCCGACATGGTCTTTGCTGCGCCGGTCTATGCAGCCGGTGAACAGCCGATCAATGGGATCAGCTCGGACACGATGGTCCAGGGCATGAAAGCGCGTGGGCACCGCAGTGCGCAGATCATCGCTGGGCCGGAGGAACTGGCCGAGGCGCTGGCGGAAGTGGTCCAGCCGGGCGACATGGTGGTCTGCCTTGGCGCGGGCGATATTACCAAGTGGGCGGCTGGACTGGCCGACGCGATCATGGCGCGGAGGGCGGCATGATCGCTTCTGCGACGCACCACCCCCCAGCCCCCTCCTCTG
>JAYVML010000199.1:0-15131 GCA_043758955.1 Novosphingobium sp. | reverse complement strand
GCCATTTCCCACAGCGAGGCTGCGGCAATGCTGAAGCCCGCCGCAATCAAGATCCGCGGATCGAACCCTTTGCGCAAGATGTAACCCGAGAGCTGCATCGTCAACAGTGTGCCGACCCCGCGCGGCATCAGCGTTTCGCCCGTGTCGATCACGCCGTAACCGAACAGGCGCTGGAGCATTGGCGGAAGCAAAGCCATCGTGGCGAACATGACCACCCCCATCACCAGGCTGAACACCAATGCGAACACATAGTTAGGATTGGCGAACAGGTGACGATTAAACAAAGGTTCGCGCGCGGTGGTGAAATGGATCACCGCGATCCACACTCCCGAGAGCAGCACGATCATGTAAATCCACGCCTCAATCGACTGGAACCAGTCAATATGATTTCCGCGGTCGAGCAGCAATTGTAGCGAAGTAAGGGTAATTGCAATCAGCGCAAATCCCAGCCCGTCAAACTTGCGCCGCACTAGCTCGCGCGAGGGCAGCGTGGCCGCCAAAATTGCCAGTGAAACGATCCCGAGCGGCACATTTACGTAAAACACCGCGCGCCAGTTCCAGTTCTCAGTCAGGTAGCCTCCCACGATTGGCCCGAGGATCGGCCCGGCCATGATCCCCATACCCCACACCGCCATCATTTGCGGTTGGCGCGAGGGCTTATTGGTATCGACCATGACGGCTTGGCTAAGCGGCGCAATAAAGGCCCCGGTCGCGCCCTGCAGCGCTCGGAACAGCACCATCTGCGTTAGGTTTTGTGCCATCCCGCATAGCATTGATGATAGCACAAACCCGATCACAGAGGCGAGGAACAGTCGCCGCGAACCGATCCTGTCAGCCAGCCAGCCGGTGATAGGCATCGCCACCGCCACCGCCACGATATAACTGGTCAAGACCCAGCTGATTTCATCAGGGGTTGCCCCCAGGGTCGATTGCATATGCGGGATCGCGACATTGGCAATGGTGGTGTCAAGGATTTGCAGCAGCGAGGCGAGCATGACCCCGATCGCCACCAGCAAGGGGTTGGAGACCGGCAGCGAGGCCACATCGTCGGCATAGGCAAGTTGCAATGGGCTGCCGCCGGTCGGCGTCCCGCGGCGCGGGTCAGAGGCGGCAGTAGCCATGCGCGTCGCCTTTACCGCCGACGCCCATCAGTGAAGACCTTTACGCTCACTGACAGCCCGGCGATCAGCGGCCGCGGGCTTGGCTCGTCCAACACGATCCTCACCGGCACGCGCTGGGTTACCTTGACCCAGTTCCCGGTTGCGTTCTGCGCCGGGAGAACCGAAAATTCGCTGCCAGTCCCCGCCCCGATCGAAGCGACGTGCGCTTTGAGCACCAGCCCGGGATAAGCATCGAACTTGATCTGGGCGGATTGGCCGGGCCGCATGTCAGCCAAGTCGGTTTCCTTAAAATTCGCCTCGATGTAGGCCGAGCCATCGGCCACCAGCGTCACCACCGGAAGACCGGAAATCAGCTCCTGACCCAATTGCAACCGGCCCGCCTGGCTGACTTGCCCGCTCACCGGCGCGCGGACTTCGGTCCGGGCCAGGCTGAGCTGGATGACCTGGCGCTGGGCGCGAGCGGCGGCGACTTGCGGATAAACCCCGGGAACTTGAGCCCCGGTCGAGAGTTTGGCCGCAGCCTCGCGACTTTTGGCCTGCGCCAGCCGGAGTTCGTCCTGACCGATCGCGACCTGATGCTGGGCCGCTTCGTAAGCTGCCTTGGTGGTGAACCCGCGCTTCCACAATGCTTCCTGCCGCGCCAGGTTCGAGCGGGCAAAGCCGATCTGCTCCTGTGCCGCCGAAACGTCCGCTCCTGACAACGCACTGGAACTGGCCAGCGCAGTCTGGCTGGCCTGCGCGGTGGCAATCGCTGCATCGGCCTGCGCCAGTTGCAGCTGGAACGGCTGCGGATCGATCCGGAATAGTAGGTCGCCGGCATTTACGTGCTGGTTTTCCTTGACCAAGACTGCGGTAATTTTACCGCCAACCTCAGCGCTGACTGCCACTTTGTCGAGGTGGACATAGGCGTTGTCAGTCGACACTTCGCCCTGCAGGCTAAGCCAATAGACCACCCCGCCGACAATCAGCGCCAACGGCAGCGACGCCATCAGCGCGAGCCGCCCCCATTTGCGTTTGGGCTTTGCTTCGCCTGTCACGACGGCTTCAGCTTGCTCCACGACGGGCCTCGCCGGAGCAATCGCGGGTTCGAATTGGGGATCGCTTTCAGCCATGAGACATCATCTTGGCATTGGCGCGCAGCGCCAAGTTGCTACGCAGCCGCTCGAGCGTGGCGACTAGCGCTGCCTGCTCGGCGCTATCAATTCCAACGAACGCTTCAACCTCAAGCTGATCGGCTAGCGGGCGCAGCAGCGCCAACAGTTCAGCCGCCTTGTCGGTCAGGAACAATCGCCACGACCGGCGATCGGCGGGATCGGGGCGACGTTCGACCAGATCCGCCTCCTGCAAGCGGTCAATCATGCGGCATACCGTAATCGGCTCGACATCGAGCAATTCGGCCAGCCCGCCCTGATTAACGCCTTCATGGCGTTTGAGCACGATCAGCACCTGCCACTGTGTGCGAGTGACCCCGATCGCACGCGCGCGCGCATCGAACGAGCGGCGTGCCAGCCGCGATACGTCGCCAACTATCGCAAACGGGCTTTCTTTCATAACTGTGCATTTAATAAGCATGCCTATAAATTGCAAGCCCTGAACGCTGAGACGTCCACAGCGGGCGCGACAATGAATTACACTTTGCGAAGTGACATGCTGCGCCGCGCTGGGCAGAGTTCGATCCGGCGATCCTTGATCCATTTGCAGGAGAGTGCATGCCTGACAGCGCACGAGCCTTGAACCGCTTTGGCCTCGGTGCTGGTCTGGGCGAAGTCCCGCCCGTCGATCCGCGCCGCTGGCTCGCGCTGCAATTGACCCAGTTCGATCCGCGTCCGGCATTGATTGCGGACGCCCTACCGTCGTCAAAGTTGATCGAGTTACTGCGCGACGGCCGCGATGCGCGCCAAGAAATTAAAGCCGAAGCAAAACAGACCGGGGCCGATCCAAAGGTACTCAGACAGCAGGGCAAGCAGGCCGGAATGGCTGGACCATACGCCGATCTGCGCGAAGCTTATGTCGACGCAGTCGGGGCTCGAACCCAGGTTGCGCTATCGACTCAAACCCCGTTTGCCGAGCGCCTGGTGCATTTCTGGTCAAACCATTTTGCGATATCGGTCGATAAAATTGTAACGCTCGGCCTCGCTGGCGCATTCGAGTTCGAGGCAATCCGGCCCAACGTAATGGGCAAATTTGCCGACTTGCTGAGCGCCGCTGAGCACCATCCGGCGATGTTGCTCTATCTCGATCAAGCGCAGTCGATCGGCCCGGCTAGCCCGCTCGGCACTCGCGCGGCGCAGCGCGGAAAGGAGCGCGGGCTCAACGAGAACCTCGCGCGCGAAATCTTGGAATTGCACACTTTGGGAGTGCGCAGCGGCTACAGCCAGGCCGATGTTACCGAATTCGCTCGCGCCTTGACTGGTTGGACCGTGGGCGGCCTGGCCAAACAACCGATCCTACAGGGTCCCGGCCCGCAGTTCTGGTTCGCCGCTCCCATCCATGAACCTGGCGCGCGCACAATTCTGAACAAACGCTATGGCCAGCAAGGCGAAGCCCAGGCGCAAGCGGTGCTGGCTGACCTGGCGGTGCATCCGGCCACTGCCCGGCATCTGGCAACCAAGTTGGCGCGGCACTTCGCCGCCGATGATCCTCCGTCCGCATTGGTGACGCGGCTGGAGCAAGCCTTCCTGCAATCGGGCGGCGACTTGCCGACGGTGTACCGCGCGCTGATCGATGCGCCCGAGGTATGGACCGGAGCGCCCAAATTCCGCACCCCGTGGGAATGGACTGTGGCGGCCTTGCGCGCCACCGGGACCAAGGCAATGCCGGGAAAAAGTGCCGCAGGAGCCTTTCAGCAACTCGGCCAGCCAATCTGGAAGCCCGGATCTCCCGCTGGCTATGACGATCTCGCCGCCAGTTGGGCCGGCCCCGATGCGCTCTACCGCCGGGTCGAACTGGCGCAGCGGATTGCCGAGCGCAGCGCGCCCGGCATCGATGCGCGCACGCTGGGTCCGGCGCTGTTCCCCGGCGTCCTGTCGCCCGCCACCGCCACCGCCATCGCGCGCGCCGAAAGCGGCCCACAGGCCTTGGCGCTGCTACTCGCCTCCCCCGAAATGATGCGGAGATGACCATGCTGTTTGCCCGGCGCCAAGTGCTCGCCACCAGTGCCGCCGCGCTCTTCGCGCCGCGCATCGCTTTTGCCAAAGCAGCAACCGCGCGCCGCTTGGTGTTTTTAATCCAGCGCGGCGCGGCTGATGGTCTGGCGACACTGGCGCCGACCGGCGATCCGGCTTACGCTGGCTTGCGCGGCGATCTGGCCGCCGATCTGGTAGATCGGCCCAAGCTTGGCGGGATGTTTGCGCTGCACCCCGCGCTGACGCAGCTGGGCGCGCTTTACGCGAACAACCAGGCGCTGTTCGCGCACGCAGTTGCCTCGCCTTATCGCGATCGCTCGCACTTCGATGGGCAGAATGTGCTCGAGACCGGCGGCGCGCTGCCCTACGACCTGCCCGATGGCTGGATGAACCGATTGCTCGCGCTGCTCCCGGCGGACAGCGCGCGCGGACTTGCGATATCGGCCACAATCCCTACGGCGCTGCGCGGTCCGGTGCAGGTCGCCAGCTATGCACCTTCGGCTTTGCCCGATGCTTCGGCTGATCTGCTGCAACGCGTCTCGGCGCTTTATGCGCAGGATCCGCAGTTGCATGGTTTGTGGGAAGAGGCGTTGCAGACCCGCACGATGGCGGCAGGGTTCGACAGGGGCGGCGGCAAAGGCGCGGCTGCGGCCGGCGCGCTGGTCGCCAGCTTGATGGCCGGGGCACAAGGCGCACGGGTGGTGATGGTCGAGACCATTGGCTGGGACACCCACGCCGGGCAGCGCGCGCGGCTGACCGCGCAGCTGGCCGGGCTCGACGCGATGATTGCCAGCCTGCGGGACAATCTGGGTCCGGCCTGGGCCGATACGCTGGTGGTCGTCGCCACCGAATTTGGTCGCACTGCGGCGGTTAACGGCACCGGGGGCACCGATCACGGGACCGGATCGCTGGCCATGCTGACGGGCGGCACAGTGCTGGGCGGGCGGATCATCAGCGACTGGCCGGGGCTAAACCAGGCCAGCCTTTACGAAAACCGCGATCTCAAACCCACCACCAGCCTTGACGCGGTGATCGGCGGCGCAATCGCTGCGCACTTCGCTCTCGACCCAGCTGTGGCGGTGCCGCGGCTGTTCCCCGGCAGCAGCAGCGGCGCTTTATCCGGTCTGATCCGGGGATAGAGTCCCCCGCGAAGCTTGCGTGCCGTCACCAGCTGGAGTGAACAGGGCGTATGTTCGCGCGCCTGCCCCGTTCCCTCGCCTTGCTGGTCGCCGCGCTGTTTCTGGCCGCGCTCAGTTGGAGCTTGATCACCCCGCCCGGCACAGTATCGCGCGCTGCTAAGGGCCATTACACCGACATGATGTTGTACCGTGATATCGTTTCGGCGATGGAATCGGGCCATGGCTATTATCAGGCTGCAACTTCTTCCCAGCGCGCGCACAATTATCCCATCAAGCCGTTTGTGACGGTGCGCGAACCCACGCTTTATTGGCTGGCCGCGCAATACGGCTGGAGCTGGCTCAACCGGATTGAAATTGCGCTGCTGATCACCGTTACCTTGACGTGGCTTTTCGCGCTCCCCGCACCAATAAATTTGGCCGAGAAATTGGGCGCAGCGGCGCTGATCGCGGTGGGCGGACTGGCCCCGATTGCCAGCAGCATCACCCCGATGAGCGAAGCCTGGTGCGGCCTGTTGCTGGCCCTCGCGCTGGGCCTGATGCTGTGGCGGCGGGCGCGCTGGTGGATGCCAGTGCTGGTTATCGCCGCCGCGCTGGCGCTGCGCGAATTGGCGCTTCCGTTTCTGCTACTCGCCGCCGCATTTGCGCTGTGGGAGCGGCGATGGAAGGAACTGGCGGCTTGGGCGCTGCTCGCGTTGGTGTTCGGGCTGGCCATGACAGCGCACGCGGCGCAAGTGGCCCAATTGGTGCTGCCCACCGATTTACGGTCGCCCGGGTGGTCCGGCGGACTGGGCCTGCGCGGAGTGCTACTGGCCGTGGTCAACACCTCTGTGCTGCATCTGCTGCCGCACCCGCTAGCGCAGCTGATCGCGTTGCTGCCAGTGCTGGGCTGGGGCGCGCTCGATGGGCGCGGCGGGCGCTTTGCCGCGCTGCTGCTCGGCGGCTACGCCTTGATGATTGCGCTGTTTTCGCGCGCTGACAATTTCTATTGGGGTTTTTTGCTGTTGCCCGCGTGGCTCGCCGGATTGGCCTTGGTTCCGCGCGGGGTGGGGCAGCTGGCCCACGCGATTGTTCGCCGCCCTATTCGCCCTGGCCTGAAATCGTCCCCGGCTCGTTAGCGACCACACCCAGCACCGCCGCCCACGCCGCGACGTTCTGATCAAGCTGGACTGGATCGATTTTGTCGAGGGTATCGTCTGGCGTGTGATGCAAATCGAAATAGCGTGTGCCGTCTTGGCGTAGATCAACCACAGCCAACTTTTGCGCGGCGATAATTGGCTCTACGTCAGTCCCGCCGCCCGCCTTGGCCGGGCCGGTTACAATACCCAGCGGTGCGAGCGCCGCGCTGACCCGTTCGCCCAGCGCCTTGTTCGGCGCGGCCAAATTGAGATCGACCCGCCATATGCGGTCGGCGCCGAAGTCGCTCTCCATCGCCAATGCGTGCGGTTCGCTGGCGTGCGCCTTGGCATAGGCGATCCCGCCGAACCCGCCCAGTTCCTCGCTGCCCGCCCACAACAACCGGATCGTGCGCAATGCCTGACCCCCGCCCTGCGCGCGCATCGCCGCAGCGGTAACAATCGCGCAGCCGGCCGCATTGTCAATCGCCCCGGTGCCCAGGTCCCAGCTATCGAGATGGCAGGCGATCAGCACCGGCGGCAGCGACGGATCGCGCGCCGGCAGATCGGCAATGACGTTGCCCGAGGGCATGTTCGCCTGCGGATGGCTCTCGAGCACCAGATTAATTGTGATCGGCTTGCCGGTGGCAGCGATGCGCTCGATCAGGTCCGCATCGGGCGCAGAGACGGCCCCAGCGGGGATCGCGCGGCTGCCCGGTGGAAAGTTCGTCGCCCCTGTATGCGGATCGCGGTTATGGTCGGTCCCGGCCGAGCGGATCACCGTGGCAATGGCGCCCTTGGTGGCGGATACCGCCGGACCTTGGCGCCGGGCGTTGCCGTAAGGGCCATAGCCAGAGCCATCTTGATTGGGCAGCATCTGGTTGTCGATGAAAGCAATCTTGCCTTTGAGCGACCCCTCGGGAGCAGCCTGCAACGCATCAAGGCTGGCAAAATAGACCAACTCAGCGGTCAGCCCGACTTTGGGTGTGGGCACCGAATTGCCCAGTGCGGTGATATGCAGATCGTGCAGATACGGCCCGGTTAGCCGCGCGCTTTCGGCGCCGCGCACAAACCCTGGAATGGCGAACGGCTCGATATGGACGTTCTTGAAGCCGAGCTTGGTGAGGCGCGCCTCCGCCCATTCGCGCGCCGCCGCCTCACGCGGCGAACCGTCCAGCCGGGCGCCGATCTCGGTCGTCAGGTCGGCGACAATATCCCACGCCGTCCCGCTGCCTTGTGGCGGAGCGGCGCTGGCGGAACTGGCAATTACGAGAGCGGAGAGCGCGGCAGCGCGGAGCAGGATGGTCATCCGCGTGATTGTACCGCCCGCTATGGCTTTGGCAATTGCCTGTGCGCTCGGGATAAGCGCCGCCCCGTCCCACCCCGCTTGCTCCGCCCTGCTCACCACTGTAAGGGCCCGCCAATTCCTTTTCCCTGTCTGTTCCCAGAGGTATCCGATGGCCGCCCAGTACGCTTACGTCATGAAAGGCATGACCAAGACTTTCCCCGGCGCGCCCAAGCCGGTGCTGAGCGATATCAGCCTGCAATTCTACCAAGGTGCGAAGATCGGCATCGTCGGGCCGAACGGCGTCGGAAAATCGACCTTGATGAAGATCATGGCCGGGATCGACACCGATTACACCGGTGAGGCCTGGCCGGGTGAGTACATCACGGTTGGCTATCTGGCGCAGGAGCCCGAGCTCGACAAGACAAAGACCGTGCTTGAAAACGTCAAGGATGGCGCGCGCGCCACTGCCGATCTGGTCGATCGGTTCAACGAAGTTTCGGCCTTGATGGGTGAGCCCGATGCTGACTTCGAGGCGCTGGGCGACGAAATGAGCGCGCTGCAGGAACAGATCGACGCGGTCGACGGCTGGACGCTCGACAACCAGCTTGAAATCGCGATGGAAGCGCTGCGCTGCCCGCCGGGCGACTGGGCGGTGGACAATCTTTCGGGCGGTGAAAAGCGCCGGATCGCGCTGACCCGGCTGCTGATCCAAAAGCCTGGCATCCTGCTGCTCGATGAGCCGACCAACCACCTCGACGCCGAGTCGGTCGAATGGCTGGAAAACCACCTGAAGGAATACGCCGGCGTGGTGCTGATGATCACCCACGATCGCTACTTCCTCGACAATGTGGTCGAATGGATCCTCGAGCTCGATCGCGGGAAATACTTCCCGTACGAAGGCAATTATTCGACCTACCTTGAGAAAAAAGCCAAGCGCATGGCGCAGGAGGACCGCGAGGAAGGCGGCCGCCAAAAGGCGCTGACCCGCGAGCTGGAGTGGATCCGTCAGACCCCGGCCGCGCGCCAGACCAAGAGCAAGGCCCGCATCCGTAAATTCGAGGACCTGCAGAACGCACAGGATGGCCGGATCGCAGGCAAGGCCCAGATCGTCATTCAAGTCCCCGAGCGGCTGGGCGGGAAGGTGATCGAGGCCAAGGGGCTGACCAAGGCCTATGGCGACAAGCTGTTGTTCGAAGACCTGTCATTCATGCTCCCGCCGGGCGGGATCGTCGGGATCATCGGCCCCAACGGCGCGGGCAAATCGACGCTGTTTCGGATCATAACAGGGCAGGAAGTGCCCGACGAAGGCGCGCTGGAAATCGGCAGCACGGTGCATCTGGGCTTCGTCGATCAAAGCCGCGATGACCTCGATCCCAAGCACAACGTCTGGGAAGAAATCTCGGGCGGGCACGATTACATGACCGTCAACAAGCAGGAAACCAGCACCCGCGCTTACGTTGGCGCGTTCAACTTCAAAGGCGCGGACCAGCAGAAGAATGTCGGCAAACTATCGGGCGGTGAGCGCAACCGCGTGCACATGGCCAAGATGCTCAAGCAAGGCGGCAACGTGCTGCTGCTCGATGAACCGACCAACGACCTCGACGTGGAAACGCTCGGCGCGCTGGAAGACGCGATCGAAAACTTCGCCGGCTGCGCGGTGGTGATTTCGCATGACCGCTTTTTCCTCGATCGGTTGGCGACGCATATTCTGGCGTTCGAGGGGAACAGCCACGTGGAGTGGTTTGAGGGTAACTTCGCGGCTTACGAAGAAGACAAGCGGAGAAGGTTGGGCGATGCGGCGGATCGGCCGACCAGACTGGCGTATAAGAAGTTGACTAGGTAGGTTTTACTGAACTCTGCCGCCAACCGCTTTGGCTGCACGCTCTTTGAACCACTCGACCACATCGGCAACCAGCCGCATGGTCACGTGGCATTTGACCGGGCTGTAAAGGCCCGGGCGCTTGGCGAAGGCCCATTTCTCTGCGAGTCGTCGGTGTGAAATCATCATCGGACATCGCCGTCGGCCGCGCGAGTACCGCGTCGATCTCAGCATCAGATATTTTGTGCTTCTTATCGCCGTTCTTTCGAGCGGGTCGCTCGCATTGCTCCAATTATTCTGATCACTTTCAAACCATTCGCGTTACGATAAGTATGCGTGACCTTCAGAACAACCACGCCTCGAACCAAACCGATTGCATGCCAACGCTCTTCTCCAGACTGAATTCGAACAAGCAAAATCAGGTGCTCGCGATCTTCCCTTACCTGAACGCGAAGCTTAACGAGCTATTCACGCTGGCGAAAGCGCGACTGGCATAGATATTGCTGCATGGTCGCCGCCGATGGTGCGGCGCAGAGGTTGGAGATACGGCAATGGCCGTCAAACTGAGCAACCGCACGCGTCGTTATGCCGTGATGGCGCTGGCAATATCAGCATTTGCCTTACCGGGTCTGGCATCGGCCGATCCGGAAAATGGCGGACGCGGCGGCTGGCGCGCACGCAGCGAAGACGGCGCACCACCGGCACGCCCGGAGAATCAGGACAACGGCGGAAAACGCGACCGCCAAGCTCGACAGGAGCAAACGCGCGCAGCCCCAGCACCGCAGGCGCCTCCGCAAGCGCAGCAGGCTGGCTGGTCAGGCGGCGGCGGCAATGGTTGGGGCGGCGGACATCGCGACCGAGGCGCGGAGCAGTCCGATCAACGCCGCGGCCGGAACGACAGAAATGACGCTTCCCAGGCGGCGCGTCCTGTGCCGCAACCGGCCCGGGCGGGTTGGGTTGGTCGTCAGGGCCAGACTTCGACCCCCGACTCCAATCGCGAGACCGCCGATCGGAATTGGACCGCCGCTAACTGGCAGAACCGCGAAGGCGGCGCCCGGCACCAGCGCGACGACCGCCATCATGACGATCGCCAGCGCGATCGCAGCGGCGGCTATGTCAGCGGCGGCTATTACTATGGCAACAACAGCGGCTATAACCAAAACTACAATAATCGTGACCGCGATGACCGCCAGTGGAATCGCCAGTGGCGCAATAACAACAGCTATAACTGGTACAGTTATCGCAACAGCCATCCGTCTTATTATCGGCTCGGCACCTATTATTCTCCTTATCGTAACTATAGTTATCGCCGCTTGAGCATTGGATTTTTCCTCGACAATCTGTTTTTTGGACAGAATTACTGGATTGATGACCCGCATTACTATCGATTGCCAGACGTTTATGGGCCCTATCGTTGGGTTCGCTATTATGACGATGCGGTGTTGGTGGATATCTACTCGGGCGAAGTGGTGGACGTAATCAACAACTTTTTCTGGTAAGCGACTGGACCGATTAGACAGTGTTTATGGGCCGCGCACAGCTTCGGGTGCGCGCGGCCTGCACGCTTGACCCTTGCCCTGTTCGGTCAATCGGATAGGCAGGATCGATGAGCAATTACGTTAATGCCCCCAACCCGGACAAGGTGGCGCTGCTGCGGACCGGCGCGCATGCCCGGCGACGTCTGGACGCCGATCCGCGCGCGCATCGAGTGGTCACCCCTGCGGCCGAAATCTGGACCGTGCCCGACTTCATTAACGCCGACGAATGCGCCAACCTGATGGACATGATCGACCGCACTGCGCAGCCCTCGCAAGTGCTCGACCACGGTTATAAGGAGGTGTGGCGGACCAGCTCTTCGGGCAATGTCGACCGGGAGAACCCGTTCGTCCACATGCTCGAAAGCCGGATCGACGAACTGCTGGGGATCCCGCACGGGTTTGGCGAGACGATGCAAGGCCAGCGCTATCTGGTCGGCCAGGAATTCAAATATCACCTCGACCTGTTCTGGACCAAGGCCGATTACTGGAAGAAAGAGGCCAAACAGGGCGGGCAGCGTTCGATCACGGCGATGTGCTATCTGAACGATGTTGAGGACGGCGGCGATACGGCCTTTACCGACATCGGGATTGCGGTACCGCCCGAGCGCGGCAAGCTGCTGATCTGGAACAACCACACACCCACCGGCCAGCCTAACGAAATGACCATGCACGCTGGAACTCCAGTGCTCAAAGGGAAGAAATACATCATCACCAAATGGTATCGTACGCGCAAATGGGGTTGACCTTCGGACCCATGCTGACCCGGCGGCGATTTGCCGCGGGCGCATTCGCAATAGCTGGAACGGCCGCCCTGCCCGCCTATCCCACTCCGGTGTCAATCGGCGAGGATGCGCGGCTGATGCAGCTGTTCCGCAAAGTGGCCAAAGCTGAGGATGCGCTCGATCCGCTGGGGCTGATCTACCGCGGCGGCCTGCCTAACGTCGCATCCTTCCGCGAGCTTTATACCGACACGCAGCAGCGCGCCAAACGCAGTCTGGTGGCGCAAGCGCTGGCGGGACTCAAGCGGATCGATCGCCGTCTGCTGAGCCCTGAACGCCAGATTTCCTACGACGTCTTTCTGGGTGACAAGCGCCAAGATGCCGCCTGGCTGCGCCCCGAAGTGCAGGCGTTGACCACCGTCCGTCCGTTCAATCATTTCGGCGGGATGCATATCGAATTCCCCGCACTGGTGGCGAAGGACGGTGCGCTGCCTTATACCAACGAAGGCGAATATGAGCGCAACCTAGCGCTGATCGCCGCCTTCCCGCAAGTGATCGACAATGCGGTGGGGCGGTTTCGCCAAGGGCTGGCGACGGGCGTGGTCGAATCAAAGCTGACCGTGATTAACATGATCGGGCAGATCGATGCATTGTTGGCCCAGCCGCCCGCGCAATCGCCGTTCACCTCGGCGGTGCGCGATTTTCCGGCGGGATTATCTGAGGACCGGCGGACGGCTTTAAAGGCCCAGTTCAATGCGGTAACTACCGATCAGGTCTATCCGGCCTATCGGCGGCTGCGCAATTTCTTCGCCGCTGACTATCTGCCTGCCGCGCGCGCTGCAGTGGGGATTTCGGCGATGAAGGGCGGTGCCGGGCTATACCGGCTGCAGATCGCCCAGCACACTACCCTCCGGCTTGAACCCGAGGCGGTGCACCAGCTCGGGCTGAGCGAAGTCGCACGGATCCAGCGCGACATGGCCGCGGTTGCGCGCGAGTTGGACTATCCAGGCGAACTGCGCGAGTTCTTCGACTATATCCGCACCGCGCCGCAGTTTCATCCCAAGACCCGCGACGAATTGGCCAACGGGTTTGCCAAGGTCGCGCGCGAAGTCGAAGCGCAAGTGCCCAGATTCTTCAATCGGGTGCCGCGCAGCAAGCTGATCATCCAGCCCTACCCGGCGTACCGAGAAAAGTACGAAGCTGGCGGTAGCTACAACCAAGGCTCGCCCGATGGCAGCCGCCCGGGGGTGTTCTTTTACAACACTTACGACCTGCCCAGCCGGTTCCTGAGCGGGATCACGACGCTGTTCCTGCACGAAGGCGAGCCTGGGCATCACTTTCAGATCAGCCTGGCGCAGGAAGACACTTCGCTTCCAGATTTCCAGCGGTTTGGCGGCAACAATGCCTATGTCGAAGGCTGGGCGCTTTATTCTGAGACGCTGGGTTACGATATGGGTTTTTACAAAGATCCCATGCAACACTGGGGCACGCTAGACGATGAGATGCTGCGCGCGATGCGGCTGGTGGTAGATACCGGGTTGCATGCCAAAGGCTGGAGCCGTGAGGCGGCGATTGACTATATGTTGGCCAATTCGGGCATGGGGCGCAGCGATGCGATCGCCGAGGTCGAGCGATACATCGCCTGGCCCGGACAGGCGCTGGGCTACAAGATCGGCGCGCTGACCATTCAGCGGCTCAAGCGCAAGGCGCAGGACCAGCTGGGCAGCAAGTTCGACGTCCGCGAGTTTCACGATCAGGTGCTGGGATCGGGCGCACTGCCGTTGCCGATCCTCGAAGCGAAGCTCGATCGCTGGATCGCCGCGCAGCGGGTCTGACCATGGCCGAACGGCACTTTGCTTGCACCCAGTGCGGCCAGTGCTGCAACCGCGCGCCCGAACTGGAACTGGGCGAAGCGGCAGCGCTGGTGGATGTGTTCGTGCTGCGTCTGCTGATGCGGATTTACAGCCTCCCGCGATCGGTCAGCGATTACGGGGCTGAAGGACTGCCGCGCGAACTGGCCAGCGTCGAGTTTTACCAGAGCAAGCGGTTGCTGAGCAGCTTCGCCGCCGCCTCGTGGTCAGCCAAGGTGCGACGCGGTGCCAAGGCGATGGACTATATCCAATACCTCAGCCTCTCGGTCCTGCCGCTCGATCTGGGCACCGGTTCATGCAACGCGGTGCGCGAAAACCGCTGCGGGATTTACCCGCGCCGGCCACTGTCATGCCGCTCGGTTCCGCTGCACTATTCGCGCCCGGCCAGCGCCGCCACGCGCGATCTCGATGCCTTTACCGCCACCCCAGACTATGCCTGCGCCACCGGCGGCGATGCGCCACTGGTGATTGAGAACGATCAGATAATCGACCCCGCGACGCTCTCCGCACGGACCGACGGGGTCGTCCGCGCCCGGGCCGACGGGCCATGGAAAACTGCGATAGTTCACGCGATGAAGGCCGGGCAGCACGGCTTGCCCAGTCCGCGCGCTGTCGAGGCGCAGGCCACCCGCGGCGCGCTGACCGTCTCGATGCAGTTAGCTTGGCAAATTGCGGGCGAGGCGGGTCTGCTGGCACCCGGGGAGTGCCGCTCATTGATCGCAGCTCAAACCGGAACAATCGCGCGCTTGCTGACGGAACCAGGCCTTTCGTCCGATGCTCGCCAGACCTTGCTTGAAATGCAGCGCGAAACTGTGGAGGCGCTGGCCTGATCGTTATTCCAGCGCCTCGGCGATCAATCGGCGCGTACTTGCCACCCCATACAAGGCGATGAAGCTGCCCATGCGCGGGCCTTGGCTTGATCCGAGCAGCACCTCGTACAGCGCCTTGAACCAGTCGCGCAGGGTTTCGAAGCCGTATTGTGGGTCTTTGCCAATTTCGTAGATGAGTGTTTGCAGATCCTCGGCGGTGGCATCGTGCGAAGTTTCGGCGAGCATGGAATCCAGGGCCTCCAGCGCCGCCGCCTCGTTTGGTTCTGGCTTGCGCCGCAGCAAAGTGGGCGCGACGTAATCGCGGTTATAGGCGAGCGCGGCGGTGACCAGCGTATCAACCGCGGGATGCGCGGCAGGCTTCGCATCGGCGACATAGTTGCCAAGATACGACCAGACCTGTTCGTGGGTGGCGTTCGCGCCGAGAACGCCGGCCAGATTGAGCAAAAGGCCGAAAGTCACTGGCAGCTTCTGGCCATCCCCGCCGGCATAACCATTGGCGCGCAGCAGGTGCCACACCGGGTTGCCAAGCTGCTGTTCGATCGGCTGCTCGGCCAGTTTCTCACGGAATT
>JAYVML010000198.1:0-3463 GCA_043758955.1 Novosphingobium sp. | reverse complement strand
CGGGCGACCTTCGCTGGCCCGATTGCACCGTTTATCGAAGCCCGCGGCTTCCATGAGTTCCGCGACGACAACAACTACCTGTTGCGCAGCGGATTGAGCACCACCACGCTCGATGGCAACGGCAAGGGCACTTGGGTGCGGCTGGAAGCTGGCATCGGCGGCGGCACCAAGGGCGGCCCGCTGCTGAGTGCATGGGCTGATGTGGGTGATACGCAAGGCTACGGTCTGCGCGCTGGCTTCCGCTTCTAGGGGTAACAGTCGCAACAATGACGAGGCCCGCTTGGCATAGTGCCGGGCGGGCCTCGTTCATTTGTAAGCGCCGTCCTGGGCCTGTAATCGGTATAGGGCTGGCTGGTGTTTCGATCCACGCCCCCGCGAAGGGGGCGACAGCGGCGCGAGGTTGGCCATTGCCTCACCGGCGTAGTTTCGATCCACGCCCCCGCGAAGGGGGCGACCCTTCGCGCTCTTGCAACCGCGCGCCGCGCCGCGATCAGCGCCAGCGCTTGGCTGGCCGAACCCGCCATCGCCTCCTGCAAGGCAGCGAAGGCCTCAACCTTCAGCGCGTCGAGTTCGGCCGGATGCGCCGCCGAGGCCGCCCAGGCGGCATCGGCGAGATCGGTGAAGTAGACTTTCTCGCTCTGCTTGTCCCGAGTACGCTGGTCCGCGTCCCGCGCGCTGTTGCCGCCAGCCGCGCGGCGCTGCTTCCAACCGCGCACCGCCAGCCGGGCTGAGTCGATCGCTAACGCTGCGCGTGATGGCTGGCTCAGCAAACTAACGGCCAGATTTCCGGCTGACCCCAGTGTGTTTGGATGCAGTTTGCCAAGCACTTCGGTGCTAAGCGCCAGCGCCCGGCGAAGGAGCGGCTCGGCTTGCCGTCGATGGCGCTACCCCAAAACGCCCCGCTGCGCCGCGACAACTCAAGCCATCATCAATCTGGACTTGTAACGGTTTTGTGCCGGTCACTTGAGAGTTTAGCACTCGATCAAGGAGACCAACGAGATGATCAAGCATACGGACGAGTTCAAGCGGGAACCGGTGGCGGTGGCCAGCCTGCACATCAAGCCCGGCACCCGGCTGGTGCGCGACTGGGGCGGCGCAAGCCATCATGTCCTGGTCGAGGAAAGCGGGTTCTCATACCGGGAGAAACGCTACCGCTCACTGAGCGAAATCGCCGCCGCCATCACCGGCACCAAATGGTCGGGTCCGCGCTTCTTCGGCCTCACGCTCCGGACCCGGGCGCGCGCCGATGCGTAGGGGGAGAGGAGGCGGCCCAAGCATGGCCTCAAGGCAAAGCCAAGAAGTTTGCTTAGATTGTCGGGGGGCTTCGATGCGAAAACACCCTATGAAGCCCTGCGCGAACGCCTATAATCTCAGCCAGGCAGTGTCCCGCTAGTCGTCAACCTTATAACGTGGTTGCGCCGCGACAGATCGGCCCACATCCGTTTCTGCGGGGATTGAGTTACTTTGCAGGAACCGGCTAACTTTCAACGTAAACCAAAGGAACGCGCCATGCTCACCGTCCACCATCTCGGCATCTCGCAGTCCGAACGCGCCGTTTGGCTGTGCGAGGAATTGAGCCTCGACTACGAGGTTAAACGCTACGAGCGCCGCGCCGACAACCGGCTAGCTCCCGACGAGTACAAGGCATTGCACCCAATGGGGATCGCCCCCGTAATCACCGACGGCGCTCTCGTGCTCGGAGAAAGCGGGGCGATCTGCGATTACATCAATGCCAAGTACGGGGCAGGGCGGCTCGCCCCGGCGGCCGACGATCCTGACTTTGCCGAGCATTTATTCTGGTTTCACTGGTCGAACGGCACCTTCATGGCGACGTTGCTGATGCAACTGGTGCTGACCTTAAGCGGAAACGCTGACGGGGCATCATTTGGCTTCGTTGGCGATCGCGCGATCAAGGGCTGGGCGATGATCGAGGCCCGGCTGGGCGAGGCAGAGTTCTTCGGCGGGCGTAACCTCACGACCGCGGACATCATGATGGTCTATTGCCTGACCACCAGCCGAGCCTTCCGCGCGACCAAGCTCGACAAGCTGCCCAATACCTTGGCTTACCTCAAGCGCATCGGGGCTCGCCCCGCCTACCAGCGCGCGATGGCCAAGGCCGAACCGGGCATGATGCCTATGTTGGATTGAGTCGGTCAGCGGCGCGGGTACCCTCGTGAACAGACTGGGTTAGTCATCCTCGTCGTTCTCATCATTCTCCGAGTTCCAGTCGTCCCGATCGGCATTGTCGTCAGATTGATCGTAATATCTGTCGTCATTTGAATAGTAGCCGTCATATTCTGATTCGTCATATGGATCGGCGTAATAGGGATCGTCGTAGTAACCGTCGTAATAGCTTCCGCCCGAGCCAACGCTCACGGTTATCCCGCCCGAAATCTGGGCTGAGGCTGGAGCGGCTAAGCCGAATAACAGGGCGGATGACAAGGCAGCAGCCAAAGCAATTTTGCGGATCATTTTCACGTACTCCTGATTAGTTTCCAAATTGGACTTACCGGCACTTCCGGTTGCGTTCTATTGCGCGACCAGCCAGTGCGCCGCCGCCAGCGCCAAGGATAAGTCCGGTTGTGCTCGGCTCGTTGTAATACCCACCGCGGCCTAGTTCACGGCCAAGCAGCCCGCCCAGAACACCGCCGATTATGGCGCCGGCGGTGCCTGCAGAGCAATGCTGATCCTGATGATGCCGTTGCCGGACGTAAGCATCCTGCCTTGCTGTGTAATATTGGCGTGAGCGCTGCTGCCGCCGCGAATTCTGATAACGCCTATATTCCTCGTCTTGGCGATCATACTGCGCATTGCGGTCATCATCCTCATACTGGTTTTGACCGGATTCACCTTCGTAATAGCCAGCACGACTGTTGTAATCCTGCGCAGAGGCCGGAGCTGCCGCGAGGGCGGTCGCAACTACCGCAGCTAGGGCGCCCGTATTGAGAAGAGTCTTGAACATAACCATGCTCCTTCATTCGAGCACGAATGTTGCGGTTTGCTCCTGACGAGGTGCTGAACAGCATCGTCATCTGGGGTTTAACCGATTGGCATCGGCGGGCCTGTCTGATTTACCGAAATGTCCGTCGTCTGATGGGGTGGACGCCCCCCGACGGCATCTATGTGCCAAGGTAGGTGTTGTTAAACACCTATGAGAAGGAGGCGTCCATGACAGAGGTTACCACGATCGGTTTGGATATCGCAAAGAATGTCTTTCAGGCACATGGGGCTGATGCTGCTGGGCATCAGGTTTTCAGCCGACGGATTGCACGCGGAAAGGTGCTGGAGTTTTTCGCTGAACAGCCGAGGTGTCTTGTGGCGCTGGAAGCCTGCGGCGGGGCGCATCATTGGGCCCGCGGGTCCTTACGGCGGATCGTCTGATCATCGGCGGCACAACTACTGGCACCACGACGGTCCTGGCGAACTTCATCAACCCGGTCATTGATACCACCGGCGCGCTGAT
>JAYVML010000197.1:0-5840 GCA_043758955.1 Novosphingobium sp. | reverse complement strand
AGCCGCATCAGCTGCGCCGGTTGTGGCTGCACCAGGCCAATCAGGGCATGAACCGGCTGATCGCTCAGCGGGTGCTGGGGCACGAAGCCAGCGAAGATGAAAGCCCAACCGTGCTCGATACCTACGGCAATACGTCCAGCGCGGGTTCGATCATTGCTTTTCATAAACATAGCGCCGATCTGGCGGACGGTGATATCGGGACGATCTGCTCGTTCGGCGCGGGCTATTCCGCCGGTACAGTTTTCGTGCGGAAGGTTGCGTAAGTGGCAGGTGATATTCTCGACAATCGCGGGCGCGGCGAAGCTGCGTGGAACTGGCCCAGCGTTCACCCCGAAGGACGCAAGTTCGCGCTGGCAGCAGCGGTGCTCAGTGCAGGCTGCGCGTTCATGGCGTGGGAAACCCTGGCTTGGCCATTGGGCGCGTTGACATTCGGTATTCTGGCGTTTTTCCGCGATCCGCGCCGGGTTACGCCGTTGGGCGAGGGGCTGATTGTGGCCCCGGCCGACGGACTGATTACTCTGATCAAGCAAACCGAGCCGCCGCGTGAACTGATGCAGGATGATGGCAGCGGCACGCTGGGGCTCCCGTCCGGCATAGTGACGCGGATCTCGATCTTCATGTCGGTGTTCGACGTGCACATCAACCGTGCGCCGATTGGCGGTACGGTGCGCCGGCTGGTCTATATCCCGGGCAAATTCCTCAACGCTGATCTCGACAAGGCCAGCGACGAGAACGAGCGCCAGCATATCTTGATCGAGCAGAGTGACGGTCGCGCGATCGGCTTCACCCAGATCGCCGGACTGATCGCGCGGCGGATCGTTCCGTTCGTCAAGCCGGGCGATATCCTAGCGGCGGGCCAGCGGGTCGGGCTGATCCGGTTCGGCAGCCGGGTCGATGTGTACTTGCCCGCCGGAACCGAACCGCAGGTGCTGGTTGGCCAGCGCGTAGTGGCGGGTGAAACCGTGCTGGCTCAAGCGGGGCAAGCCATGCTGATTGAGGGCGCTCGCCAGTGATAGCGGAACCCGTTCGGCCCGGTCTGACGCTGCGGGCGATGGTTCCCAACGCGATCACCGCTGCGGCCTTGTGTGCCGGGCTGACCGGGATCCGGTTTGGCATCACCCACGATTTCGAAAAAGCAGTGCAGGCGATCGTGCTCGCCGGGATCCTTGATGGGCTTGATGGCCGCGTGGCCCGGCTGCTTAAAGCACAGTCACGGTTTGGGGCCGAGCTTGACAGTCTCGCCGACAATGTCTCGTTCGGAGTGGCTCCGGCCTTGGTGCTGTTCCTTTGGTCGTTGCAAGATTTGCCCCGCATCGGGTGGTTCGCTGCGCTGGCCTATGCAATCGCCTGTGCGTTGCGACTGGCGCGCTACAACGCGAGGATCGATCTGGCCGATGAGCCGCGTAAAACTGCCGGCTTCCTAACTGGGGTGCCAGCGCCGGTCGGGGCCGGGCTGGTGTTCTTGCCGATGTACCTATTCTTCGTAACAGGAAATCCGTTGTTCCGCGATCCAGTGCTGGTCAGTGTGTGGCTGGCGGCGATGGCGTTCTTGATGATTTCCAACGTCGCCACGCTAAGCTGGGGCAAATTGCGCCCGCGGAGGCAAGTGCGGATTGAGGTGATCGCGTTGTTCGGACTTGTCGCGGCGGGGTTGCTGGCAGAACCATGGTGGACGCTGATCGCGATTTGCGCCGTCTATCTGGCGTTACTGCCGGTGGCGATGGTGCTGTATACCCGGATTAAGCGGCAGCGCGCACTGGCTGCGCCGAACCCACCGGCTTGAGCTTGATCGGCAGCGTCACGATTTGACCGTGACGTGGGCTGACCAGCGTCTCGCGAACAACGAATCGCAACTCGCGCGTCTGTGAGCAATCTGCCAGTGCCGTCTTCAATTCGGCGACCTTTGGCGCGGCGTCGGCAATTTGCCACGCCAGCACGGCAATCGCGGTCAGGGCAGCGATTGAAATCAGCGCAATCAAACCAAACGTCAACATCATCGTAACTCCGTCGCGCCCTGTGGGGGGACCTGTGGATAACGTGTGGACAAGCGCGAAAGTTCCAAACGTGGTTAACTTTTCGCTATGTTCCTGATTTGTTCTAACGTGTCAATCCATTTTCTGATGTGCGCTCTGCCGCATTTTTTGCTGGATTTGTGCGGCATTGCCAGTTAAGGGCGCGCGGCTTGCAGGCGAAAGCGGACTTTTTCCGCCACCGTATCTTGCAGGCAAATCCACATGGGAAGCGCCCATACCGGTGCCGCAGTCGGGCAAGTCTTCGGACTTAACCGCACGGTTCCAGCTTCTCAGAGGTTCAACCGGAAGGAAATACATATGGCGGCTCCAGTCGTCACGATGCAGCAATTGATCGAGGCCGGCGCACACTTCGGCCACCAGACGCACCGCTGGAACCCGCGGATGAAGCCGTACATTTTCGGCGCCCGCAACGGCATCCACATTCTTGACCTGTCGCAGACCGTGCCGCTGTTCGCGCGCGCGCTCGATTTCGTCTCGGCCACTGTTCAGGCTGGCGGCAAGGTTCTGTTCGTCGGCACCAAGCGCCAGGCGCAAGAGCCGATCGCGCAGGCTGCGCGCTCGTGCGGGCAGCACTTCGTCAACCACCGTTGGCTGGGCGGCATGCTGACCAATTGGAAGACGATCTCACAGTCGATCAAGCGCATGAAGGCGCTGGAAGAGCAGCTCGCCGGGGACACCGCCGGGCTGACCAAGAAGGAAGTTCTGCAACTCACGCGGGAGCGTGACAAGCTGGAGCTTTCGCTTGGCGGGATCCGCGACATGGGCGGGATTCCTGATGTGATGTTTGTGATCGATGCCAACAAGGAAGAGCTGGCGATCAAGGAAGCCAACGTCTTGGGTATCCCGGTCGTCGCGGTGCTTGATTCAAACGTTTCGCCCGATGGCATAGCGTTTCCGGTTCCGGCCAACGACGACGCGAGCCGCGCCGTGCGCTTGTACTGCGAAGCAATCGCCTCAGCCGCGACCAAGGGTCACCGCGAAGGCGTGGTTGATTCGGGCGTGGATATCGGCGCGCTGGACGAAGCCCCGGTGGAAGACTCTGTGGCCGAACCGGCTGCTGCGCCCGATGCGGCTCCGGCTGCTGAACCCACGATGGAAGACGCAGCCGCTGGCGAAATCACCGTCGAAGAAACCGCGACCGAAGCCTGAAGCCGGCCCCGCGGATTACTGGCCGGCCGGACCTTGGGGTCCGGCGGTCGACCTGTTTAAAAGAAGGATAGGCGCAATGGCTTACACTGCCACTGACGTGAAAACCCTGCGCGAGCGCACTGGCGCTGGCATGATGGATTGCAAAAAGGCACTCGACGAGACCGGCGGGGATATGGAAGCTGCGGTGGATTCGCTGCGCGCCAAAGGCCTGGCGGCGGTGGCCAAGAAATCGAGCCGCACGGCTGCCGAAGGGCTGGTCGGTGTCGCAGTTTCCGGCACTAAGGGCGTCGCGGTCGAAGTGAATTCCGAAACCGATTTCGTCGCCAAGAACGAGCAGTTCCAGGATTTCGTGCGCAAGACCACGCAAGTTGCGCTTGGCGCTGCGGCGGACGATGTCGAGGCGCTTAAGGCTGCGGCTTATCCCGATGGCGGGACGGTTACCGACAAGCTGACCAACAATGTCGCGACCATCGGTGAAAATCAGCAGGTCCGCCGGATGAAGACGGTCTCGGTCAGTAGCGGCGTGATTGTGCCCTATATGCACAATGCGGCGGCCCCCAACCTGGGCAAGATCGGCGTTCTGGTCGCGCTCGAATCGGAGGCCGGCGCCGATGTGCTCGAACCGCTCGGCAAGCAGATCGCGATGCACATCGCCGCAGCTTTCCCGATGGCCTTGACCGCCGCCGATCTCGATCCCGATATGATCGACCGCGAACGCAAGATCGCTGCCGAAAAGGCCGCCGAATCGGGCAAGCCCGCAGACGTCCAGGCCAAGATGGTCGATGGCGCAGTGGCCAAATTCGCCAAGGATAACGCGCTTTTGAGCCAGGTGTTCGTGATGGACAACAAAACCCCGGTAGCCCAGGTTGTCGAAGCGGCGAGCAAGGCTGCGGGCACCAAGATTGTGCTAAAGGACTACGTCCGCTTCCAGCTGGGTGAAGGCATCGAAAAGGTCCAGACCGATTTTGCGGCGGAAGTCGCGGCGGCTGCCGGATTGGGCTGACCATCGTCGTCCCGGGCTTGACCCGGCACGACGCACCGCCTGAGGAAATGGCGTGCTGCAAGGTGCGCCTTTTTCATATGCAGTTCGCGTCAATTATCCGTGGTCAGGGCGGCGCAAACCTTGGCATCGCGCGATCGGCGGTCTAAGGCCGCTCGAACCTTGCTGAGAGCCTAGGTCGAGAGCGATGTCACAGCCCATGTCCAAGCCCGCCTACAAACGTATTCTGCTCAAATTGTCCGGCGAAGTGCTGATGGGCAACCAGCCGTTCGGGATCGATCCCGAATTCGTGGCTGAACTGGCCAAGGAAGTGAAGGCCGCGCAGGCCACTGGCCTCCAGATCTGTCTGGTGATCGGCGGGGGCAACATTTTTCGCGGGATGGCTGGCGCGGCCAAGGGGATGGACCGCGCGCAGGCCGATTACATGGGCATGCTGGCGACAGTGATGAACGCGCTGGCGATGCAGAACGCGCTTGAGCAGCAGGGCGTCCACACCCGCGTGCAAAGTGCGGTGCAGATGGATCAAGTGTGCGAACCGGTGATCCGCCGCCGCGCCGAACGTCACCTTGAAAAAGGCCGCGTGGTGATCTTTGCCGCCGGGGTCGGCGCGCCGTATTTCACCACCGATTCAGGTGCCGCCTTGCGCGCAGCCGAAATGCAGTGTGATGCGCTGCTCAAAGGAACCAGCGTGGATGGGATCTATGACAGCGATCCCAAGCAGAATCCCAAAGCAAAGCGTTATGATACAGTCGATTACAACACGGTATTGGCACAAGACCTGAAAGTCATGGATGCCAGCGCAGTGGCCCTGTGCCGCGATAACAACATTCCGATCGTCGTCTTTTCGATCCGTGAGCCCGGCAACCTGGCCAAAGTGCTCGCGGGCGAAGGCACGCAGACGGTCGTCACCAAAGGAGCCTGACCGATGGCAAAGTATGACAAGGCCGATCTCGAACGCCGGATGAAGGGCGCGGTTGAAGCCTTGCGCCACGATCTGGGCGGTCTGCGCACCGGGCGCGCTAACACCACGCTGCTCGATCCGGTGATGGTGACGGTGTACGGCAGCTCGATGCCGCTCAATCAGGTCGCGACTGTTTCTGCGCCCGAACCGCGGATGCTGACCGTGCAGGTGTGGGACAAGACCAATGTCGGGCCGGTGGAAAAGGCGATCCGTTCGGCCGGGCTCGGGCTCAATCCGATCAACGATGGCAACACGCTGCGGTTGCCGATCCCTGACCTGACCGAGGAACGCCGCAAGGAACTGGCCAAGCTGGCGCACACTTACGCTGAAAAGGCCCGGGTCGCGATCCGCAATGTCCGCCGCGATGGGATCGACAATCTGAAGGCCGACGAGAGCAAGAAGGACATCTCGGAAGATGACCGCAAGCGCGGCGAAACCGAAGTCCAGAAATTGACCGACGAGCAGATCAAGGTGCTCGATGATGTCGCTGCGCACAAAGAACAGGAAATCATGGGGCGGTGACTCTGCGCCAGGCTCAGGACAAGCCGGCAGGGGGAATTGCTGGCGCGCGCCACGTCGCTATCATCATGGATGGCAACGGCCGCTGGGCCAAGGCCCGCCATTTGCCTCGCGCCGTCGGCCACCAGCGCGGGGTCGAGGCGGTGCGGGCGCTGGTCCGCGCAGCCCGCGAAATGGG
>JAYVML010000196.1:0-6767 GCA_043758955.1 Novosphingobium sp. | reverse complement strand
TCCCGCTTGAACTCGTCCGTATGCTTGATCATCTCGTCGGTCTCCTTGATCGAGTGCTAAACTCTCAAGTGACCGGCGCAAAACCGTTACAAGTCCATTCCTCCTTCTGGGAGCCTGATATTGCTGTTTCCCTTGTGGCGCTGCTTGTTCATGACATGCTGCAGCAAGATATTCGATCGAAGCTTTGCTCGACGACGGATCGCAACACCTCGGACCCTAGGCGGCCTTGCCCCTTCTGTCGGAACGACTTGAGCCTCGCATTCCTCGAATCCGCACAATCCTGCCCGAAATTTGTTCAGCAGTCGAGGCATTCGCGCGGATCGACCGCAGGGTTTCTAGTTCTTCGGGATGCCGGGCCAGGATTTCCAGCAGCCCTACCGCTGCATCGCTTGGCGGGGTCGTACCACTCTCATATTTCTGGAAGGCCCGCTTGCCGCCGCCGATAATCCGCCCGGCCTCTTCCTGTGTCAGTTTCAGACGCTTGCGCACGGCCTTGACCCGCGCGGCATAGGCCGTGCGCAGTTCCACATAGGCGGCATCCAGCACCTTCAGATCGGTGCCGGAGTGAATGGAATCACTGTCATCCTCGGGATACCAGCCCGCAACCTCGACAATGCGCGTCAGAGAACCGACGCTGACGGTCTGTTGGCGAACAGCCCGGCTCAGAACCTTGCCCGTCTCCGGGTGGATGCGTGTCGCGCTCACTTCAAACCTCCTTGAACGACGTCAAAACAATGTCGATCAGCGTTTCGCCGGCAAACTTCAGGTAAAGATACAAGCCGTCACAGGGGATCCTGTAGCTGTCGTGCCAGACCTTGGAATTTGGTGGATTGTGGGCCGTGTCCGACTTCACGAAATCTCCGGGCTCCAAAGCTTGAACAACATCGACCACTTCCGCGAGCGAATAGCCCAGAGCCTGGGCATCGCGCATTGCCTTCCGCGTGATCTCCATGCTGTCCGCATCATGGAATTTCGCCTGAATGGCAGCCAGTTCATGATGCGGCCTTCTCTTTACCGACATGCAATATACACCTTAAAGGTCAATTTTCAAGATCGATGTTTGCGCCCTCACGCGACTTTCGTGCGAGAAGCAGTTTTCAGATGACCCGAAAGGGCGTCGGCAATTCGTTTGCCGACCCGGTTTGCCGCCTTGCGGGACGGATCCATCTCGACATGGGCGTAAATCATCGTCGAGCGCATGTTGGAATGGCCCAAAATGGCTCCGGTCAGCGCCAGGGCTTCACCTGTTGAGGTAGAGATCGCGCCCATTGTGTGGCGAAGAGTATGCGGGGTAACGCCTTCCAATCCCGCCATCTTGACAATCTTGGGCCAGATGGTCTTGGTCCCTTGGAAGAAGCCCTCACCCCGGTCGGCCGGAAAAACGAATTCTGAATCCTCGACCCGGTCGATGCTCTTCAGCAATGCCAGCGCGGCATTCGCCAGTGGCCGGATCGATCTGCCCGTCTTTGAATCCGCGAGCGTGAGAAGGCCGCGATCGAAGTCGATTTCGCTCCATTTCAGTTCTGCAATTTCCTGGCGGCGGCAGCCGGTCAGGACCCATAGACGCGCAATGTTAAGCGCCTTCACATTGACGCCGTCCGCCTCCAGCAGATCGCAGGCTTCGCCGAGAAGTTGCACTTCAGCCAGCGAGAGGAAGCGCGTTCGCTGATTGTCGGTCTTCTTGACCACAGCCTTTTCACAAGGGTTCGCAGCCACGATCCCGCGGCGCACGGCGAAGCTGAAAACTGCCGACAGATCCCGGAACACTTTCCGCGCGGCGCCATCGCCGCCGCGCACGATGATCCGCCGACGATGGCCCATCTTTTCGTCGCTGGCAGATTTTCCTGTCGAGACATCACGGAAGAACCGCTCGATGTCGCCCGCCCCGACTTCCGTAACCCGCTTCGTTCCGAGCAACGGCACGACATGATGGCGCAAGCGCGCGATCGTATAGGTCTTGGTCCGCTCTTTCATGGGCTCGCCCAGGCGCTTGCCCCGCTGAATGTAGCAGCCTTCCTCCTCATAGAGATCGACCAGGCCACTCATCCTCATCTCCAGCCGCTTGGCGTTCCGCTCTGACGCGGGATCATTGCCGACGGTGACTGCGGCGAGCAGTTCCTTTGCCTTCTTCCTGGCTTGCTCAACGGTCAGTGCGCCATAGCGCCCGACCGTAACATAGCGCTTCGGGGCATTGCGTCCGCCGCCCTCGGCGCGATATCTGACGACGAACGTCTTGATACCCGTCAGGCCGATGCGAACGCCAAATCCTGACACCTGATTGTCCCAGATGTCATAACGCTTGGCCGCGCAAGCAGCTGCGTCAATGACGCGCTTGGTGATCAGTTTGGTGGATGATTTTGCCACGTCCATTCCTCAAAATTACGACCCCAACCTGTGGCTCCGGGTGACCACCGGGCGTCCACCGTATCGGAAATGGCCGGTTGCTTGCAGGATGGTAGTAGCGTAATATTGGAGGATATTAAACAATAAAAGCAGTGATTTATGGCGTACAATAGGGTATGCTAGGGTAGGTAGAAAAGGCCCTCTGGTAACTTTGCCAAGGTTGGGGTCGAGGGTTCGAATCCCTTCGCCCGCTCCAACGTTTTCAATGAATTAGAAGACAGTGGACCGCTTGCAACTAGCTGAGCCCCACCAAATTCCCACCATAATCTAGCTTAAAACTGGCATTGGCATGAAGTGCCAAACCTTCAACCCACCCGCCAACCATGGGACAGGGGCATTGGATTTGCTTGCCGATAGAGGAAGCTCAATCCCTTTCGAGGGGAGAAGGGGTGAAATCACCGGTACCTGTTGACCAGCGCCCTACTGGGGGCCTTATTTATGACCCTAGTTCAAAAGGCCCCCAATCCAGAGTGGCTGCCACCGGACGCAAGCGAACATTGGCAGCCTTAACCACCTCATATATGGCTGATTTCTGGGATCTGTAACGCCGATTGCGGATATCGGCGATCAAGGAGTTGGAGCGGGTGAAGGGAATCGAACCCTCGTATTCAGCTTGGGAAGCTGCTGCTCTACCATTGAGCTACACCCGCATTTCAAGCAGTTAGCTGCATTTCGGATCGTGAGTCTACAACCCGGTTTACAAGCTGGCCAGCTAGCGAGCTGCAATTGCCACAACAACCTGTCGTTGGTCAACGTAGCAACGGCGGATTCCAGCAACTTGATCTGGCGACCAACCCAAGATCTGTGCCGCATCCTGGTCAGATAGACCCTCGAGGATAAGCCGCGTGCCGAACGTGCTTCGAAGGTCGTGGAAGTGCTTTGCTTTTGTTTTGCCTGATTCAGGATCGAAATGCAGGACTGACGCTAGGTCACGAACGCGACCAAAGCTGCTACCAAGCCCGTGGGCACTCCAGGGCTTGCCGATGCCATTTACCAGAGCGGTGTTCACCCCGGCGGAGCGCGGTGGGGTCTTCAACTCTTGAAGAAGTTCGTCAAGGTCAGGGGGGCAAGGTATGATCGCTATCCTACGACGTCTGCGACTAACTTTGGCAGCCTATTTTCAATCGTGCTCTCGCGGACCTTGTCCCGAATAAGCAAGTCCAAGTCTGCGCTGCGCAGTCGAGTGAGCGCTGCCAGCCGAAGTCCATCATCGAGATGCGCCATATTGAGTCTCGACTAGCACCACGGAACTTTTGTAAAGCCTCATCGGTCCATACAATCTCAGCGCGCGACCCATTCCGATAAAGCTGGGGAATCTGCTCCGCGACATTGATTGTAACCTTGCTGCGCAAGCAAGCATATCTCAGCAACGCCTTTAGCACGGTAACAGCGAATTCTGCACTGCGGGGCTTGCTCGCGCGGGAGTCTCGCCCAAGCGACAACTTGGCCACCATTCTGGGTTCGCTCCACACAGTTATCGGTGTCCTCCCCCATTTAAGATCGATCTGGTCAAGGTTATGTCCCCAAGTCCTTTTTGTGCCATCTGCAAGGAGCTGCCAGTCCGGGCTTTTGAAACGCCAATCCCTTATAATGTCACTAAGAGACTGTTTGAGAAAGCGTTGCGCGGGGGCGTGATGGGTGGTTCAAGCTTGGAATGCGGGCCCGAGCGAACCGAGGCCGGATGGCCGATCTTGAGCGGCGCAGCAAGCGCTACCTTCATGAAGAAGGTGCTCAAGCGCCACAGCTTACCCGAAGCGATCACGACGGACGGGCTGCGCTCTTATAGCGCCGTGATGAAAGTATAGGGTAACAGCGAGAAGCGCGAAGTCGGCCGCTGGGCCAACAATCGGGTCGAGAACAGCCACCTCGTCGACAGGTAGACTTACAAGGAACGACGCACGGCCGTACTGGTTGATCGTCAATCACTCATAAGCTGCGGTTCCACATTCAAAGCCCAAACTACATCGTGTGGAGACGAGTTGCGATTAGACTGCCAGCATCTATAAAGCGGTTGACGAATGGAGGCCGAGCGGCTCGGTCTAAGACATGGCTGTGATCGAAAAGACAACCCTTCTTGTCAGCATAACTCGGCTGCGAAGGAAGCTTCGGGCAAGCGAAGCTGCGTTCATTCTGTTGGCCGCTTTCGCGGGTATTGCGGCGGGATTGCTGACAATCGCCCAGCAGTCGATCGCGCACACAGTGCAGCGGCTGTTCTACGGGGTTTCGATAAATCGGGTGAGCGCGCTCGGCTCAATCCACCACCCATGGAAGTTGGTGGCATTACCTATAGGTGGACTTCTGCTAGTTCTAATCGTGCGTTGGCTTGACCGCCGCCGCGTGCCGATCGACGTGGTGGAAGCTAACGCTCTTCATGGTGGGCGAATTCCGTTTACCGATAATCTTGTCATTTCCGTCCAGACTTTGCTGTCCAACGGCGTGGGCGCTTCAGTCGGCCTTGAGGCCGCCTATGCGCAGATGGGTGGCGGGATTGCTTCGACCTTTGGTCAGTGGTTCGCCCTACGCCGTAACGATTTGCGGATTTTGGTAGGAGCTGGCGCTGGAGCGGCGATCGGTGCGGCGTTCGGTGCGCCACTCACCGGAGCCTTTTATGCTTTCGAAATCGTCATTGGCGCATACACACCTGCTGCGATTGCTCCTGTCATGGCAGCCGCTCTTGCAGCGGCATCCATTTCTAAGCTGTTCGGCGTCGAACCCTATCTGATCGCAACAACAACTGCTCGCGCATTTAGCATTTACGAATACCTCGCATACGCCGGACTAGGCGGCATCTGCGCCTTGTTGGGCATCGTTGTCATGCGGCTGGTGACGTTTACAGAACAGCATGTGCAGGCGTCGAAAATGATCTCACGGTGGCGTCAGTTCATCGGCGGCCTGCTGCTTGTGCCAATTGCTTTGGCATCACCACAAGCGCTGTCGGCGGGCCATGGTGCTTTGCACATGGACCTTGTCTTGCACCCTGCGCTCACATTCTTGCTGATCGTCCTGCTGTTGAAGATTGCGGCATCGGTGATCTCGCTCAGCTTTGGATTCCGTGGAGGGCTGTTCTTCGCATCGTTGTTCCTTGGATCGTTAATCGGCCAGATTTTTGCCGGGCTGGTCAACCTGATGGGCTTGGGATTTACGTTAGATCTGAATGACGCAGCGTTGGTTGGCATGGCTGCGCTAAGCGTTTCGATTGTCGGCGGACCCATGACGCTCGCCATACTTATGCTTGAGACGACCCATGACTTTGCGCTGATGGGCGTTGTGATCACTGCGACACTTATCTCAAGCGCCCTTACCCGCGAGCTGTTCGGCTATTCCTTTTCAACCTGGCGTCTGCACATTCGCGGGTCTGCTGTCCGCAGCCCTCGCGACATTGGCTGGATGCTGGATCTGACGGCCAAAACCGTAATGCGGCGTGATTGGGTCGAGATCGCAGAAAGTACAACGATCGCCGAGTTGCGCGAGAAGGTTCCACTCGGCTCGACCAAAAAATCAGTCATGACTGACGGCCATGGTCACTACCGAGGTATTGTTAACACTTCGGCCGCCTTTCGGGCCGACCTCAATCCCCAAGCAAGCGTGGCTGCGATTGCCATCCTGCCTCAAACCATGCTTACCGCCGAAACCGGGATGCACGAAATACTTAAAACCTTTGACCGAGAATCCGTCGACGAACTCGCTGTGGTTGACGCCGACCGCCGCGTTCTTGGTCTCGTGACCGAAAAATACGCTCGCCGTCGCTACTTCGACTGGATTGAGCTATCGCAGCGCGAGGTCTTTGGCGAAGCTTGACGCCTGGGAGAGAGGCCTGTTGCAAAAGCCGGTCGGCCACTTATGCCTTCCGTAGACAGTTCGCCGGGTTTCCTTGAAAGTAGCTGTCTGGACTGGATCGTTCAGTTCAGCTGGCTCTGTGTCGCACCAATGTGCCAAGTGAGGCATCTTGGACTTGTAACGGTTTTGCGCCGGTCACTTGAGAGTTTACCACTCGATCAAGGAGACCGACGAGAAGATCACGCATACAGTTGAGTTCAAGCGGGAAGCGGTGCGGACCCTCGCTGAGCAGTGGGTTGCCGCGCGACCGCGGTGGCATCGGATTTGGGCATCGGCAAGTTGACGCTGCCCAAGTGGATTTCGCAATACCGGCCCGCTGGACTGGCGGCAACGCCGCAGGCTGATCTGGCCCGCGAGAATGAACGGCTTCGCCTTGAGAACCGCGCACTCAAAGAGGAGCGGGACATCTTAAAAAACTGTCCCCGGCTCAGCCCGCCTGTGCGCGGTAGAAACGGGTCGTGGTATGGAGGCGGCAGGAGGGTCGCGGCCGATAGCTTATTGGTGGTATGATACCCCGTTAAAAAACG
>JAYVML010000195.1:0-1877 GCA_043758955.1 Novosphingobium sp. | reverse complement strand
TTGACCAGCAGATCCATCAGCGGCTTCATGTCAAGATCGCGCGCGAGCGGGTCGATTGCCGCAGCTTCCTCGCTGTCAGCGATCTGGATGAGGCACAGCTCAGGCCAAAAGGTGTTCTCGCGCATGAATTCGGTGTCAACACACACGAAGTCCGATTTGGCGAGCCGAGTGCACAGATCCGCGAGCGCCGCAGACGTGGTAATAAGGGAATGTATCTTCATTGTACTTTTCTGTATGGGCCAAAATGCAGCCCTGTGGTTGGACCCATGCGGGTCCACGGCTTGACAAATGTGCAGCTATCGCCTGTTAGCCGCGCCTTCCCCCTGCCTTAAAGCAGGCCGAATTGAAAGTGTTTCGATGCATCTTTACCGTACCCACACCTGCGGGGCGCTGCGCGCTGGCGATGTCGGTCAAACCGTCCGGCTATCGGGCTGGATCCACCGTAAACGTGACCACGGCGGCGTGCTGTTTGTCGATCTGCGCGATCACTATGGAATGACGCAGATTGTCGCTGATAGCGATAGCCCGGCGCTGGCCATTTTGGACGGCTTGCGGCTCGAAAGCGTGGTCACCATCGACGGCGAGGTCAAGGCCCGCAGCGGCGCAACTGTTAACCCGAACCTGCCCAGCGGCGAAATCGAGGTCTATGCGCGCGGCGCAACCGTTCTCAGCCACGCCGCAGAACTTCCCTTGCCGGTGGCGGGCGAGCAAGAATATCCCGAAGATATCCGCCTGCGGTACCGCTTCCTAGATCTGCGGCGCGAGACGCTGCACGCCAACCTGGTCAAGCGCAGCGCAGTGATCCGCGAAACCCGGCAGCGGATGGAACAGATCGGCTTCACCGAATATTCGACCCCGATCCTGACCGCATCGTCGCCCGAAGGCGCGCGCGATTTCCTCGTCCCGAGCCGGATCCACCCGGGCAAGTTTTTCGCGCTGCCGCAGGCGCCGCAGCAGTACAAGCAGCTGCTGATGGTCGCCGGGTTCGACCGCTATTTCCAGATCGCGCCGTGCTTCCGCGACGAAGATCCGCGCGCCGACCGGCTGCCGGGCGAGTTCTACCAGCTCGATCTGGAGATGAGCTTTGTTACGCAGGAAGAAGTCTGGGACACGATGGAGCCGGTGATGGCCGGAGTGTTCGAGGCCTTCGCAGAGGGCAAGACCGTGACCAAGGCGGGTGCGTTCCCGCGTATTCCGTATAATCAGGCGATGCTCGATTACGGCACCGACAAGCCCGACCTGCGCAACCCGCTGATCGTGCGCGATGTGACCAGCGAATTCACCCAATCAGGGTTCGGTCTGTTCGAAAAGATCGTCGGCGGGGGCGGGGTGGTGCGCCTGATCCCCGCGCCCGCGACCGCCGAAAAAAGCCGCAAGTTCTTCGATGACATGAACGAATGGGCGCGCAGCGAGGGCCACGCCGGGCTCGGTTATGTTACCCGCAAGGCCGGCGTGTTCGGCGGCCCGATTGCCAAGAACCACGGCGAAGACAAGATGGCCGCGCTGTTCGACGCGCTCCAGCTTGGTCCCGACGATGGCGCCTTCTTCGCTGCGGGCAAGCCCGAGCAGGCCGCCAAGCTGGCGGGCGCCGCGCGCAGCCGGGTGGGCGAGCAGCTTGAGTTGCTCGATCTGAACAGTTTCAAATTTTGCTGGATTATCGACTTCCCGTTTTACGAATGGGACGATGAGGCCAAGCAGCTCGACTTTGCGCATAACCCGTTCTCGATGCCGCAAGGCGGGCTCGAAGCGCTGGAGACGCAGGATCCCACGACGATCAAGGCGTACCAGTACGATCTGGTGTGCAACGGTTATGAACTCGCTTCGGGCTCAATCCGTAACCAGCATCCTGATTTGATGGTCAAAGCATTCAATCTGGT
>JAYVML010000194.1:0-7186 GCA_043758955.1 Novosphingobium sp. | reverse complement strand
CTTTGATGTGAGGGCGAGCGAGTTCCAGCAGGTGACGGTCGCCGGTCAACTGGACCAAAACCAGCAGTAGCGTCGCTGCATCAGCGCCTTCGAGCTTCTCTTTCAAGTGCTCGGGTTTGGCTAGGATACTAGACAGTTCCGTGGAACTCACAGCGCGACATCCCAAATCGATAACATTGTCACAGGCCGCTCCATCTTTTCGTTGACTGCAATTCCACCTTGCATTCTACCTAAAATAAAATGTATCTACGCGATAGTAGAAAAAGCTTCGATTAGAAGCTGGGCTGATGGGGAGAGCGTAAGATGACTCGATCAAAGGGTTCGACGGCCAAAACGCGAGCAACTCAAAATGTTGGGGTGACGAAGATTCGCTTTATGGCGCTTACCGGGGCCGCTTCACTAGCCGCTGCTTCAAATCCTGCTTTTGCTCAATCAACGGCTGACGATAACGCGGGACTCGGGGATATTGTTGTAACCGCAACCCGCAATTCCGAGACACTCTCCAAGGTCGCCGCTTCCATCACCGCCGTAACCTCGGCTCAACTTGGCGCTGGCGGCATCAAGGATGTTGCCTCGCTTGCTTCGGCTATCCCGAACTTATCGGTAGGGGATCAGTTTGGTGTAAACCGCATTTTTATTCGCGGTATTGGCCTGACCAGCATTGATCTTGGCGCCGATGGCGGTGTCGCGTTTTTGCAGGATGGTGCCCAGATTGCGCGCCCCGCAGCACAGCTGTCTGGCTTTTATGATCTAGAGCGCGTCGAAGTGCTGCGCGGACCGCAAGGAACGCTTTATGGGCGGGGAGCCACAGCAGGTGCAATTAACCTTATCACTAAACGGCCAACTGATAAACTGGATGGCTATGCGCGACTGACCTACGGCAACTATAATACGCTCGCCATCGAAGGTGCAGTCGGCGGCCCGATTGTCGGCGAAACTGTCATGGTCCGACTTTCAGGCAAGTATGATCGCCGCGACGGCTACGGCAAAAACGAATTCACAGGCAAAGAGATCGATAACCGTGACGCCTATGCGTTTCGGGGCAGCCTGCTTTTCAAGGTGGCCCCCACGGTCGATATTCTGCTGTCTGGTGAAGTGTTCCACGAAAACGACAGCAATTATGCTTTCCATTATTTCGGCCCGACCATAGCTCCTGAAAATCAGCTTGGCGCCATTCTGGGCGGACAATCGCTCTTCACGGTAGCTGCCGCTGCCGGACGGACGGCCAATTTGCGCAATATCTATTCCGATCAGGAGCCGCTAAACAAGCGAGACGGCCATAGCTTTACCGGCACGATTGATTGGAAGCCAGGCGACTGGGATGTAAAATCGATTTCATCCTACCATAAGTTCAAACGGTTCAACCGTGATGATCTTGACGCTTCGAATGCCAATTTTTTTGGTCAAAACAATTATGACGAAAACAGCAAATCGTACAGCCAGGAATTTGTCGGAAGCTATTCGGGCAAAAAATTCGATGCTGTGCTCGGCGCAATGTATTTTCACGAAAATCTCTTTGGCAGTGTGCGGGTGCCCCTCACCAATCTAGGCATCCTGTTCGGCCTTCCAGCAAATACCTTTGACACGTTCAACTATCTTCAACAGGGCACCGTGACGATCAACGCTATCGGCTTTTACGCCCAGGGCACGTATGCCTTGAGCGACAAGTTCAAGTTGACGCTTGGTGGACGTTATAGCCACGAAAGCCGCAAAGGTGTGGGGAGCTTTGACTTCCTCGGCTCTGTTTCAACCAACAAACAAAAAGGGTGGAGCGCTTTCACCCCGACGGTCACGCTAAAATATCAGGCGACGGACAATACGTTGCTTTATGGTTCAGTCACGCGCGGATTCAAATCCGGTGTCATCAACGTCGGTTCGCGCAACGATGTGATTAATCCTGAATATGTCTGGAGTTATGAGCTGGGGCTCAAAACAGCGGCACTAGCCAATCGCCTGCAGGCAAACATTGCCGCTTTCTATATGGATTATACCGATCTTCAGGTAGGTTTTGTTGATGCCACCAGCGTTGTGACGACCGTCAATGCCGCTTCTGCTCGCAACTACGGCGTCGAGGCTGAACTTCGTGCTAAGCCGGCTCCAGGGCTGACTCTTGAGCTGTTCGGCACTTATCTCAACGCCAAATATAAGAAGTTTGACAGCGGTGACTACCGCCAGAAGTTCAAAGTGGTTAGTCTTGCCGGGAACCGGTTATCAAATGCGCCCGAATTCTCGTTCCGGGCCGGAGCCAATTATGACCTTCCGATCGGAGGTTCTGGCAAACTTAACCTGCGCGGCGATATCAACTGGCAGGACCGCGTTTATTTTACCGAATTCAACAATGCTGACGCGACACAAGCACCCTACGCGCTGATTAATGCCGGATTGAAATATACCGCAGAAAACGGACGATGGTCAGTGGATGTGTGGGGCCGCAATCTTGCCGATAAACTCGTGCTCACAAACAATATTATCACCGCCCCACTGTTCAATAGCGTCCGGGTCGGCTCGGTTGCTCCGCCGCGCACTTATGGTGTGACCCTCGGCGTTGATTTCTAGCAGGAAGCCCGATTAACAGCGGGCGCAAATGAACCGCTGCTCACGCTGGATCCAGATCCGGCGGGCACGAATGTAATGAACGGTGTCTGGATCATTTCTGGATACCGTTTTAATTCACCTCTTGGCACATCGATCTATGCGTGCCAGCTCATAAATGAGCTGGGTTTTGACGTGCAGCCAGCCTGAGCTTAAGGTGTGTCAGGTGGCAGTTTTCAAAGCTTTTCCTTGCGCAGCTTGAGGCCGCTTGCTTCCCGATCCCAGCTATCAGCAGTTATGCCCGCAGCCCGCAGCTCAGCCTTCATGACTTTTGCGGTCGGCGTCTTTGGTAGCTCATCCATGACCCTGATGTAGCGCGGCACCATGAAATAAGGGAGCCGGGCGGTCAGAAATTCGGTGAGTTCAACGTTGTTGATCGTGGCACCGGGCACGGGCGCGATCACCGCCATAACCTCGTCTTCGGAATATTCGCTGGGCACGCCTATGACTGCTGCCTCACGCACGTCGGGATGCGCCATCACTTCGCTTTCCACCTCGAAGGATGAGATGTTTTCGCCGCGTCGGCGAATGGCATCTTTCACCCGGTCAACAAAGTAGAAGTAACCTTCTTCGTCACGGCGGAACGCATCACCGGTATGAAACCAGCCATTGCGCCAGGCTTTGGCGGTCGCCTCCGGATTTTTGTGATAGCCGCTGTTCATGGCCCAAGGCCGATCAGTCCGCACGATCATCTCACCAATTGACCCAATCGGCACTTCGCAGTCATTGGTGTCTACCAACCGCACCTCTACGCCCGCGCGCACCTTACCGCACGTGCCAAGCTTGGATGGATTGGCTTCAGAGACAATCGGTGAAGAAATTTCGGTCATGTTAAAGATCGTAAATACATCGATCCCGAAGCGTTCGTGAAATGGGCCAGCCGCTTCAGTGAGCGGCACCATGAAAGCCACCCGCACCTGATTGTCGCGGTCATTTGGCGCTGGCGGACGCTTTATCAGAAAGGTCGCCATAACACCGAGCAAGAATATGGCAGTACACTGCGTTTTGCGAACGAAATCCCAGAAGGTTTCAGTCGAGAAGTTCTCCATCAGCGCAATCGAACCACCCCTTGCGAGCATCACGAAGGGAATACCAAGACCGCCAATATGGAAGATCGGCAAGTTGACTAGATAACGATCTTCGCCCGTCACAAAATGCCAGCTTTCAGGGCCTGCATTGGTGTAGAGATGAAGATAGGAGGACAGTACCCCCTTGGAAGGTCCGGTCGTCCCCGACGTGTAGATTATCGCCTGGTTGTCCCAGGGTTCGATCGGACTGGTAAGTGGCTCAAGCTCTTCCTCGGTGCCGTTGACATTGGCAAAGTCGATTGTCGCGAATGCGGGTTTGGTGGCAGGCTCTCCCAAAGTCACAATTTCTGAAATGGCAGCAGTGTTAATCCCCTCCAAGCGGTCCAAGAGTCCGGCATGGGCGATCAGCAACCGTGCGTCAGAATTTGCGAGGACATGTTCCAGGATGGCGCCGCGATAGGCAGTGTTGAAGGGCACGAATACCGCGCCGAGATAATTGATCGCAAAGAATGCAACCAGCGACTCTCGCCCGTTAGCCATCCAGACTGCAACATGATCGCCGCGTTTGACGCCTAGCTTTTGTAGCCCTGCAGCCTTGCCGACCACCAATGTGCGCAGCTGTGCATAGGTCCAACTGCCGCCATCTTCGAACACGGCATAAATTTCCTCTGGCTGTTTGTGTGCCAAATCATCAATCAGATAGCGAAGCACACAGATGCGGCGATCGAGAACCCTGGGATCATTATGGATCGCGGCTGACGGTTGCTCAGCCATGTTGTGCCGTCCCGGGAAGAACCATCTTCATCACCATATTGATCGCGTCCATCACTACCTCGGTTGCCGACCAGTGGCCCCCATCATGATACCAAAGTGCAATCCAAGTAAGCAGGCCGCTAACCCAAATGGCGGTCCGCGAAGGGTGCTGAATATCGAATTCGCCTGAGCGTTTTCCCTTTTCCAGAAGCTCGCTTAATTTAAGGTCGAACTGGTGGCGCAGTTCGCGGATATGACGCGCGTCTTCCGGCTCAAGGCTCATTTCCTCGCGCAGATAGACGCTGATATACCTCTGGTTTTCAATGATAATCCGCGCCACGCGTTCAGCCACTACCTTGAGCTGTTCGGTAGCTGTGCCTTCAATTGACAACGCTTCTTCAAGGACCGTCAGAGAGAGCTGGATACCTGTTTGGCAAATCTCATAGAGCAGCTCACCCTTATTTTTGTAGTACGAGTAGATGAACGGTTTCGTGACGTTGAGCTGTTCGGCGACCGCATCGAGAGTGGTCGTTTCATACCCGTTGGCGAAGAACAAGTGACTTGCTTCTTCGAGAATACGCCGCCTCTTATAGGCCGTAATCTCGTCTTTCAATTGGGTCGATTTTCGCACCTTATCGATGGCCTCCGGCATCAATTTTCCTGTCTTGAGATCAGCCCATCGCAGTGCGCAGGATGCTCATCACATCAGCCGAATTGACTATCGGCCGCGGGTTCGTGCGACCCCAGATATCTTCAAGAGTATAGTCAGCAATCAATTGCAACTGACTCTTTAACACTCCCACCTCGCGCAGCGAGCGCGGCATGCCAAGGCCGCGGATCAGCCTATCGAGCAGCTCCGAAGCCGACTTTCCTGGGTCACCTAGGCAGGCGCTAATCCGCTTTTGGCGATGCGCATTTACTTCAAGGTTATAGGCCTGCACAAAGGGTGACATGACGCAGGAGGTGTAGCCGTGGGGGACATCACAGGTTCCGCCCAACACGTGACCGATGGCATGACTTGCGCCCATCGGAACACCGCCGATGATCGGAATCATCGATTGCCACGCGCCGATCTGGCATTTCAACCTCGCATCAAGATTCGAAGGATCGGCTTTGACTTGCGGTAAGCCTTCGGCGAGGAGGCGTAGAGCGCTGTCCGCCAGCCCGTCGCAGAAATCATTCGACAGCAGCGAAGCTAGCGTTTCCGTGGCATGGTCTACTGAACGCACACCAGTTGAAAGCCACAGCCATTCGGGCGTGTGCACCGTGATTGCGGGATCAAGCACGACGCAGACGGGCACCATCTCGCGCTGCGTATAGGCCTGCTTCTGCTTAATCGCCTCGTCAGTCGCGCCTGAAAGCGGATTGAATTCACCGCCGGAGAGTGTTGTCGGGACGCAGATCGCTCGAACATCTGGCGCATCGAAGACAGGGTTCACCACCGTTCCGTCTTCTTCCACGCGGGTACGGAAGTTATCGAACTGTTCGACGGTCGTGATATTGTGTTTGAGGCAGATAAGCAGGATCTTGCCAGCATCGGTCACCGAGCCACCGCCAACGGTTACAACCAGGTCAGCCCCCACCGAGCGTGCATGGTCAGCTGCCTTTAGGACGTCACTGCGCGGGGCGTGCGGCTGGATACCTTCGTGCGTCGCCGCGTGACGCCTGCCAAGCGCGGCCTCAATGCGGCGGATCTCGTCGGTCTTTTGATTAAGATATGAGCTGGCTAGGATGAAGACCTTGCTGGCGCCGCGATTGGTTGCCTCTTCGGCAACAGCCTCTGCCGTCGGCACGCCAAGTGTCACTCGCTCGGTGGCCGTCAGAACTACTTGTGATGCAGCAACCATGGAAACTCCTCGCCAAGTTTATGTTTTGTATACTGGAAAGTAGCATAATTTGCTGATGGGTCAACTTACGACCTGGGGACATGGTTTGTCGCCACCCCGCTTCGTGCAATGCCCCTTCGTGGCAAGCTATTGGCGGTGCCGTCAAAGAAATGGGACGCCTATTTTCAATCTATGTCGAACGGATGCTGAGACCAACTGAACACTTTGTCGAAGGAAAGGAAAGCAAAAATCAAAGCGTTGGGTTTGAACGATCGATTGACCGGGAACTATTTGGCACCCACTTCGCGTATCTCTACAAAAGCCGATAGCAGTATGTCCACCTCTTCAACGGTTTTGTAGTGGCACATACCAACTCAAACGCTTATGTGCCTTACCCAGCAAAAACGGAACATTCATCGACAGCGCCTCCTCAACGCCGCCTTTGCATCAACCAATCATCTCCCATGCAAGCAATTTAATAAGTCCTGACGCTTGCTAGACTTCGGCGGTCAATACCAATCCTGAACGGAACTGAGGCGAGTGCCCTGGTTTGCTCTCGATTTGCGACTCATCTCGCCCTGCTATCGCCATGCCAGCAACTTTGTACCATCCCTCAGCCAGCGCTATCCCACGCAATCACCTGGTGTCGCTGGCGGCCGAGTTTCTCGATGCCAAGTTCAATGATGTCTCCGACTTCGAGATATTGCGGAGGCTTCATGCCCATGCCGACGCCCGGCGGTGTCCCCGTGGATATAATGTCGCCGGGAAGAAGAGCCATGAACTGACTAATATAGCTGACAAGCGTCGCGCAGTCGAAAATCATCTTCGATATGGAGCCGGTCTGTACGGTTTTGCCGTTAACTTTGAGCCACATAAACAACGCCTGCACATCGCCGATCTCCTCTTTGGTGACAAGCCAAGGTCCGATTGGACCAAACGTTTCACAACCTTTGCCTTTGTCCCAAGATCCGCCACGTTCGAGCTGGA